>CANQFY010000056.1 GCA_947600025.1 uncultured Oscillospiraceae bacterium
ATGGGACATACCTCCTGATCAAAATTCCGGCGGCCTCGGCTGCCTTTTGGGATATTATATCGGATCGGAGGGAAAAAAGCAATCCCTATTTGAGAATTATTCTTATTTTATCGCGGCGCATGGCCTGTTTTCGTTGAAGACGGTTTCCGGAAGGGCGCCTGGGCCGGTCGTTACCTAGTACGGGACAGGCGGCCGTCGTTCAGCGCGTAAGCGATGGGGCATTTTTCGGCTATGGCCATGTTGTGGGTGACGATGACCACCGTCAATCCGTTTTGATTCAGCTCCGTCAAGAGCCGCACCAGCGACTCCGCGTTTTGCTGATCCAGGGCGCCGGTCGGTTCGTCCGCCAGGAGCACCTCCACATTCATCGTCAGCGCCCGAGCGATGGCCACCCGCTGCCGCTGGCCGCCGGACAACTGATTGACCGGTTTTTTGATGGCGTTTCCCAGACCCACCTGTTCCAAAACCTGCCGGGCCTTTTGGTCGATTTTCCTATTGTAGGTACCGCCGATGATGTGGGGCAGAACCACATTATTCAGGGCGGACTCCGTGCCGATCAGGCCAAAGCTCTGCAAAATGATGGCAATTTTCTTGTTCCGCAATTGGCATTTTTCCCCATCGGACATGGCGGAGACGTCCCGGCCCCGGAAGAAGTATTGGCCGGATGTGGCCGTATCCAGGCCCGCGAGAATATGCAGCAGCGTAGATTTCCCGGACCCGGAAGGTCCGGTGATCGCCACAAAATCCCCGGAACTAATTTCCAGGTTTACATCCCGCAGCGCGAAAACCTCCGTGGGCTTTCTGGGGTTGTACACCTTTTTGACGCCGGATAATTGGATCATTCCTAGTCTCCTCCTTGAAGCAGAAAGATGGTGGATACGTTGCCGAATCGGTGGAACGCGGAAAGAAAACTGAAGATCAGCGCCAAAAGCAGCAGCCCGAAACAGTAGGACAGCCCAACGACGCCCACCGTAGCGGTAGCGGAGCTGCCGCTTCCCAGCAGCTGCCGGAACCAGGGATAGCTGGCATAGGCGATTAAAAGGGCGATCAGCAAATTCACGCACCCGAAGACGCAGTTCAGGACCAGCATTTTCCTTCTGGTCATGCCGAGCAAAAAGAAAACGGAAAATTCCTGCTGCCGCTGGAAGGTCATGAGGAACAGATATCCGCCGTAGCCGAAAAAGGCCAGAAGACTCAGCAGCAGGAACTCCAGGATGGCCATGGAGTTGTTCACAAAGACGCGGGAAAAGGCCACCTTCTCCAGCTCCCCCATGGTGGCAAAGCTGCCCCAGGCGCCGACCTGGGCATTGAGCGCTTGAACGGTTGCCGCCACATCCGCGTTCTCCTCCAGGGGCACCAGGAAGCTGCTTTCCCACTGGATCTCCGGGAAATACGCCGGGTCATAGCCCATCACGATGAAATCCGTCCCGGGATAATCGGACAGCTTCGTTCCAAAGCAGGATAGTGTCGGGAAGCTCCCAAAACCGTGGCAGGCGGGCAGAACGGCTTCCTCTGAAAGAACGCCGGCGACCACGCAGGGGATGCCCGTATCGCCGTCTCGAAGGGTAACGGTGGTCTCCGACCCCAGGGGGATCAAACCCGCGAGAGACGGACTGATCAGGATGGGCACGGCGCCCCTTTGCTCCGGGGAAGGGGCGCTCTCGCCGCTGAAAAGCCCGGTGGCTTCCAGCATTTCCGCCGAGTAGACCAGCAGGTTCCGGACCGCCGGCTGGTCCTGGCTGTCTTCCTCCGGCTCGTTTTCCGTTCCCGCGTCAATGTACGCGGGACAAAGCGCCATCCGCATGGGACCGGCGATTCCGGCGGAGGCCAGCGCATCCTTCGCGGCGGCGTCTACAAAGCCCGCGGATTCCGGGTCTATTATTCCGGTGCCATTATAATAAACCGCTTCGTTTGGATTAAAAAACAGGGTGCGCGAATCGTCCACGGCGGCATAAGCCCCTTTTATTTCCCAAGCGAATTGCAGAAAGGCGTCCACGGGGCTAAATACAACCATCGAAAGCACAAACATCAGTACCAGTTGAACGATCAAAACCGCTTCCTGCATGTACCGCCTGGAATAAAAATAACGGGCAAGTCTTATCGCGTTCATTGCAGTCCACCTTTGTCCTGAATTTGCAAGATGTTACTGACTTTTTTCCCGGTCAGCAGAATGGTCGCCAAGTACACCAGAAGCAGCACGATCAAAAGCGGCCCAATAGCCGGGGCGGCGTCCGCGTCTATCACTTCCAGTATGGGAAAACAAAGGATGTGGGCCAAAACCGCCGCAATCGAGCCGGCAATGAACACAATCGCCCAATGGCCCCATAGAAGCAGAACGCAGGTGAATTTCCGCATTCCGCAGATGCGATACACCATCATCTCTTTTTTGTAGAACGCGAGCCACTGTTCCATGATCTGGACGATCGTGATGCAGGCGACCACGCCCAAAAACAGCGCGCCGATCATGGCGTTTTGGTTATTGAAGTTATAGGAGCTGGCGGAGTCCTTGCTGACGAAGCTGATCCGCGAATCGGGGAAACGGGCGCGCAGAATTTCGCTGTATCTCAGCAGATCCGACCGGGAGGCGTGGTCAAAATGGACGAGGATCAGGGCAGGAGAGGCATTTGACAGAAAGGTTTTGTATGGAAGGATGGTGAAAAGCGTCTCCTCCACGTTTGCCTGCTCCTCGGGGGAGAGATCCTTTTCCGGAAAGAGGACCGCCTGCGCCTGATCGGAAATGCCGCTGCGAATATTAAATGTGGCGATCCACCCCGTCCCGATGATTTCATAGGTATCTGAAAACAGCTCGATCTCTTTCTCCGGGATTTTCCCAATATACTCGTAAGAGATGTAGGCCGCTTTCGCCCCCTCCCGCTGTTCCTGCTCATTAAAGAAGCGTCCGCTGACCATGGGAAACCAGCGGTCCGGCTCCGAACCCTGCCAGCCGATGAGGACGCTGCTTGGAGACTCCCTGACCAGATAGAGGACATTCGACACATCCGATCCAAACAGCGCGTCCATTTCCTGGGGGAAGGATCGGACGTCGGAGAGCAGTTCCGCGCCGGGCTCTATGGTGACCGTGGAATACTCTGGGGACGAGGTCGAATAGAAATACTGCTTCATGGCATATCCCAGGATGATGCTGATGCAAAGCACCGCCACAAATACCCCCAAAAACAGCATTGCGCTGACAGCTTTGTTGCTTAAAATATGCCGTTTTAAGGAACCGAAAAATAGATGACCCACTTCGATCTCCCTCCTATCTCCTTCTCGGCTGATCATATTATATCTTTCGCCTCCACGAAAGTCAACTATTGACAAGCTGAGGCCAGGGACCGAAAAGGTCCCTGGCCTTGGGATTTGGGAGTGACGCGGGAGATTTGCCCCGAGCCAATGCTTTAGTTGAAGACGGTCTCCTCCAGGGTCTGGGTCTCCAGGTTCAGGATGTACTGCATCTCATGTAGGCCCTTGGACTGGCAGATATAGACCTGGTTTTCGGCGAAGTACCGGCAGTCCACCATGCCCTCCGCCTCCAGAAGGGTCCGCTGCTCCATGGTGGTCAGGTCCAGCTGCACCAGGTAGTCCCCGTCCAGCAGGAACACCATGCCGCACTGGTAGTCCATATCCCGAAGCGCGCCATACTGGGCCCGATAGAGGGTGTTGTGGATATTGCCATCCAGGCTCACCTGCATCAGCGCCCCGTCTTCCGTGATGGCGTAGAGGTAGTACTGGGTGCTTTCCCACTGGGTCACCGGCTCCGCCAGCACCTGCTTCAAAGGCTCCCCCGGGTTCCCGGCGTAGAGAGTGGGCCGCTCATAGGGCGCGGCGTAGAGAAGGCCGGTGAAGGAATCCTGGTCCTCCGTCTCCGCCAGCAGCTGCTCCCTGGTCTGGGGCAGGGGGGCTACCCCCATGTCCGCCCAGTCCCCAAAGTTTACCACAGGCGCGGCAGGGGCTTCCGCCTCGGGATCGTAGTGGTCGTGCCAAAGGCCGGTGCCGGTGAAGCAGTCGTCAATGGCCCCCAGCTCCTGGGTGTATTCGTTTTGGACCGGGTCGTACCAGCACCGTACCAGCGCCAGAAGGCCGGACTGGTCCTGAATGGCCTGGCAGATGCTCCGCGCCAGGTAATTGGTCGGCTGATAGGTATCGATCTGCCCCGGCTGGCCCCACACCTCGGTAAAGTCGAATTTTGGGCTGGTATTCTTGTAAACACTGTCCGGGTTGGCGTATTCCTGATTAAGAAGGGCCATCATCTCCGGATTCATCATGGTCCAGCCCACCTTGCCCAGGGTAGTCTCCGGGGGGATCAGCCGGAACTCGCTGGCCGGGTATACGGGGATGCCCCCGTAAATGAGATCCATCTTCCCCTCGGGAATGTAAAGCCGGAAGACGGCGGTTTGGTCCTCGGTTTCGGCCGCGTAATAGATCACGTCATAGCTGACCATGACTGCGTCCAGCAGCTGGCCCCCCTCCACCAGGGTCTTTACCTCCCCGGTCTTTAGGTCCACGGCGGCAATTTGGGCGCCGGTGGCCACATAGCCCATCCGGCCGTCCCCGCCCAGGGCGACGGCGGTCGCCAGCTCCTCCGGCAGGGTAACGGTATGGACTGGGTCCCCTAGACTCAGTGCGTTTCGCACCTCCAGCACGCCGCCATTGACTTCGATTTCATAGATCTCGGCGCCCTTCTCCCCGGAAACCAGCCACTGAGCCCCGGAGAAGGGCAGATCCAAAGTGGTCAGATCGGCGTAGGAGAGGGGGGCGGCGGGCTCCTGAACGTACCAGGCAGCCGTTTCCCCTTCCGTGGGGGCCTCCGTGGGCGGTTCCGTGGGTTCTTCAGTGGGGGCATCCGTGGCGGAGGCAGCGCCCGTGGTCGAATCCTGAGCGCCGGTGGTGGAGGGCGGCGGATCGGACTGGCCCTCCTCCGCCCCGCCGGTGAAGGTGCAGCCCACCGCCAGCGCCGCCACCAGCGCCAGGGCCGCCAGAATGGGGAGCGAGGTCCGGGGTCTGCGGACGATGCCCTCGATCCGCTCCCGCAGATTGCTGCCCCCCGCCATGGTGGCGGTGACCAGCGGGGAGACGGGCTTGCTCACCGTCAGATCCAGCAGCGTCTCGCCATAGGCCCGGCGTTCCTCTTCCCCCAGCCGGGCCAGGGTGCCCTCATCGCAGGCCAGCTCCCCGTCCCGGCAGGACAGCACCGCCGCCCACCACACCAGGGGATTATACCAGTGGACCGCCAGGCACACGCCCCGCAGCAGGGCCCACACATGGTCGCCATGGCGGAAATGGGTCTGCTCATGGGCCAGGGTATGGCGCAGGATCACGGGGTCCGCCGCCGCCTCCTCCGAAAGGTACACCTTCGGCGCGAAAAGGCCAAACAGGCAGGGCGTCTCCGCCTGGGGCGAGACGTACACCGGCAGCTTGCTCTCCGGGATCTCCAGCCTCCGCCGGGACCGGCGGAGCTGCCGCGCCAAATGGGCGTTCACCCAGAGAAAGTAGCCCCCTGTGACCACGCCGCCGGCGGCCCAGAGCGTCACAAGCAGCCCCGCCAGGGTCAGCTCCCGGGGCGCCGGGGCATCTTCCGGCGTCTCCGAGGAAGGCCCGGCCATGTCGGAGGGCGTAGCGGGAAGATCCGCCACCGGGCTGTCCGCCGGGGGCGTCACCGGCGATTCCGAATGCCCGGCCACGCCGGAGGGGGCGGCGGGAAGGCCCCCCGCCGGACTGCCCGCCGGGGACGGAACCAGGGGCTGCCGGGCCGCCTCCACGATCCGCTGCACCGGCTGGGTCCGCTCCGCCTCCTGGACCACGGCGCCCACGCTGAAGGCCAGGCTGCCCACGCTCACAGGCACCAGCAGCCGCACCAGGACCAATGCCCAAAGGGCGTACCGCACCCGGGCGGGAAGCCGGGTCTTGAACAGCCGCAGCCCCGCCACGATCAAAATCAGCACCGACGAGGAAAGAATCCACTCAAGCATGGTCTTCCCCTCCCTCCATTTGCGCGAGCATCTGCCGCAGCTGCTGGAGTTCCTCCGGGGGCAGGGTCTGCTTCCGGGTCAGGGCGCTGACCAGCAGGCTCACGCTGCCCCGGTACGCCCGGCTCAGCACATCCTCCGCCTCCCGCAGCGCCGCGTCCTCCCGGGGGATCAGGGCATAAAACGCCTTGCGGCCCTCCTGGGTCTCGGAGCGGACGGCTCCCTTCTCCTCCAGGCGGCGGAGCAGGGTCAGCGTCGTGCTGCGGTGATAGCCGGCGGAGGCGTGGAGGGCATCGGTAATATCCCGGCCGGAGGCGCCGGGATGGGCCCAGAGGGCCTCCATCACGCTCCACTCCGCAGGGGTCAGATTGTTTTTCGGTTCCATCTGCATCCTCCTTCTCTTTTGTGATGGGACCATCATAGCACAACTGTTTACATTTGTCAACACCTATTTTTGGAGCAGAAGAATCCGCCGTTTTGCCCTCACCCACCCGGCGGTGGTTTTGTTGAAAGCAGCCTGACGGAGGGGTGGGCGGGGGTGCTATAATGGGGCATGTAAAGAGTAACCCCCTTCCCATTTGAAGAAAGGAGACGAACGATGCTGAACATCCTCTATTTCGCCATTCTGGGCGGGATGATCGGCGCTCTGCTGGGGCTGATCCCCTTCTTCCTGGGCCGTGCCCAGGGCAAGCCCAATCTGGCGCTGCTGGCGCTGCTGTGCTGCACGGTGGGCGGCGCCATCATCGTGTGGCTGGGCATCGCGGTGACCATCGGATTCGTGATCGCCGTACTGGCCTCCAGCAGAGACTGCGCGCCATTGTTCCCCAAAAAGGCCCCCACCATGGCGGTACCCCTCAGCGGCCCCATCGACTACGAGTTCAACTACACCCAGCACCTGGGCATCGCCTGCCTGTCCGGGCCCCTGAAGGGCCAGGTTTACAGCGTGGGCAGCGGCGGGCTGATCATCGGCCGGGATTACGACTGCGCGGTGCAGTACAACGCCAACACCCCGGGCATCAGCCGCCACCACTGCTCCCTGCGGTGGTGCCAGGGCCAGGCCACTCTGGTGGACCTGGGCTCCAGCTACGGCTCCTTCCTGGCCGACGGCCGGAAACTGCCCCCCAACTACCCTGTCCCCATCCAGGTGGGCGACAAGTTCTACCTGGGCACCCGGCGGAACACCTTCCAGCTGGTCAATATGTAAGAAAAAATATTTTAAATTGGAGGAATAAAAATGGAAATCAAGAACAATCTGGTCCTCTGCCCCAAGGGGCACTACTACAACGCCGCCGTCCACGCCTCCTGCCCCATCTGCGCCAGCCAAGGCGCGCAGGGCAGCTTCTCCCACACGGAGGCCCCCACCCCCGCGCCTGCGCCCACGCCCACGCCTGGCGGCTTCACCCCCACGGAAGCGCCCACCCCCGCGCCTACGCCCACGCCCGGCGGCTTCGCTCCAACGGAAGCGCCCATCAACGCGGGCAGCGGCTCCGGCGGCGTCACCCAGCCCGCCGGCAACTGGGGCAGCGGCGGGGTCAATCCCTTCAGCTCCCCCACCGTTCTGGCCGGTGACGATATGGCCGGCCCCAGCCAGGTGGACCCGGTGGTCGGCTGGGTGGTGTGCATCGAGGGTCCCTGCCGGGGCACCGATTTCCGGCTCCACGCCGGGTACAACTACATCGGCAGAGAGGCCGGCGACATCCACATCCAGGGCGACAATCAGATCTCCCGGGAGAAGCACGCCATGGTCGCCTACTACCACAAGAACCGGATGTTCTACGCCGGGCCTACCGAGGGCCGGAACATCATCGAGATCAACGGCGAGGCGGTGTTCAACGCCACCCAGCTGAAGGACTACGATGTGATCACCGTTGGCTCCACCAAGCTGCTGTTCCTGGGCCTGTGCGGCGACAAATTTGCCTGGGGACAGGAGAGCTGATCTATGGAAAGCGCCTTTGAGATCCTTCGCTTTTCCCCACCGGAGCAGCAGGAGTCTACCGCGCCGGAAGACAACGTGACCACTGCCGCCACCGATTCTACCGATACCACTGATGCCACCGATGGCGCCACCGAGGGCGCGACGGAGGGTCAGACGCCCACCGAAACGCCCCAGGAGGCGCCCACCGGCAGCGTCCCCACACCGACCTTCGACCTTCCCACTTCCGTGACCACCGAGACCGCCGCGGAGAATCAGACCACCGAGACCACCGTTCCCCCTGTACCTCCGGTGCCCGACCCGGTCCTCTGGGGCTGGATCGCCGCCACCGGACTGCTGGCCGCAGCGGTGATCGGGCTGATCATCGCCCTGGTGTTGCGCTCCAACCGAAACAGGGCCAGAACCAAAAACAGCAAGCCCGCTCGCCGGCCCGGGACCATTCCCAGGACCGAGCAGAGCAGACCGGGCTACGGCCCGACGGAGATCTCCCCCCTCTCCCAGGCGCCCCTGCCCGCAGGATGCCCCCAGGTGGGCAAGCTCCATCAGCAGGGCGCCCGCTCCAGTCAGCAGGACTGCTTCTCCGTCACGCCGGAGGCGGTATTTCCCAGCTGCGGCATGCTGGCGGTGGTGGCCGACGGCATGGGCGGCCTGAGCGACGGAGACAAGGTCAGCCAGGCCGCCGTGACGGCAATGATGAACGGCTTCCTGGACACCAGCCACCTGCCGCCCCAGGAGCAGCTGCTGACCCTGCTGGCCCAGGCCACCCAGGCGGTGAACACCCTGCTCACCCCCAGCGAATACAATAAGAGCGGCACCACGCTGCTGGCAGGGTTGGTGCGGGACCGGACCTTCTACTGCCTGTCCGTGGGCGACAGCCACATCTACCTGTACCGGGACGGGGCGCTGCTCCAGCTCAACCGGGAGCATGTCTACCGCCACGATTTACAGGTCCGGGCCATCAATCAGGGCACCAACCTCCACGCCGCCTGGGCCCACCCCAAGGCCAGTGGGCTGACCAGCTTCCTGGGCATGGGGCCGCTGAAATATGTGGATATGCCGGATCAGGGCATCCCTATCCGGGACGGGGACCGGTTCCTGCTGATGAGCGACGGCGTGTACAACGCCCTGTCCTTTGAGGAGCTGACCGGCTGCATCACCGGCACCGCCGAGGAGATCGCCGGGAAGCTGGATCAGGCCATTCAGAGCAAGCGCTTCTCCAATCAGGACAACTATACGGCGGTGATCCTGGCCTTCTAAGATCGCCGCAAAAGGAGGAAACTATGCTGCGAACCGCAAGCTATACCAACATCGGCGGCCGCCCCCGGAACGAGGATTCCGCCCGGGAGGTTCGCTTGGGAACGGAACAGCTGTGTACCGTTGTGGCGGACGGCCTGGGCGGGCACGGCGGCGGAGAAATGGCCTCCGCCGCGGCGGTGAAGGCCGTTTGCGAAAATTGGGACGGGAACGCGGACCCCGGGCAGATCAAGGGCCTGTTCCGCATCGCCCATGACAGCATCGTCGCCATTCAGACCTCCGCCTGCGCCATGAAAAGCACCATCGTCGCCCTGGAGCTGAATGGAAATCTGGCGGCCTGGGGCCATGTGGGCGATTCCCGGCTGTACCACTTCTACAATGGGAAGCTGGTCTTCCAGACCCGGGACCACAGCGTTTCTCAGATCGCCGTGTTCATGGGGGAGATCACCGTGGACCAGATCCGGTTCCATGAGGACCGGAACCGGGTGCTTCGGGCCCTGGGGCAGGAGAGTATGCCCACCGTGGAGTCCAAGGCCGAGGTCCTGGCCCCCGGCGCCCACGCCTTCCTGCTGTGTACCGACGGCTTTTGGGAGTATGTCAACGAGCCGGAGATGGCGGCGGATCTGAACGCCGCCGCCGATCCCCGGGATTGGCTGGAAAAAATGCGGGCCCGGCTCCTTGCCCGGGTGCCCGCGGACAACGACAATAACACCGCGTCCGCCGTATGGGTGGAAATTCCGTAAAAAAGAAAAGAGAACGAACGGAGGGTATTAACCATGAAAAAAAGAGTTATCAGCCTGATCCTTGCAGTGTGCCTGCTCGCCGCGCTCTTCTGCGGCTGCCAGAAGACCAACATCGCCGCCGAGTCCAGAAACGGCGTGGTTCGGATTCTGGTCATCTATTATTGTGACGTTTATAAGAGGGATCTGCTTACTGGGCAGACCAGCAAGTACGACACCGATGTACGCGCCGGCAATGTCTCGGGTACCGGCTTCGGCGTCGGCAAAATTGGGCAGCCCACAGAGTATTTCGTCACCAACCGCCATGTGGTGGAAGTCACCAACGTTTTCGAAGGCATCGTCAGGGAAACTCACAAGAATGAGGGCTACGAGCTGGTGTACGGCAAGACCACTGCTACCAGGATCTACATTCTGAAGGACGACTACGCCTTCGACACCACCACCGGTCTGGATACCAGCCGGGTGGTGCCCTGTGACGTCATCTACCAGGCCCCCAGCGACAAGCCCGACCTGGCCATCATCCAGGCCGCCGAGAAAGTGGAAGGCCGGGTGGCCCTGCCCCTGCTGGCTGAAAATGAGGAAGTGGATTCCGGCGACACCGTCTACGCTCTGGGCTATCCCGGCAGTACCGACGAGGCCACCCTGGATATCATCACCGGCGACCATGAGTATGCCGGCAGCGTAGAGAAGGTGACTGTCACCAGCGGCATCGTCTCCCTGCACACCACCTTCAACTTGTTAGGCTCCAGCACCCGGATCATCCAGCACACCGCCCAGATCAACCATGGCAACTCCGGCGGTCCCCTGCTGGACGAGCGGGGCGCGGTGGTAGGCGTCAACACCTGGAGCTATGGCCAGGACGTCACCACCGGTGACGCCAAGACCAACGCCTCCATCGAGATCGACTACGTCCGGGATCTGCTGGACGAGTACAAGATCGACTGGGAGCCCCTGCCCACCACCAACTTCCTGCTCATCGGCCTGATCGTCCTGGCGGTGCTCGCCGTCGCCGGCGCCGGCGTGGCGGTGTACATTCTGGTGATCCGTCCCCGGCAGGTTCCCGCGGCTGTGGCGGCTCCTCAGCCCGTCCCCACTCCCTCTACCCCCAGCGCGCCGCCTCACGCGCCCATCCCCGGGGACTCCGGCTACCGCATCCAGGGCATCACCGGCAGCTTCGCCGGCCGGCGGTTCGCCATTGCCGGGCAGCTGCGGATCGGACGGGACCCCCGCCGGAACGATCTGGTCTATCCCAAGGTTCCCGGCGTCAGCGGCGTCCACTGCCGCGTGGCGGTGGTCAATGGCCAGGTGATCCTCACTGATCTGGGCTCCACCTACGGCACCTTCGTGGACGGCAAGCGGCTGGCCGCCAACGCCCCCATGGTGCTGAAGGAAGGGCAGCGGTTCTGCCTGGGCAACGATACCCAGGTCTTCGAGATCGCCAAAAAAGCCGGAATGTAAAGCGCGAAAAGATCCCTCCTCCGTCCGGGATCGGGGGCTGCCGGGGCTTTCCGGCAGCCCCCCGGATGGCGGAGGGCGTCGCGGCTTTTAAAAGATCAAACGGGAGGGTTCGCTCATGGAATACTGCCCCCACTGTATGCGTCCCGCCGCCGGGGAGATCTGCCCCCACTGCGGCAAGCCCCTGAAATGGACCGGCCAGGCCGGCGTGGATCTGCCTGTCGGGACCGTCCTGACCGGCAGCAACGGCCTGCGCACCTACCAGCTGGGCGTAGCCCTGGGAAAAGGCGGCTTCGGCATCACCTACGTCGCCCTGGAGGTCAACTCCCACCGCCGGATGGCGGTGAAGGAATATTTCCCCACCTACTGCGCCTTCCGCAGCGGAAACGCCCGGGACGTGCAGGTGATGACCGGCAAGGAGCAGATCTATCAAAAGGGCCT
>CANQFY010000057.1 GCA_947600025.1 uncultured Oscillospiraceae bacterium
CCAGCCGGGCCATGCTTACCTTCCGGGAGGTCAAAAATAGTCCCTGGGCCAAAGACGTGTATGGGCGGGACGTTCTGGTGCTGAAAGAGCGTTTTCCCTGCTTTGACAGTTCGGACTTTCTCTATGAAAAGCGTTATTTTCGCTGGTATTTTCTGTGCGAAAACGGGAAGCTTACCTGCGTTTATCACACGGATGAAACGCCTGTTGTCACTGTGACAGAAGATGTGCTGGATATAGAACGCGACTGTTGGAGACAGATGCAGGATCTGGGGTGCTTCACAGGCCCGGAGGATCGTTGAAACGGGACCATGCGCGTTGCGGCAATCAAGAGGAATTTGACGCGAGGCGTCCATTACGCCGCCGTAATCCAAGAAAGACCAAACCAGTCGAGGGGCTTTGCCATATGGCGGAGCCCCTCGTTTTGCGCAAAGCGCGCGTAAAACAGGTTCAGAAGGTCGATTCAATGAAAAACCGTATTCGCTTCCGTGATCTGCGATAGGCGAGGGATTTCCAAGGCATTAAAATACCGCCGCAAGCGAGACGCGGCTTGCGGCGGCGTGGAGCTACTGGCCGGACTTGAACCGGCGACCTGCTGATTACGAATCAGCTGCTCTACCGACTGAGCCACAGTAGCGTTTTTACCCCCGTATTATAGCCGCAAATAGGGAAAAAGTCAACAGAAATTTCTTCTTGCGTTGCCAAATTCCGTGGGCCGTGTTATAATACGAATACTTGGACTGCGAGGTGGCTTTTTTGATCAAACTGCTGAAATATATGAAGGGCTACGGGCGGGACTGCGCCCTGGGACCCCTGTTCAAGCTGCTGGAGGCGGTATTTGAGCTGCTGATTCCCCTGGTGGTGGCCCGGATCGTGGATGTGGGCGTCGCCACTGGGGATCGGGGCTTTATCGTGCGGATGTGCCTTCTGATGGTGCTGCTGGGGCTGGTGGGCCTGGTCTGCGCCATCACCGCCCAGTATTTTGCCGCCCGGACCGCCGTGGGCTTCGCGGCCCGGGTGCGCCACGCGGTGATGGCGCATATCCTGTCCCTGGGCTATACCGAGCAGGACGCCTTAGGCGGCGCGACCCTGGTCACTCGTATGACTTCGGATATCAACCAGGTGCAAAACGGGGTGAATTTGACCCTGCGGCTGCTGCTGCGGTCCCCCTTTGTGGTATTCGGAGCCATGATCATGGCCTTTACCATCGATTTTCAGGCGGCGCTGGTGTTTGTGGTACTGATCGGGGCGCTGTGCCTGGTGGTGTTTGGCATCATGCTGATCACGATGCCCATGTACCGCCGGGTCCAGGCGGGGCTGGACGGTATTACCGCCGCCACCCGGGAAAACCTGGCGGGGGTACGGGTGCTGCGGGCCTTCTGCAAGGAGGACGACCAAATTCGGACCTTTGCTCAACGGACGGAGGTTCTCAAGGAGCGGCAGCTTCTGGCCGGCCGGGTCTCGGGGCTGATGAACCCTCTGACCTTTGCCATTTTGAATCTGGCGGTGGCGGCGCTGATCCAGGTGGGGGCGCTGCGGGTGGAGGCCGGCGTGCTGACCCAGGGCCTGGTGGTGGCGCTGTACAACTATATGTCCCAGATCCTGGTGGAGCTGGTGAAGATGGCCAATTTGATCATCAACATGACCAAGGCCGCCGCTTGCGGCAACCGGGTGCAGGCCCTTCTGGAGGTCCAGGCCCTCCAGACCGACGGACCCGATACCCAGCGCCCCTTAGGCGGCGTGGAATTTCGGAACGTGACCGCTTCCTATGCCGGGGCCGCCGCGCCGGCTCTGGAGGGCATTTCGTTCCTGGCCCAGCCCGGGCAGACCATCGGCGTCATTGGCGGCACCGGCTCCGGCAAGACCACCCTGGTGAACCTGATCCCCCGGTTTTACGACGCCTCCTCCGGCCAGGTGCTGCTGGACGGCCGGCCGGTGGACAGCTTGAACCGGCAGGCCCTTCGGCAGGGGATCGGGATGGTGCCCCAGCGGTCCGAGCTGTTCCAGGGCACTATCCGGGAAAACCTGCTCTGGGGCGACGGCAGCGCCACGGACGAGGAGCTCTGGCAGGCCCTTGAGACCGCCCAGGCCGGGGAGGTAGTCCGGGACAAGGGCGGGCTGGACAGCCCGGTATCCCAGGGCGGGGCCAATTTTTCCGGAGGCCAGCGCCAGCGGCTGACCATTGCCCGGGCCCTGGTCCGAAAGCCCAGGATTTTGATCCTGGACGACAGCGCCTCGGCTCTGGATTACGCTACCGACGCCGGGCTGCGCGGCGCCATTCAAAATCTGCCGGAAAAACCCACGGTATTCGTGGTTTCCCAGCGGGCGGCCTCGGTGCGGTACGCGGATCAGATCCTGGTGCTGGACGAGGGCAAGCTGGTGGGGCAGGGGAGCCACGGGCAGCTGCTGGCAAGCTGCCCGGTGTACCGGGAGATCTACTATTCCCAGTTCCCCAGAGAGGAGGCCGCCCATGAATGAGCAAAATCAGTGGCAGATCCTGAAAAAGGTCCTGCTCCGGGTACGGCGGCACCTGTGGAAGATCGCCGCCTCCCTGGTCCTTGCCACGGGATATGTGGCCATGAGCCTGCGGATCCCCATTTTGGTGGGGCAGGCGGTGGACCAGACCGTGGGACCCGGGAACGTGGATTTTGCCGCCGTGGCGGCGATTTTATCCCGGATCCTGCTCTGCGCCGCCCTGGGGGCGGTGAGTCAGTGGCTGATGCAGGAGATGAACAACCGCACGGTCTACCGGGTGACCCAGCAGATCCGGGAGGAGGCGTTCCGCCATTTGCAGAGGCTGCCCCTGTCCTATCTGGACAGCCATCCCCAGGGGGACATCGTCAGCCGGGTGGTGGCGGACGTGGACAGCTTTGCCGACGGCCTGCTCATGGGCTTTACCCAGTTTTTCACCGGCGTCACCACGATTTTAGGCACCCTGGGCCTGATGCTGGCCATTCGCTGGCAGATCGCCCTAGTGGTAGTCGGAATAACTCCGGTTTCTCTGCTGGTGGCGAAATTTATCGCCCAGCGCACCTATGACCTGTTCCGGGAACAGACCGCCACCCAGGGGGCGCAGACCGCCCTGATCAACGAGACGGTGGGGGGCCTGAAAACCGTCCAGGCTTTTTCCCATGAGGAGGCTACTCTGGCAGATTTTGACAAAATCAATACCCGGCTGGAAAAAAGCGCCCTCAAGGCCATCTTCTACTCCTCCATCACCAATCCCAGCACCCGGTTCGTCAACGCCTTGGTCTACGCCGGGGTGGGCCTGACCGGGGCCCTGTCCGCTATGACGGGGGGCATTACCGTGGGGAATTTGACCAGCTTTCTCAGCTATGCCAACCAGTATACCAAGCCATTTAACGAGATTTCAGGGGTGGTGGCGGAGCTGCAAAACTCCCTGGCCTGCGCCGGCCGGGTATTCCAGCTGATCGAGGCCCCCGCCATGGACCCGGACCCCGCTGAACCCGCCCGCCCGGAGAAATTCACCGGCGGGGTAGAGATCCGGGACCTGGAATTTTCCTATACGCCGGAAAAGCCCCTGATCCGGGACTTCTCCCTCTCGGTCCGCCCCGGCCAGCGGGTGGCCATCGTTGGCCCCACAGGCTGCGGCAAAACCACCTTTATTAACCTTTTGATGCGTTTTTACGACCCCCAGGGAGGCCGAATCCTTTTGGACGGGGTGGACACCCAGACCATGAGCCGCCGGGCGCTGCGGCGGAGCGTGGGCATGGTGCTTCAGGACACCTGGCTCCAGTCCGGCACCGTGGCGGAGAATATCGCCATGGGCAAGCCGGAGGCCACCCGGGCGGAGATCGTCGCCGCGGCCAAGCAGGCCCACGCCCACGGCTTTATCCGGCGGCTGCCCCAGGGCTACGATACCCCCATCGGGGAGAGCGGCGGCGCCCTGTCCCAGGGCCAGAAGCAGCTATTGTGCATCGCCCGGGTGATGCTCTGCCTGCCGCCCATGCTGTTCTTGGACGAGGCTACCTCCTCCATCGATACCCGGACGGAGCTGCAGGTCCAGCGGGCCTTCGACGCCATGATGGCGGGCCGTACCAGCTTCATCGTGGCCCACCGGCTGTCTACCATCCGGGAGGCGGACATCATCCTGGTCATGAAGGACGGCCAGATCATCGAGCAAGGCCGCCATGAGGAATTGCTGCGCAAGGGTGGATTCTATTTTGAGCTCTACAACAGCCAATTCGCCCATTAAAATTTAGCCCGGCGGGTTTCCCGCCGGGTTAAATTTTTGAGACGCACCGCCGATACCGGGCCGAGCGCAGGGGGAGCGAATTTAGACATCCCGGTGCGCATTGTCCGCGGCCACCGGCCGAAAACGACCGGAACATAACCACCGCACCGCCGATACCGGGCCGAGCGCAAGGGGAGCGAATTTAGACATCTTCGTGTGCATTGTCGGCAGCCACCGGCCGAAAACGACCGGAACATAACCACCGCACCGCCGATACCGGGCAGAGCGCAAGGGGGACGAATTCAGACATCCCGGTGCGCATTGTCGGCGGCCACTGGCCGCCCGTCGAAGGAATGGGCCTCCACATAGCTCATCATCTGATTCCGCCGCCAGGCGATCCCGCCCAGGCCCAGAAGGGTGACGAGGACGATCCAGCCCGTGACGCTGACCCGGACCCAGAGGAAAACAATCGCCAGAATATAGAGGGCGCCCAGCAGAAGATTGGAAAGGAAATGCTCCTTCTTCCACTTTTCCGTGAAATACGCCACCCGATCCTTGTAGGTAAAGGCGCTTTCCCGCAGGGCGGACTTGATGGCCTCCTCCGCGGCGGCGGGATAGTCCTTCTCGTCCAGCGCCCGGCCCGCCAGAAGCTCGTTGATGGTGAGCCCGTAGAGCTTGCTCAGCTGCTCCAGCATCTCCACCGGCGGTAGATAGGTGCCCGTCTCCCACCGGGAGACCGTTTTTCCACTGACTCCCAGCACCTCCCCCAGAGCCTCTTGAGTCATGCCCCGGTCCTTCCGCAGCTTGGCCAAAAACGCGCCGATGACCTTTAGATCCATAATAACGCCTCCTTCTTATATATTAGGATAGCATAAACGAAGGAAAAAGTCTTCCCCACAAACAGCGAATCCCGGCTGCCTGTTGGACAGCCGGGAAAAATTAACGGTTTTTCCAGGCCAAAACGCCCTTGACGCCTTCCACCAGCGCTTCCATCTCCGCCTGGGTGGTTTCCCGGCTGAGAGAGACCCGGAAGGCCCCGTCCACCGTCGCCGGCGGCAGGCCCATAGCCGAGAGGACGTGACTCCGATGCCCCTTGGCGCAAGCGGAGCCGGCGGAGACACAAATGCCCCGCTCTTGCAGCAGATTGATGGTGTTCTGGACTGGCACCCCGGGAATGGAGAGGCTTAAAATGTGGGGTGCGTCGTGAGCGCCCAGGATCTGGACCCCTTCAAGTTTACATAACTCATCAATGGTCCATTCCAACAATTCCTTTTCCCGCTGGGCATCCGCCCGAAAGGTCTCGGACACCGCCTTGCAGGCGGCGCCGAAGCCGAAAAGGGCAGGGGTGGCCTCGGTACCGCTGCGGAAGCCTCCCTCCTGACCGCCTCCTTGGAGCAGCGGCGGGAAGAACCCCAGCCGGGGGCTGATGTACAGCGCCCCCGCCCCCTTGGGGCCGTGGATCTTGTGGGAGGAGACGGTGATCAGATCCGCCCCCAGGGTTTTGGCCTGAAAGGGGACCTTCAGAAAGCCCTGCACGGCGTCGGTGTGGAAAACCGCCTCGGGGCAGCGGCGGTGGACCAGGCGGGCCATCTGGGAAATGGGCATCACGGCCCCGGTCTCGTTGTTCACCAGCATCACGGACACCAGAATGGTGTCCGCCCGCAGTGCGCCCTCCAGCGCTTCCGTGGAGACCCGGCCCAGGGCGTCGGGGGCCAGATAGGTCACTTCAAAGCCTCGGCTCTCCAGCGCCTTGGCGCAGTTCAGCGCCGCCGGATGCTCCACGGCGGTGGTGATGATGTGTTTTCCCCGCTTGCCCAGCTTTTTGGCGGTGCCGAAAAAGGCCCAGTTGTCCGCCTCGGTGCCGCCGGAGGTGAAGAACACCCGTCCCGGCTCCCCGCCCAGGGCGGCGGCTACCTGGCTCCGGGCAGCACGGAGGGCCCGGGCGGACCGGATGCCGAAATCGTAGAGGGCGCTGGGGTTTCCCCAGTCCTCCGTCATGGCCCGGCTCACCGCCTCCACAGCCTGGGGACAAGGTCGGGTGGTGGCGGAATTGTCTAAATAGATCATAGCACTCACTTTCCCACGCAAAAGCGTTCAAAAATCCTGGCGGTGATGTCCTCCCGGACGGTGGCGCCGGTGACCTCGCCCATGGCCTCCATGGCGGCCTCCACGTCGGTCAGCACCGCGTCTGGGGTCAGGTCCAGGGCTTCCAGCGCCCGGCTCAGCGCCGCCTCCGCCCGGCGGATGGCGTCAAACTGCCGGGGGTTGGTCAGAATGGAACCGTCCACAGGGGCGCTGCCCCCAAACAGCTCCTCCACAGCCCGGGAAAAATCCTCCAGTCCGGCGCCGGTACGGGCACTGACGGAGAAGACCAAGGGGAAGGGCAGCTCCTTCGGCGCCACCGCCTGGGGCAGATCCGCCTTGTTGATTAGGCCGACGGATCTGGGGGCGGACAGGCACAGCGCCATGGCCTCCCGGTCCTCTGCTGTCAGGGGCTGAGCGCCGTCGCAGACGAAAATGGCCAGCTCCGCACCCTCCGCCGCCGCCTTCGACCGCTCCACTCCCAGCCTTTCCAGAGGATCGGCGGTGGACCGAATCCCGGCGGTGTCCGTCAGCCGCAGCCGGAGGGAGCCCAACAGCACGCTTTCCTCCACTGTGTCCCGGGTGGTGCCGGGAATGTCCGTGACGATAACCCGGTCAAACCCCGCCAGAGCGTTGAGCAGGCTGGATTTGCCCACGTTGGGCCGCCCCACCAGGGCGGCGGAGACGCCGTTTTTCAGCACCCGGCCCCGTTCATAGGTGGCCAGCAGCCTTTGGAGGCCCACCCGGCAGGATGTCAGAACTCCGGCGTAAGCGGGGAGGGAAAATTCATCGATCTCCTCATCGGGGTAGTCCAGGACCGCGTGAAAATGGCTGCACAGGTCCACCAGCTCCTGATAAACGGGCGCCAGCCGTTTTTGCAGAACGCCTTCCACCTGCCCGGCGGCGTTGACGGCGGCGTCCGGGGTCTCCGCGTCGATGAGATCCATCACCGCTTCCGCCTGGGTCAGCCCCATGCGCCCGTTGAGGAAGGCCCGCTTGGTAAATTCCCCCCGCTGGGCGGGCCTGGCCCCGGCCCGGTACAGCGCCTCCAGCCCCGCCGCCAGAACGGCGGGCGCGCCGTGGCACTGAATTTCCGCCCCGTCCTCTCCGGTGTAGCTGCTGGGCGCCTGGAACCGCACCGCTACGCACTGATCGATGGGCCGACCCCGGCTGTCCAGCAGGGTCCCCAGGATCAGCTTCCGCGCCGGCGCCTGGGAGAATGGGATGCCGCTTTTGGTCCGGAACACCTTTTCCACCGCCTGGGCGCATCCCTCCCCGGACAGCCGTAGGATGCCGATGGCGGTGCGCTGGAAGCCGGTGGAGACTGCGGCGATCAAATGGGCCATGGCAGATCCTCCCGACTGTTCCACACCATCCGAATGGCGGCGTCCTTCCCCGGATGGATGGTTTTTTCCGCCCCGTCTGCTTGAAAACCGTAATTCTCAAAAAACCCGATGGCGGAGCGGTTTTCCTTCGGCGCCCAGACGGTCACGCCCAGCCCGGGAAGCAGCTCCCGGAAGGCGGCGTCCAGTAGCCCTTTTCCAATGCCCAGTCCTTGGACGCAATTCAATATATATATGGAATCGATCTCCCCGAAGCCCTTTTTGTCCTCGT
The DNA here is from genome assembly GCA_947600025.1 of uncultured Oscillospiraceae bacterium. Taxonomy (GTDB): domain Bacteria; phylum Bacillota; class Clostridia; order Oscillospirales; family Oscillospiraceae; genus Faecousia. The sequence continues at coordinate 7,889 of CANQFY010000057.1, forward strand.
CCCGGGAAGCGCCGCAGCCGCAGAAGCCCACGATTTTTCCCCCAAGCTCCGCGACGAAGACCATTCCGGGAGACTGCCATGCGGCAAAGGGAAGGTCCTCCATTTGATCGGCGTCCTCCGGTTCCAATGGCCGAATCAGGGGCTCTTCCAGGGCCTCCACCAGAAAGCTCACCGGCCGGAACCCATCGTTGCAGGAGACCATGGCGGAGGCGGGATCTTTCATCCAGCCGTCGTAAAGCCCGGCGGCGCCGTTGCCCAGGGCCATGACGAAGGGGGAGAGGGTGGCCCAGGCGCTGTCGCACAGCCCCGCGGGCTGCCGGCCCCGAGTGTAGAAAATCTGTCCTAGGGCCAGATCGCAGGGATGAGGCTGGGGATTTTCATATTGGGCCGAAAGATCGGCGTAATTTGCCATCCGCTTGACGGAAAGGCGGCAAATCTTCATATCCAGACCTCCTTTTCCGCTATCATACCATTTTCCCGGGAAAAAAGCAATCGTCTTTCATAATTCCGCCGGTTCCGGGAAAACTTTTCAGGAAAGAAAGAGGGGAAGAAAAATGGAACAGCCCACGCCCCGGCCGGACCCAGCATATCCGGGGGAGATGAACGATGAAAATATCCGCGCCATTTTTGAAGGAGCCGGAGATTTTGTACCCCGGGACTTGAAGTGCGGTCCGTGGACTCTATACGCCTACGCCATCGACGGCCTGGTGTCCGGCGGGGACATCTCCGAATATGTTCTCAAGCCTATCGCGGAAATATTGGAGGCGGAGAGCCTCCAGGACCTCTATGAAAAGGCCCTCCGTGGCGCGGTGTACAACGCCGTTGCCGACCCCTGTAAGGATTTGGACACCGTGGCCATCAAGCTGGTCAACGGCTTCTGCGTGGTGCTGTTTCCCGGGGTGGGAGCCATCGCCTTTGAGGTCAAGACCGGGGAGAAGCGGGGGCCCTCTGCTCCGGAGGTGGAGAACACCGTCAAGGGCCCCAAGGACGCTTTCGTGGAAACGGTGCGCTCCAATACCAGCCTGGTCCGCCGCCATCTCCGCTCGCCGGATCTGCGGCTCTACGAGACCAAGGTGGGCCGCCGGAGCCTGACCAATGTGACGGTGGTATCCTTAAAGGGCGTCACCGACCCCGAACTGGTGGAGCGGATGAAGACCCGGCTGGATGAGATCGATGTGGATGGCTTTTTGTCCCCGGCGGCGGTGGAGGAGTATGTCAGCGGTTCCCGCCCCACGGCCTTCCCCCTTTTGCAGTACACCGAGCGGACGGACACCTTCTGCCAGGGGATCCTGGAGGGCCGGGTGGGCCTGATCGTGGACGGCCTGCCCCTGGGCTACCTGGCCCCGGTGGACCTGGGGTATTTCATGTCCAGCGGGGAGGACCGGGGGGTGGACTTTGTCTCCGCCTCCTGTATCCGGGTGCTGCGCTACTGCGCGCTGCTGCTGGGCCTGCTGCTGCCCGGGCTGTTTATTGCCATGGCCACCTTCCACCAGGAAATGCTGCCGCTGCCCCTGCTCCGGGCGATCATCGAAAGCAAGGAGTCCGTGCCTTTCTCCACGGCGGTGGAGGTGCTGGGATTGCTCATCGCCTTTGAGTTGCTCCAGGAGTCGGGCATCCATTTGCCCCAGGCCATCGGCCAGTCGGTCTCCATTATCGGGGGCATCGTGGTAGGCACGGCGGCGGTGGAGGCCAAGCTCATCTCTCCGGCGGCGCTGATCGCCGTCAGCGTGGCGGGGATCTGTGGCTTTGTCCAGCCAAACCGGGATCTGGCGGAGGCGGTGCGGCTGTGGCGGTTTGCCCTGGCGGTGCTGGGGGCGCTGGCGGGCCTTTTCGGCGTGACGGTGGGGCTGATTGGCTTGATCATCCATCTGTCCGGCTTGACCAGCTTGGGCGTGGCCTACCTGGCGCCCTTTTCCAATGTGAAAAACGCCTCCATTCTCCGCCCCCGGCTGGACCGGAACAAGCAACGCAACCCGGATTTGAATCCCCAGGACGGGAGGAACCAGCGATGAAGAAATGGTTTTTTCTCTTAGCAGCCCTGCTTTTGGGGGCTGTGGCGGGAGGCATCCCCTTTTCCGGCGCCGACGCCGCCGAGCTCCAGCCGGTGGAGCTGCTCTATCTCAACCGAACCGGCGGTATGCTGGAGATTGCCACAGACACCGGGGATTCCGGCAGGGGAGCGGATCTGGCGGCGGCCTTCCGGGACCTGAAGGCCGGGGCCGCCGGGAAGATCTTTCTGGAAACGGCGGATACCCTTTTATTGGATCCAAGTTGTGAAGATCTGTTAAACGAGCTTCCGCAGTACCTGCGGCCCGCCTGCGGCATATGCCTGGGGGTGGGAGAAATCTCTAAAACGGACTTGTGGGAGATCAATGAATACCTGTCCGCCCACGAGCCGGGGGTGACCCTTTTGGATCTGCGGGCGGGGGAAAATAGGATCCCCATACTACGTTTTAAACTGGGAGAGATGCGCCTTGTGGAGTGAAAAAACACCCCAGGCCCGGCTTTGGGCCTGGATCTTTGCCGCGATGACTGCCCCGGCGGCCTATTTCGCCGGACGGGGCGGCTATCCGCTCCTGAGTCTGGCGGCGGTGATTTGCCTGTGCCTCTGCTGGGGCGTGACCGCCCTGGATGTGCGACCCGGAAAGGGAACGGCCTGGCTCCAATTTATATGGTTGGCCCTGGCGGCCGGGGAGATGGCCAAATGGCTGGCAGACTGCTGGCCCACCGCCCATGGCGGCCCCCTGATCCCCCTGACGGTGCTGGTGTTGGCGGCAGTGGAGGGGAGTCGCGGGGCGGACCGGGCCGCCAGAGCCGGAAGCGTTCTGTTCTGGTTTCTATTGGGGCTGTACGCCCTGGTGCTCTTCGGCGGCGCCCGGGACGGGAAGGGGGAAAACCTGGCGCCTGACTGGGCCCTTCCGCCTTTGGGCGTGGTAGCGATCTACCTGCTCCCGGCGGTCGCCGGGTTTCTTCCCAGGCAAAAGGCCGCCGCCGCGCCGCTGGCCCTGGCGGGGATTGGCGGCCTGGGGATCCTGGCGTCGGTGATCACGCTGGCGGTCCTTTCTCCCCAGGTGGCCGCCCAGGAGGCGGTGCCCTTCTATACCTTTAGCAAGGGCCTGTCCCTCTTTGGGGTGGCGGAGCGGTTCGAGGCCCTGGTTTCCGCGGGGCTGACCATGGGCTTTTTCTGCCTTCTCAGTTTGCTTTGCGCTGCGGCAGGCCATTTGGCTGAAACTGTTCATGAGGGATGGGGGACCGGAGGCTCCTACGGCCTGGCGGCCATGTCGGCGCTTTGGCTGCTGCTGGAGATCGACCTGCCAGGAGAGATTTTGGCCGGCGGGTGCCTGCTTTTCTGGGTCCTAGTACCGGCGTTGACCCGGAGCGCGAAAAAACTTAAAAAAGTCGCAAAAAACGCTTGACAAATCTGGTGCTTTCTGTTAAGATAACGGAGCGCTCGGGGCCGGGCGGAAAAGCAATCGGGGTTTCTGCGGAAAACCAAAAAATTTGCCGGAAGGCGAAAAAAATTCTTGACAAATTTGGTTTTCTGTGCTATCCTAATAAACGCCCGCTCTTGAAGCGGCCATGCACCTTGCGAATTGAATAACGTCAAGACGAGAAGCACCTTAAACTTTAGTAAGGTAGTTTGAACGGAAGTTTG
>CANQFY010000058.1 GCA_947600025.1 uncultured Oscillospiraceae bacterium
ACCTGAAGAGACTCGAACTCTCGACCTCTCGGATGCGAACCGAACGCTCTCCCAGCTGAGCTACAGGCCCATGACAGTGATTTTTCACCGCATAGGGGATTATATACCGGATTGGACCTTTTGTCAATACCTTATCAGCGAAAATGCGACGGCGGCAGGTTTCTCCAATGCCCTAAAAAAACGGTCAAATTTTGATTTTTGCGGGAATTGCGTCAAAGGAACCGGGTTTTTGAGAGAAAAAAGTGACGTGTAATTGTGATTTCTGACGAAAATAACTATTTTTAACGGCAAATATTTGACAAATTTTTCTCCTCCATGTATAATAACTGCAGAAAGCCACGGGTATCGATTCGTGGAAAGGAGGAGCTGGCTATGCCTAACGGCGAGGTTCTCAAACTGCTGAAGATGCGCAGCGTTGAAGCCGAAGATCGTCTGGATTACGGCCAGATGCCTTTGGTGGGAGATAAGCAGGTGGCGCTGCTGCCTCGGGCGCCGCAAGCGGAGGAGCCGCTGCGGCTATTGGACGGATTGGAGTTGGTCTATCAATATACCGGCAAAAGCGACTGGACCGTTGGCGCCGGGCCGATCAGGATGCGGCAGGGAGATTTGCTGCTCCTGGGGACCCATGTTCCCCGCCGGGTGAATAAGGTGGGAGCGGAAGATGTTTTGGCCCATTTCCTGGTGTCCATGGATTTTCTCCAGGGACTGCTCAAGACTGCCGCAAACCCTTCGCCCCAGCGGGAGTTCATGTTGAACTGCCTCATGGCCGCATGGGGCGGCCAGGGATGTCTGCATTTCCAGGTCGCGGAGGATATTCCCATTCAGAATTTGGTGGAAAATTTGCTGGCTGCCTTGCTGGCTACCCCTTGCCAGACCAGCGTCAGCCGGATGACCATGACCCTTCTGCTGACGCAGCTGTTTACCCGGGCGGACACCATCCCCTGGCGGCGGCAGGATCGGGTGGTATGGGAAATACTCACCTACATTGAGGAAAACTACGCACAGGGAAGCTTGACGCAGCTTTCCAAGCAGATGGGCAGGGACGTGAGCTTTCTGTCCCGGGAGTTGCACCGCCGGATGGGAAAGACCTACACGGATCTGGTGCAGGAGCAGCGGATGTATCACGCCGCGAGACTTCTGCGGGAAACCGACATGCGGGTAAACGACATTGCCCGCCAGGTGGGCTATGAAAACATCAGCTATTTCCATCGTCTGTTCTACGCCGCCTACAATACCACTCCTGGGCACTACCGTAATGGCAGATGATCCAGAAATGCGCCGCCCGGATTATCTTCCGGGCGGGGTTTTTGCCCATTTCCGCTGGATCTGTAAATTTTCGTAAGATGGAGGATGTGACGCTGGCCGCGTTGCGTTTTTTCGTTTCGGATCTCGCGCGGTAGCTTTTTTCTAACAATCGCAATCCCCTCTTTCTATGCCCTCTGTCTCACAGCTATTGCGGCACCGCAGGAAATAGGCTCCTGTTTTGAAAAAAGTCTTGACAAACGCTCTGCCCTGTGCTATAATACCCAAGCTAAAAGAAAAGCATCTGTATCGCGGAGTAGAGCAGTTGGCAGCTCGTCGGGCTCATAACCCGGAGGTCGGAGGTTCAAGTCCTCCCTCCGCAACCAGAAAGCAGGCCGTTTTCTTATGAAAGCGGCCTGCTTTTATAACTTTTTCGAGATATTGATTTTTCACAAGGCGGGTTGAGTTCAACAATCATTATAACGCGCCTCTTTTTTGTGCTTTTTTTGAAAAAATCGGAGAGGATATAATAAAGCGCTCCTGCTACATCGTCTCGATCACCAGCTTCTTGAATTCCGGTGTGTATCGTTTGTTCGGCACTCCTTTTGGCATTATAAAACGCCTATTTGTTAGACATTATACCACACCGTCTAACAAATAGGGTGCAGTTCATCTGGCCTGCCGGGATCTTTTGCGGTCCTATTATTCCTGAACCCTGTTTTCGGCGGCCTGACGGGCCCGGCGCAGCTGCTCCCGGACGGAGACCACCTCCGCCGCGTACCCCCGCTGGGTGAGCCAGTCCTCCACCCGCTCCCAGGCCTCGGCTTCCCGGTCGTGGCACCCCTGCGCCCGCCAGCAGTAGGCCATGGAATACAGCGCGTCCAGACACTCCGAGTCCAGCTCCAATGCCCGCTGCCAATGCTGGAACGCCTCCTCGTACCGGCAAAGCGCCCTGCACGAGTTTCCGGCGTAGATGTGGATCAGGCTCTCCGGTGCGCCGGCATCCTCCGCCGCCGGGGAGGCCTCCAGCACGGCTTCATACTGCCCGGCGTTGTACAGGGCGGCCAGCAGCGCCAGATGGTTCTCCGGGTCCTGAGGATCCGCTTCCAGGGCGGCCCGGGCCTCCTCCAGGTCCTGGCCACTCCGGCCGATCTGGGAGCGCAGGTAACTGCGCTGGAGCCGGGTCCGCTGGGCCACAATGTCCCGCTCTGGGCTGGACAGAATTTTGTCGTACTGCGCCAGGGCCCGGTCCCGGCAGTAGTACATGTGGTACTCGTACAGCACCCCGTAGGACCGCTCATCGTCCCGGGTGAAACTGCCGCTGGCGAAGAGCTTCCGAAATTCCGCGTCGGCGCGGATAAAATCGTCCTGGTCCCGGCTGGCCTCGTACACCGCCAGGAGTCGCTGAGCGTTATTGTCGTACACCGCCTGCTCCGGGGAAAACAGCTCGTCAACGGTGACGCCGAAAAACGCCGCGATTTTGGGCAGCATCATGGTGTCCGGCAGGGTGACGCTGGTTTCCCATTTGCTCACCGCCTGGAAGGTGACATTCAACGCCTGGGCGACTTGCTCCTGGGTGAGGCCCTTCGCGTCCCGGAGCCGCTTGATGTTACGTCCGATATTGGTTTGTTCCATTTTTGTTCCATCCTTTCGGTTTTGATGGCTTTATTGTAGCGCATTTTTGAGAATTAGCAATCACTTCTCCAGCGAAGTGGATTCGCCTATCGGTTGAATCCGCTTTGTTGCCGCTATTTCGGCGCAAAAACCGGGCGAAAAGCAGACGCTTTTCGCCCGGTTGTCTTCCAAAGAGAGCCTTTATTTTGCCGACAGATCCACGCACCGGCGCAAAATGGTAAATTCCGGCACTTGCCGGGGCAGCCGGATGTAAAATTTGCTCTGGGGATTGCGGGGCGTGTTCAGGGGAGCGCCCTCCTCGTCGGTCATACCCTCCGCGGTCAGGGGGAAGGGCCGCAGATCCGGGCCCACCGCCTCCAGATTATCGCCCCGGGTGAACTTGTTCCGCAGGCTGCACAGGGCCAGGCCTGTTTCGTCGCACCGTTCCACAATGGCCGCCACCTGCCACTCCCGGAGATACCGGGCGCTGTGGGTGTACTGCCCCGGGGGGCCGAAGTAGAACCCGGTGGAGTAGACCCGGTGAGAAATATGCTCCACTTCGTCCCGCCATACCGGATCCAGGGGCAGCCCCGCCGCCGCCGCGTCGATGCCGTGGCGGTAGGCCCCGGTGACCACGGCGGTGTAGTAGGCGGATTTGGCCCGGCCCTCCAGCTTGACGCAGTCCACCCCCGCCGCCATCAGCTCCGGCAGATGGTCGATCATGCACATATCCCGGGAATTGAGAATGTAGGTGCCCTGCTTGTCCTCGTAGACGGGGAAATACTCCCCCGGCCGCTTTTCCTCCATCAGGGCGTATTGATAGCGGCAGGGCTGGGCGCACTGGCCCCGGTTGGCGTCCCGGCCGGTCATGTAGTTGCTCAGAACGCACCGGCCCGAGTAGCTGACGCACATGGCCCCGTGGGCGAAGGTCTCGATCTCCAATTCCTTTGGGGTTTTGGCCCGAATTTCGGCGATTTCCTCCAGACTCAGCTCCCGGGCCAGTACCACCCGGGCCGCGCCTAAGTCCAGCCAGGCCCTGGCGGTCTGGAAATTTGCCACCGACTGCTGGGTGGAGACGTGGCGGGCGCACCGGGGGGCGTATTTTTTCGCCAAGGTGAAGGCGCCCAGATCCGCCAGGATCAGGGCGTCCGCACCGGCGTCCTGCAAAAACGCCAGATATTCGGGAAGCGTCTCCGCCTCGTTGTTTCGGGGCATGGTGTTCACGGTGACGTGGACCTTCACCCCTCGGCTGTGGGCGAAGGCGATGGCCCGGGGCAGCTCCTCCGCCGAGAAATTCCCGGCGAAGGCCCGCATCCCGAATTGGGTCCCCGCCAAATAGACCGCGTCGGCCCCATAGCGCACCGCCATGTTCAGCCGCTCGGCGTCCCCTGCGGGGCTTAACAGCTCCAGCTTTCCCATCAGTCTTCCTGTTCGCTCAGGGAATCCAGGAACGCCTGGTGCTCCGAGGCGGTCTCGGAGAAGTGGTGCCGCTGGGCGTCGGGATCGAATGCGTAGAAATAGTAATCCGTTTCCAGAGGCGTCATGGCGGCGTTCAGGCTGGACTGACCCGGGTTGCAGATGGGTCCGGGGGTCAGGCCCTCGTGGGTGTAGGTGTTGTAGGGGGAATCCACAGCCAGCTCCACCTCGGTGAGCTCTTCCACCACATCCTGCCCCTGAAGCATCAGGGCGTAGTAGATGCTGGCGTCGATGTCCAGATAGGGGTAGGATTCCGGGTGAGTCAGACGGTTGTAGATCACCGAGGAGATGGTGTAGCTCTCGTCCACCCCGGCGGTCTCTCGCTCGATCAGGGAGGCGATGATGGTGATCTCCCGGATGGTCAGCCTATGGGCCTCCACATATTCCTCGCTCATTCCCGCGTCCAGCAGCCGCTGGGCGTAGGACTCCTGAATTTCCACCAAGCGCTCTCTCATCAGATCGGTAAACCGGGCGTCATAGTCGTCCAGCATTTTTTTCAACACCCGGCCGGGTTCGTCGTCGGTGTAGAATTGGTAGGTGTCCGGGTACAGATAGCCCTCCAGGCAGTATTTGTCGCCCCGTTCCACCCCTTCCAGGAACCAGTAGCCCTCCATGCCGCCGGAGCCGGCGTAGTCGCCCAGGTCGCCGGTGGCGGCGTACTGCTCCAGCTGCTGTGCGGTGCAGACATTCTCCGATTCCAGCAGGGCGAAGATCTGATGGCAGTTATAACCCTCGGGGATGACGACCTCGACCACTTGGCGGGTCTCCGCCTCCTCGGCCATGAAGTCAATGAGGGCGTTGTAGTCATACTGGGTGTTTAAGGTGAAGGTGCCGGAGGCAATGTCCTGCCGGGCGTCGGTGAACTCGGCGTAGAACTGAAACAGCCGGGGATAGCGAATCAGCCCTGCCTTTTGGAGCTTTTCCGCGATGGCGGGGATGTCGTCGGTGTCCAGGATGGTGACCTGCACCTGCCGGTCTCCCCGGCCGAAGGCCAGCACGTCGGCGGCACAGACCCAGATGGTCCTGCCCAGGGCAATGCCGATGGCAAGGGCTATGGCCAGCCATACTGCCGTGGCCAAAATATGGGGAATACCCAGCAGACCGTATCCCGGCTTGTGGCCAGGACGGCGCTTGGCAGGCGGGGATTTCCGCCGGCGGGACGGCTCCCTGGAGGACTCCCGAGAAGGTTCGGGTTCATCGTCATCGAACACAGCGGCTAAGCCGCCGCCATCGCCGAAGGTATCCCGGTACTCCTCGTCCCGAAAGGGTTCCTCGGTTTCCGGGTATTTCGGTTCCGCGGATTCCTCCGGATTCTCCTGCCGGGCTTCCTCTTCGGCCTTCATCTCCTCGGACACTTCCCGGATGATCTGTTCCAGTTCCATATCCTTCGGATCCGTCAGCCCGGCGGCGATAACAGCCTGCTCGTCCGGGCCGATCTCCTCCCCCATCTCCGAGGGATCAAGAAAATCATCCAGCCAGGGATTTCTCTGGTTTGGATCATTGGGTTTTTCCATGGTGATTCCTCCTTCAGCGCAGGACGATCTGCCGCGCCACGGCCTGAGCCGCCGTTTCACCCTTCAGAGCCGCTACCAACGCCAGCCCAAAGGGCACGGCGCACCCGGCGGAGGCGGCGGTGATCAGCCTCCCGTCCCGGACGCAGGCGGCGTCGGGGTCAATCTGGGCGGAACCCATCCGGTCTTCAAAGCCGGGATAACACACGGCCCGCTTTCCTTCCGTGATGCCCAGGCTTGCCAGCACGGTCGGACCGGCACAGAGAGCCGCTAGGAAGCAGCCCCGTTCCCAGCCCGCTTTCAGCAGTGCCAGGGCCTCTGGACAGCCCAGCATGGAAGCGACTCCGCCCCGGCCTCCCGGGACGATCAGCATCTCCGCCTGTTCCAAATCCACTTCTTCCAGGGTCAAGTCAGCGGTCACCGGGATTTTGTGGCTTCCCACCACCTGCCGCCCCAGAATCCCCACGGTGGCGACTTCCACGCCTCCTCTGCGCAGCAGATCCAGGGGGGTGACGGCCTCGATCTCCTCAAAGCCCGGGCCCAGAAACAGATAAACCATCTTTATTCCTCCAAGCAGGTCAGCACATGACTGTAAATCTCCCGGTGAATGTCCTCCACGGAGCGCATGGCCCCGTTTTTCACGCACTCCACCACCGTCCAGCCGTAGTACCCGGCTGCCTCCCGACCACATTCCCGGCAGGCGGCGAGATAGGTCCCGTCCTGCTCGTGAATGTCGGCGTGGGTATGGGTATCTGCCTCCCGGCGGCGAAGGAGCTTTTCCGTAAACGCCGTGGGAACGTCCAAATACAGCGTCAGATCCGGCCTAGGCAGTTCCAAACGGCGGTACTCAAAATCGTAAAGCCACTCTAGAAACGTCTGCCGCTCCTGCCCCGTGACCTTCACGGCCTGGTGGACGGCATTGGAGGTGGTGTACCGGTCGGACAGCACCATGCCGCCGCCCCGGTAATATTCCCCCCAGTCTAAGCGGTAGGAGCAGAACCGGTCCACGGCATAGAACGCAGAGGCGGCATAGGGATTGACAGAAGCGGGATCGAAGCCGAAGTCCCCGTTCAGGTACATTTTCAACAGGGCGGAGCTGGGCTGATCGTACCTGGGAAACACGATGTGCCGGAAATCCCGTCCTTCTCTTTCCAGGCGCTGAGACAGCAGCCGAAACTGGGTGGATTTCCCCGAACCGTCGGTGCCCTCGATCACAATTAGCTTGCCCATTTTTTGACCTCCCTGTCAGAACATTTTATCCATCATACCACATTTCCCGCCCTTTGTCCACCGCCTGTGCGGGGGGATTTTCTTAAATTTCTATAAACGCGAGTTGCAAAACCGGGTAAAACCTGCTAGAATAAAGAAAAACCATCAAAGGAACGAGCGTATGGAGCAAATGACCTTTTCCGACCTGGGGATCTCCCAGGAAATTTTACAGGCCCTGGAGAAAAAGGGCTACGGCTATCCCACCACCGTTCAGCGGGAGGCGATCCCGCCGTTTCTGGCTTGGAAGGACGTGATTGCCAAAGCCCCTACGGGCACCGGCAAGACCTTCGCCTTCGGGATCCCCATGATCGAGCATATCGACCCGGAAAACCGACAGGTCCAGGGGCTGATCCTGGCCCCTACCCGGGAGCTGGCCCTCCAGATCGGGGAGGAGCTGCGGGATCTGCTGATCCTCCGGCCTGAGATCCGCGTGGCGGTGTACTACGGCGGCACCCGGATTCGCGGGGAGATCCGGCAGATGGAGAAAAAGACGCCTCACATCCTGGTGGCCACCCCCGGCCGGCTCCTGGACCACTGCAAGCGGGGCAGCGTCAGCCTGGACAGCGTGAAGACCCTGGTGCTGGACGAGGCGGACCGGATGCTGGACATGGGCTTTTTCAAGGACGTGACCCGGATCGTAGAGCGGTGCCGGAACCGGACCAACATGGGCCTGTTCTCCGCTACCATCTCCCAGGAGGTAATGACCGTCTCCTGGATGTACCAGCGGGACGAGGTGGAGATCACCGTGGAGCCGGAGCTGGAGGACCGGCCGGATATCGACCAGTATTATATCACCGCCCCCTCCTTCCTGGAGAAGGCCGACGCCACCCTCCGGCTGATCCGGGGCCAGGGCTTTGAGCGGGTGCTGATCTTCTGCAACACCAAGCACGTCTGCCAGCGGCTGTGCGACGAGTTCCAGCGGGAGGGGCTGGACTGTCAATGCCTCCACGGGGACATCCGCCAAGACAAGCGGGAGAAGACCATGCAGCAGTTCCGGGATGGCAAGCTCCCGGTGCTGATCGCCACCGACGTGGCCTCCCGGGGCATCGACGTGGACGATGTGGAGTGCGTCATCAATTACGACGTGCCCAAGGAGAACGAATATTATATCCACCGGATCGGCCGGACAGGCCGGGCCAAGAAGAAGGGCGCCGCCTACTCCATCGTGGGCAACTTCCCGGAGAAGGCCAAGCTGGACGAGATCGCGAAGTTCTCCAACTATCAGATCCGCCCCATGGTCCTGGAAGCCGACGGAACCCTGACCCCCGGACCGGAGGAGACCCCGGCTCCGGTGCGTAGAAGGCGATGACGAACCGGGAGCGGGGCTTTCTCCTGCTTGGGAGCTCCCTGGGGACGGAGGACCGGCGGCCTCTGTCCGACCGAGAGCTGACACTTTTGGCGCAGCGAGCCCGAGCGCTTCCCCGGGACGATGAGGACCGGGAGCTGACGGAGAAGGACCTGACCGCCCTGGGCTATTCTCCTGAGGAGGCGGACCGGATCCTGCGGCTGCTGTCAGACGGGGCTCTTTTGGAATACTATGTATACAGGGGGCTCCGCACCGGCTGCCGGCCCCTGACCCGGGCCAGCCCCGGCTATCCCATGGAGCTCCGCCGCCGGCTGGGACTGGCCGCGCCGGGATGCCTGTGGTATCGAGGGGACCTGGCGGCGCTGGAAATGCCCCGGATCGCCCTGGTGGGCAGCAGGGACCTGGAGGACGCCAACAGGGCCTTCGCTGAGGCCGTGGGCCGGGAGGCCGCAAAGCAGGGCTTCGCCCTGGTCTCCGGCAACGCCCGGGGAGCGGACCGGGCGGCCCAGGAGGCGTGTCTGGCAGCAGGCGGCTGGGTGATCAGCGTGGTGGCGGACCGGCTGGACCGGCAGCGGATGGGGAGGCACCTATTGTACCTGTCGGAGGACGGGTACGACCGGGATTTTTCCGCCCAGCGGGCCATCCACCGGAACCGGGTGATCCATGCGCTGGGGCAAGGCGTATTCGTGGCCCAGGCGACCTGGAACCGGGGCGGTACCTGGAGCGGCGCTACGGCCAACCTCCGGGGGAGGTGGAGCCGGGTGTTCTGCTATTCCGACGGCTCCCGGGCGGCGGAGGCCCTGATCGGCATGGGAGCGGAGGGCGTTGTCCCGGAAAATCTGAATCATTTTCGGCAGTTACTACAATTAGACTCCAATTTTCTTGACCAATGATGTGCAAAACCATCATTGGTCAATTTTTATAAAATTAGTGTTGAAATCTATACACGAATATGGTACAATAAAAGTCGGTTGGGGCTACCCGCCCATGGAAAGGAAATGCTTATGTGCGGAATCGTTGGGTACGCGGGGAAAAATCAGGCCGCTCCGGTACTGCTGGAGGGCCTGAGCAAGCTGGAATACCGGGGCTATGACTCGGCGGGGATTTGCGTCTACACCCCCGAGGGCCTCCGGGTGGAGAAGGCCAAGGGCCGATTGTCCGTCCTCCGGGAGAAGCTGGACGACGGGAAGGCCATCACCGGCCAGGTTGGCATCGGCCATACCCGTTGGGCCACTCACGGCGCCCCCTCGGACCTGAACAGCCACCCCCATCTTTCGGACTCGGGGAAGATCGCCGTAGTACATAACGGAATTATCGAAAATCAGGCCCGTCTCCGGGCTCGGCTGGAGAGCCAGGGAATCTGTTTCCGTTCCGAGACGGATACGGAGGTGATCTCCAACCTGATCGGCTACTTCTACGACCAGACCCCGGACTTTATCTCCGCCGTCCGGCAGGCCATGGCCCGGCTGGAGGGGAGCTTTGCCCTGGCCATTCTCTGCGCCGACCGGCCGGGGACGGTGATCGCCGTGAAGAAGGACTCCCCCCTGATCTTCGGCTTTGGGGAGGGGGAGAATTTTGTGGCCTCCGACGTGCCCGCTATTTTAAAGCACACTCAGACCGTGGCCTACCTGGACGATGGGGACATGGCGATTTTCGACGCGAACCACGCCGTCTTCCTGGATGCCGCCGGCGACCCTCTGGAAAAAAAGCGAGAACACATCGCCTGGGATGTGTCCGACGCGGAGCGGGGCGGCTACGACCACTTCATGCTCAAGGAGATCTTCGAGCAGCCCAAGGCCCTCCGGGACGCCATTTTTCCCCGCCTGAAGGACGGCAAAGCGGTTCTGGAGGGGCTGGAGCTGGACCGGGACTACCTGAAAAGCCTGCGGAAAATTTATCTGGTGGCCTGCGGCTCGGCCTACTATGTGTCGGTGGTGGCAAAATACACCATCGAAAAGGCCTGCCGCATCCCCACGGAGGCGGTGATGGCCTCGGAGTTTCGCTATTCCGACCCGGTGGTGGATGAAAGCAATTTGGTGATCATCATCAGCCAGTCCGGGGAGACGGCGGATACCCTGGCCGCCCTCCGGGAGGCCAAGCGCCGGGGGGCGAAGACCCTTGCAATCGTCAATGTAGTCGGCTCCGCCATTGCCAAGGCGGCGGACCAGGTGATGTACACCTGGGCAGGCCCGGAGATCGCCGTGGCCACCACCAAGGCCTTTTCCAACCAGCTGGCGGCGGTGTACCTGCTGACGCTGCACATGGCCGGCGCCCTGGGCACCATTTCCCGGGAGGAGTACGCGTCCCTGGCCGATGCCCTGGCGGCGCTGCCCGACGCGGTGGAGCGGGTGCTGAGCCCGGAGAATCTGAAAAAGTGCCAGTACCTGGCTAGCCGGTACTGCGGGCGGCACGACGCCTTTTACATTGGCCGGAATATCGACAGCGCCGTGTGCCTGGAGGGCAGTCTGAAGCTCAAGGAGGTGGCCTACCTCCACAGCGAAGCCTATCCCGCCGGCGAGCTGAAGCACGGCCCTATCTCCCTGATCGAGGAGGGGACCCTGGTGGTGGCCCTGGCCACGGTGAAGAGTCTGTTTGACAAGACCATGGCCAACATCCGGGAGGTCAAGGCCCGGGGGGCGGATGTGGTCTGCGTCACCCTGGAGGAGACGGAGGAGGAGGCCGCCCGGGCGGCGGACAGCGTTCTCACCGTCCCGGCAACCCACCCGGTCCTGCAGCCCAGCCTGACCCTGATCCCCTTGCAGCTGTTTGCCTACTATGTGGCGGTGAACCGGGGCTGCGACGTGGATAAGCCTCGAAATTTGGCCAAATCCGTAACGGTGGAATAAAAACCAGCCCATACCTTTGAAACGCACCCCAAAAGTCAGACAATGGGATAGAACGTCTGGCAAGGGGTGCGTTTCGCTTTCGGTATGGGCCGGTTTCTTATGCTTTTTCCAGGGCCAGGGTCAGCAGCTGCAACGTGTCCGCGAACCGATCCTCCTCCTCGGGACATCCGAAGACCCCGATGATCAGGCTCCGCCCGTGATAGTCGAAGG
>CANQFY010000059.1 GCA_947600025.1 uncultured Oscillospiraceae bacterium
TCCTCCTTGGTCAGGTAGACGATCCGGTCCGCCCGGATCTCCACCTCGGCCAGCTCGTTGTTCTCCATAGCGGCCAGGAATTCGGAGTAGGTGGTTTTGGTGTATTGACTGTTGATGACCGCGTTAACCACGGAGCTGATGAGCAGCACCAGCACCACGGTGACGATCAGGGCCACCCAGAGATTACCCTTGGGACGCTTGTCCTCGGGCTTGTTGTCCTGGGGCGGTTGATTTCGATTGGGGTCCATTTGTAACGCCTCCTTGGCAGCGGGAATCCGTATCTGGGATCACCGGCCCCGGCGGGGCCGGTGAAATTCCGATTCTTCCATAGGATTGCCGAATCAAAGGTATTATAACACAATCTTGCACATAGCGCAATGAAGGATTTCCAAAATGCGGGTGAATTTTCTGTTAAATTGCGAACTGCCCGGGGGGAAATGTCCTTCCCGCGAAAAAAAGAAGTTGTCCCGGGGAGAAAAATCTGATATAATAGGAAAGAGGATCGCACACGGGAGATGAGACCATGAAAAATCCACGCCGGGCTTTCCCCCGGGAAACGCCCCGGGAGGAAGACGAGGGCATTTTGGAGGGACGAAACGCCGTCACCGAGGCGCTGAAAAGCGGCCGGCCCATCGACAAGGTCTTTCTTGCCTCCGGGGAGACCGACGCCGCATTGCAGCATTTGGCGGCGCAGGCAAGAGAGGCCGGGGCGGTGGTGGTGACGGTGGACCGGCGGAAGCTGGACGCCATGAGCCTGACTCACGCCCACCAGGGCGTCATTGCCCAGGCCGCCGCCCGGGCCTACGCTTCCATTGAGGACATTTTGCAAACCGCCCGGGACCGGGGGGAGGCACCGCTGATCGTGATTTGCGACGGGCTTTCGGACCCCCACAATTTGGGGGCCATTCTCCGGAGCGCCGAGTGCGCCGGGGCCCACGGGGTAATCATTCCCAAGCGCAGGAGCGTAGGGCTCACCGCCACGGTGGCGAAGACTTCCGCTGGGGCGGTGGAGTATATGAAGGTGGCCCGGGTGACGAATCTCACCGCCGCCATTGAACATTTGAAGGAAAACGGGGTGTGGATCTTCGGCACCGCGGCGGAGGGCTCGGTCCCCATGTACCATGCGGATCTGAAGGGCCCGGCGGCCATCGTCATCGGCTCCGAGGGAGATGGGATGAGCCGCCTGGTACGGCAAAGCTGCGATGTGACGGTACACATCCCTCTGCGGGGGCGGATCAGCTCCCTGAACGCTTCCGCCGCCGCTTCGGTGCTGCTTTACGAGGCGCTGCGCCAACGGATGGGAGAATAGGAGGTTTATTCCATGGTAGAGAAAGATCAGCAGAATCAGGATTTTGATTTGGAGGACATTCTGCGGGAATTTGGCACGCAGGACGCCCCTCCGCCGGAGCCGGAGGAAGCCCCCGTATTGGAGGAGCCGGCGCTTCCGGAGGAAGAACCCCCTGCGGAAGCTCCCCCTGAACCATACGAGCCGGACGCACCGGAGTCCAATGAGCCGGCGCCTGATGAATCGGCGCCGGATGAATCGGAACCCGACGAATCGGCGCCCCAGGGCGAGCCGGAGGAGACAACCAGGGAGGACGTCCCTTCCCCGGAGATGAGCCAGGACACCGTCCGCCTGGATGTTCTGTCCCAGGTGCGGGAGGCCATGCCCCCCGCGGAGGATACCTACCGGGAGATGCCGCCCCCTCCAGAACCCAAGGTGGAGCCTTTCTCCAAAAATTGGGAACCGGAGTACGAGGAGCCCATGGGCACCTACGTTCCGCCTCAGCCCATCACCTTCCGAAGCAAGTCCCGCCTGGGAGAATTGAAGCGTAAGCTCATCGCGGGGCCGGAAAAGCGGTACTATGAGCTGACGGAAATGGGCCTGGGAAGATTGCAGCTGGTTATTTTCCTCAGCGTGGTGGTGCTGGCGGTGTCCATCGCAACTACGGCCATGTACGCCATGGACATGATCCCGGAGAACCGGATGAAGCTGATGGTCTACGGCCAGTTTTTGGCGCTGCTTCTTTCCGCGTTGCTGGGCAGCTTTCAGATGATCGACGGCGTGGCCGACCTATTCCGGGGGAAGTTTACCCTGAATACCATGCTGGCGTGTACCTTTGTCGCTTGCTGCGTGGACGCCATCCTGGGTTTGCAGGAACTGCGGGTGCCCTGCTGCGCCGCCTTCGGTCTGCAGGTGACCATGTCCCTCTGGGCGGAATACCACCGGAAGAACACAGAAATGGGCCAAATGGACACCATGCGCAAGGCCATCCGCCTGGACAGTGTGGTGTGCCAGCCGGACTACTATGAGGGAAAGACCGGCCTGCTCCGGGGCGAGGGCCAGGTGGAGGATTTCATGGACCACTATAATTCGCCCTCCACGCCGGAACGGGTGATGAACTGGTACGCGCTGGCGGCGCTGCTGGCCGCTCTGGCGGTGGCGGTGACCGCGGGACTTCTCCACGGCTTTTCCATGGGGGTGCAGGTGCTGTCGGTATCGCTGTTGGCGGCGGTGCCCGCCTCCGCCTTTATCTCCCTGACCCGGCCCATGTCCATTCTGGAGCGGCGGTTCCACCGGCTGGGCACGGTGCTGTGCGGCTGGGATGGCGTAAAAGCGCTGTCCGGCAAGGTGGCCTTCCCCCTGTTTTACAGCGACCTGTTCCCCGGTCGGGCAACGAAAATGAACGGCGTGAAATTTTACGGCAGCCGGGACCCGGACCAGGTGGTGGCCTATGCCGCCTCGGTGATCGAGGCCGACGGCGGCGGGCTGGCGCCCCTGTTTAACAAGCTGTTGGACAGCCGGAACGGGCGGCACTATGACACGCTGAACCTGAACACCTATGAAGGCGGCGTGGGCGGCGAGGTCAACGGCGAGCCGGTGCTGGTGGGCACCCTGCCCTTTATGCGGGACATGGGGGTGGAGATCCCCGACGGCACCCGGGTGAGCCAGGCGGTGTATGTGGCGGTGGACGGGGAGCTGTGCGGGCTGTTCGCCATCAGCTGCGACAAGGTCTCCGATGCCGCCGCCGGACTGACCACCCTCTGCGCCTACCGGAGCCTGACTCCGGTGCTGGTGACCAATGATTTCCTTCTCAACGCCAGTTTTCTCCGGGGCCGGTTCGGCATCAACCCGCGGCGGATCGCCTTTCCCAAGCGGGAAGAGCGGATGGCGTTGGCGGATAGAAGGCCGGATCGGAACTGCGTCGCCGCCGCCCTCACCACCCAGGAGGGCTTGGCGCCCGCCGCCTTCGCGGCCACCGGGGCCAAGTCCCTGCGCACCGCCTCCATCGTGGGCGTGGTGATCCACATGATGGGCGGCATCGTGGGCCTGGCGATGATGGCGGTCCTGGCGGTACTGGGGGCGTCTCAGCTTCTCACGCCGGTGAATATGCTGCTCTACGAGCTGGTTTGGATGATCCCCGGATTCCTGGTTACGGAGTGGACCCGGGCGGTGTGACGGTTTTGTGACAATCCCATACAAAACGAGGCCGCCGGGTGTCCGGCGGCCTCGAAACATATTATAGCGCTTGTTTGGCGGGCGCCGGTTACACCGGCCAGTCCGCTTCCTCTTGCCCGTGTTCATATACATACAGGTCTACGCTGATCTCCGTTTCCGTATCATGGCAGAAGCGGATTACGTCGCTGTCAAAGTCCAGCGCCGGCGCGACCTCGCTGTAAACATGGGGCACGACCATCAGGTAATAGCGCACATTGTACTCGTTTTTGATCTCCCGCAGGGTGGAGATGTGGGGGGCGAGGGCCTGGACGATGCTGGCGCATTGGCTGCCGGCGTCCATGGCCGGGGCGATTTGCTCGCAGGCGGCCCATTCGGAAAAGGTACTGCTTCCGCAGCCCGGCGCGAGGGGCGCGCCCAGCTTTTTGGCGTGGACCGGCTGGATGCCCAGGCGGTCGGTGATCTCGTCGGGGTCAAAGCCGCCGCCCTCGGCGGCGACGAAGCCGATCCCGTCTTCAAGTTGTCCTTCGCTGCAGATCATGAAATAAGAGTGGCAGGTGGGTTGTTCCGCAAAGTCCATGTGTTTCGTTCTTTCCATTTGTACGGGGCTCCTCCGCGCCCCGGTGATTACGGTTCTTCGATTCGCCGAATTTTCGCGCCCAGGCTGGTGAGCTTGTCGATGATGTTCTCATAGCCCCGCTCGATGTAGTGGACGTCCTCCACGGTGGTCACGCCCTCGGCGGCCAGCCCGGCGATGACCAGAGCGGCACCGGCCCGCAGATCGTGGGCATGGACCGTGGCCCCGTGGAGCTTCTCCCGGCCGGTGACGGTGGCGGTTTTTCCGCTGATGAGGATATCCGCGCCCATACTCTCCAGCTCCGCGCAGTAGCCGAAGAACCGGGTCTCATAGACGCTTTCCGTCAGGCGGCTGATTCCCGCCGCCAGGGACATACACACGCAGATCTGGGCCTGCATATCCGTGGGGAAGCCGGGGTAGGGCCGGGTCTTCACCGTGGTGCAGCGCAGGCGGCCCGTGGATTGGACCCGCACCGCGTCGTCGTAATTGATGATCCGGACGCCCATTTCCCGGAGCTTGGTGGTGATGCACTCCAGGTGCTTGGGGATCACGTTGCGTACCAGCACATTTCCGCCGGTGGCGGTGGCGGCGGCCAAATAGGTGCCCGCCTCGATCTGGTCGGGGATAATGGCGTAGGAGCCGCCCCGGAGAGACTGGACGCCCCGAATTTTCACGGTGTCCGTCCCGGCGCCGGAGACGCTGGCGCCCATGGTGTTGAGAAAATTGGCCAGGTCCACAATGTGGGGCTCCTTGGCGGCGTTCTCAATCACGGTCTGGCCGGGCAGCAGCACGGCGGCTAGCATGATGTTGACGGTGGCGCCCACGCTCACCACGTCCAGACTCACCCGCCCGCCCTTTAGACCCTCGGGGCCGGGCTCCAGGTCCACATAGTCGTCGGTCTCCTCCACCTCGGCGCCCAGGGCCAGGAAGCCCTTGATGTGCTGGTCGATAGGCCGAGAGGCAAAATTGCAGCCGCCGGGAAGCGCTACATGGGCCCTGCCGAAGCGGCCCAGCAGAGCGCCCATGAGATAGTAGCTGGCCCGCATTTGCCGCACCAGCTCGGGGTCCGGGCGGGTGCAGGTGACGCCGGTGCAGTCGATGAGCACCACGTTTCCAGGTTCCCAGGCGATCTCCGCCCCCATGCCGGACAGAATATCCAGCAGCACCCGGACGTCGGAGATGTCGGGCACGTTTTCAATTCGGCACTTGCCGCTTACCAGCAGCGCCGCCGGGAGGATGGCCACCGCCGCGTTTTTCGCGCCGCTGATGGTAACGGTCCCGGAAAGGGGCGTGCCGCCGCAAATTTCATATTTTGCCAAGGGAAGATCCTCTCCTTGATGACGTTTTGCAATGGAAAACTCCACCGTTTCTGCCAAAACGGAGGACTATTATGGATTATAACACGGATTTTGGATTATGTAAAGCCCATATTTTACCGCCGGAGGCCCTTGGGATAGTGGTTTTTCAGCCACCGCCCATCTCCTTTGGCCCAGCCTAGAGAGACTCCGTCTATGGTAACCAGCACCCAGCCCCGGCGGGGGGAGGGGAGGGCTTCCCCATGGAGATAGGCGCCGATCTCCGGGCTGTCCCAGGAGTAGTCTGCCTCTGGCACCCCCGCCGGCTGGTACAGGGCCAGGGCGTGGGCCGGAAGGAACCGGTCCCCCCGGATCTCCCCCAGCGCCAGGCCGGGCCGCGGCACGGTCAGCCCTTTTAGTTCCGGCGTCTCCGGCGGCGTCAGGTACAGGACGTTTCCAAAGAGGACCGGTGTTCCCGCCGGAAGGTCAATGCCCGCCTCCCGGCAGAAGGCCTCGCAGCTCTTCGGCAGCTTTGCCTGGGGTAGAAACGCTGGCGCTTCCGCTTCAGAGTCCTCCGTCCGGGTGAACACGGCGGCAAAATGCCCCTCTCCCAGCAGCTTGTGGGGCCAGAGCCGGTAGGTCCCCGGAGTTTCGGTGGCGAACCAGGGGGCCTTTACAGGCTCGGGGGCAAAAGCGGGGTGGGTTTCCAGAAACCATTCCGCGATTTGCTCATCCTCTTCGGGGGCGAAGGTACAGGTGGAGTAGACCAGCCGCCCGCCGGGGGCTACCAAAGCGGCGGCACAGTCCAGAATTTCTCGCTGCCGCCGGGCGCACATGGCAACGGTCTCCGGGCTCCAGTCCGTTACCGCTGCCTCCTCCTTGCGGAACATCCCCTCTCCCGAGCAGGGGGCGTCCACCAGCACCCGGTGGAAAAAACCGGGCAGTCGGGCGGCCAGCTTTTGAGGAGATTCGCTGGTCACCAGGGCATTTGAGACGCCCATCCGTTCCACGTTCCGACTCAGGACAGCGGCCCGCTTGGGATGGATCTCGTTGGCGACCAGAAGCCCTCGTCCCTCCATCCGCCCGGCGATCTGGGTGGCCTTTCCCCCGGGAGCGGCGCAAAGATCCAGCACCCGCTCGCCGGGCTGGGGGTCCAGCAGGGCCACCGGGGCCATGGCGCTGGCTTCCTGTAAATAATATACGCCCGCCTCGTGATAAGGGTGCAGCCCGGGACGGGCCTGGGGATCAAAATAAAATCCCAGGGGCTCCCAGGGTACCGGGCCGCCCAGATAGGGAAGGGCCTTGGCAGGCCTTTTCCGGGGATGGAGCCGCAGGGCAACGGCCCTGGGCCGCTCCAGGCTTGCCAGGAACGCGGGATATTCCGGCCCCAGCTGGGCCTCCATCCGCTTCAAGAACGCCTCCAGCAGCACGGAACGCCCTCCCTTCCCCAAAACTTTTCCTATTGTATCACAGGAATAGGGGAGTGTCAAAGGGAAATCCGCCTCTCCGGCGTAAAAATGCGCTTTTCCGACAGGGAAAAGCGCATGATCTTCTATCCGAACAGGCGGAGTGCGGGGGAGGGCCGGCGGGTATCACGTTTCACACCGAAAAGAACGCCACCGCCACCGCGCCCGGACCCACATGGGTCCCCACGGTGGCCCCCACCGCCGCGATGGGCAGCCGGTCTGTCCGGCCCTGCCACAGCTCGGCGCTGTCGGCAATGTACTTTTGCAGTAGGTAGTCGGACAGCCCGGTATAGGCCAGGCAGTAGGGCATCTCAAAATTGACGCCGCCGCATTTTTCAATAAGCTGCCGCAGCAGATTGTTGCCCTGCCGGGAGCCCCGGGCCTTGCCGGCCATGGCTACCTCGCCGTTTTCCACGGTGACCACGGGCTTGATGGAGAGCAGGGTCCCGGCCAGGGCGGTGGCGGGGGAGATGCGGCCGCCCTTTTTTAGATATTCCAGGGTGTCCAGCAGGGCCAAAAGATGGATCTTTTCCCGCTTTTCCGTCAGTTCCTGGGCGATTTCCCGGGCCTCCAGCCCCTGGTCCCGGAGCCGCAGGCCGTACTCGATCAGGATTCGCTCCCCCAGGGTTGCGTTGAGGCTGTCCACCACGAACACCTTTCCCGGAAAATCCTGGGCGGCCAGGGCCGCGCTCTGATAGGTGCCGGAGAGCTTGGAGGAGATGGTCACCGCCACCACCTCGTCCCCCTGGGCCACGGCCTGGGCAAAGGCGTCGGAAAAGGAAGCCGGAGGAATCTGACAGGTGGTGGGGAGCCGGTCGGACTCGATGAGCTTCTCGTAAAACTGCTCCACCGTCAGCTCTACCCGGTCCAGGTAGACGTCTTTTCCGAAAATAATGGTCATGGGGAGCAACGTAATGCGCCGCTCTTGCGCCTCCTGGGGCGTATAGTCGGCGGCGGAATCGATGATGAATTGCACGGACATGGGAAACCCCTTCTTTTAACCAAAATTGTAAGAGGATTATAATACTAGAATGTTTATTTGTCAACATTTAATTTTAAAAGATCCGCCTGCCCTTATGGGGCAGGCGGGATCGGTTTTCAGAAAGCCAAATTCGGCTGCCGGGGCAGCTTTACTCCTCTTCCTTCTTAGCGGCTTCGATGATCTTGGCCTGGTTGATTTTGGGCACTTCCTCATAGCGCTCGAACTTCATGGTGAAGGAGCCCCGTGCCTGGGTCATGGCCCTTAAATCAATGGCGTAGCTGCCCATCTCGGCCATGGGGACCTCGGCTTCCACAATGGCGTTGCCCTCGCTGTCATGCTCCATGCCCATGACCCGGCCACGGCGCTTGTTCAGGTCGCCGATGGCGTCGCCCATGTTGTCGGAGGGAACGGTTACCTTCAGGGAGGCGATGGGCTCCAGGAGGGTGGGGTTGGCGTTGGGGATGCCTTCCTTGTATGCCAGGTTGGCGGCGGTCTTAAAGGCCACTTCGTTGGAGTCCACGGGGTGGTAGGAGCCGTCGTACAGCGTGGCCTTCAGGTTCACCAGGGGATAGCCCGCCAGGGGGCCCTTCTGGACCGCTTCCCGCAGGCCCTTTTCCACAGCGGGATAGAAATTCTTGGGCACGGAGCCGCCGAAGACTTCCTCGGCGAAGATCATTTCCTCCTGCTCCTCCTGAGGCTCGAAGCGAATCCACACGTCGCCGAACTGGCCGGAGCCGCCGGTCTGCTTCTTGTGGCGGCCGTGGGCCTCCACTTTCTTCTTGATCCGCTCCCGGTAGGCCACCTTGGCCGGAGACAGCACCGCCTCCACGCCGAAGCGGGTCTTGAGCTTGGACACCAGCACGTCCAGCTGCTGGTCGCCGGCGCCGGAGACCACCAGCTGATGGGTCTCGGCGTTGTTGCTGACGGAGAAGGAGGGATCCTCCTCGTTGAGCCGGTTCAGACCGGCGGCCACCTTCTCGTCCTGGCCCTTGGTCTTGGGGGCGATGGCCATGGAGTAGCAGGGCTCGGCGTAGGGAATGGGGGGCTTGGCCACCACATTCTTGAAGTCGCACAGGGTGTCCCCGGTCTTGACCCGGTCCATCTTGCCGATGGCGCCGATGTCGCCGCAGCACAGCTCCTTGACCTCGGTGCTCTTCTTGCCGCACATGGTGTAGAGCCGGCCCAGCTTTTCGTTGTCGCCGGTGCGGGCATTGACCATGGGCGTGTCGGAGGTCACGGCGCCGGACAGGACCTTCACGAAGCTGTACTTGCCGTACTGGTCGGACACGGTCTTGAATACGAAAGCGACGGCGGGGCCGTTGGGATCGATCTTGAGGGCCGCCTCGGCGTCTCCGGCGGTGACCTTCACGGATTCCTTTTCTGTGGGATCAGGCAGGAGGGAGACGATCTTCTCCAGCAGAGGCAGGGTGCCCAAGCAGCTCATGGCGGAGCCGCAGAGCACGGGCACCAGGATTCCTTCCAGAACGCCCTTGTGCATTCCCTGGGTCATTTCCTCAGGGGTGAAGTCCTCGCCGCCGAAGAATTTCTCCATGAACTCCTCGCTGGTCTCGGCGACGGCTTCCTTCAGGGCGTCGGTGATCTCCTCGATCTCCCCCGCCTGGTCGCCGGGAACGGGAATCTCCACCTGCTTATTCTTCTCCATCTGGTAGGCCTTGCCCTGGAGAATATCGATGACGCCGGTAACCTTCTTGGCCCCGTTCAGGATGGGAACCACCAGGGGGGACACCCGGGAGCCGTACTTTTCTTGAAGAGAAGAGAGGGTGGCGGAGAAGTCGGAGTTCTCCTCGTCAACCTTGGAGACGTAGATGAACCGGGGCATTTTCCGGGTTTCGCAGTATTTCCATGCCTTTTCCAGACCTACGGTGATTCCGTCCTTGGCGGAGCAGACCAGAATAGCGGCGTCGGCGGCCTCCAGGGCCTCCATCACCGCGCCGCTGAAGTCGAAGCCGCCGGGGGCGTCCAGAACATTGATCTTCATGCCCTGATAGGACAGGGGGGCCAGGGCGGCAGAGATGGAGATGTTCCGGCGGATCTCCTCGGGATCATAGT
Source organism: uncultured Oscillospiraceae bacterium (assembly GCA_947600025.1). Taxonomy (GTDB): domain Bacteria; phylum Bacillota; class Clostridia; order Oscillospirales; family Oscillospiraceae; genus Faecousia. The sequence continues at coordinate 9,848 of CANQFY010000059.1, forward strand.
CGCAGGTGGTGTTGCCGTCGGCATTTTTGCCGATGCGGTCAATGGCGCCGGTCATGTAGAGCAAGCTCTCCGTCAGGGCAGTTTTGCCGCTGCCGCTGTGCCCGAGCAGGCAGATATTGCGAATGGCGTTTGCTGTGTACATAGTTTAACTCCTTTCAAGAGGCGCTGGCCTCCTTGCTGCGGCATTCCATGCCATAATAATGACATTATACACGAACGCCCGCAGGATTTCAATGCCCAATTTAGTGATTTTTCGTTTTTTCTGAAAAAGGCCCCGGCCTTTGGGGCCGGGGCCTGAAAAAAACGCAAGTTTACCGCTGGATCCGGCCGGAGCCGTCGCCGCCGGCCAGCTTTTCCACCTCGGGAACGGTGACCATGTTGTAGTCGCCCTCGATGGAGTGCTTCAGCGCGGAGGCCGCCACGGCGAATTCCACCGCCGCCTGGGTGGACTTGCCGGTGAGCAGACTGTAAATCAGGCCGCCGCCGAAGGAGTCGCCGCCGCCGACCCGGTCGATGATGTGCAGGTCGTACTTCTTGGAGAAGCAGTACTCCCCGGAGGCCACGTCGTAGAGCATGGCGCTCCAGCCGTTGTCGAAGGCGGAGTGGCTCTCCCGCAGGGTGATGGCCACCTTCTCAAAGCCGAACTTGTCCGCCAGCTGCTTGGCCACGCTCTTGTAGCCCTCCCGGTTCAGGCTGCCGCCGTAGATGTCGGTGTGCTCCGCCTCGATGCCGAACACGTCTTTGGCGTCCTCCTCGTTTGAGATGCACACGTCCACATACTGGCACAGCTCGGTCATGGCGGCCCGGGCCTGATCCCGGGTCCAGAGCTTGCCCCGGTAGTTCAGGTCGCAGGAGATCTTGACCCCGTGGGCCTTGGCGGCCTTGCAGGCGTCCTTGCAGATCTCCACCACGTTGGGCCCCAGGGCCGGGGTGATGCCGGTGAAGTGGAACCAGTCCGCGCCCTTAAAGATGGCGTCCCAGTCGAAGTCCTCCCGAGAGGCCTCCTGGATGGCGGAGTGGGCCCGGTCGTAAATGCACACGGAGCCCCGCTGGGAGGCGCCCTTTTCATTATAGTAGATGCCGACCCGGTCGCCGCCCCGGGTGATCAGGGAGGTGTCCACGCCGTAGCGCCGGAGGCTGTTCACCGCTGCCTGGCCGATGGCGTGGGCGGGGAGCTTGGTGACGAAAGCAGCGTCCAAGCCGTAATTGGCCAGGGACACGGCCACGTTGGCCTCGCCGCCGCCGAAGGAGAACTCCAGGTGATCCGCCTGGACAAAGCGCTC
>CANQFY010000060.1 GCA_947600025.1 uncultured Oscillospiraceae bacterium
ATGACCGAGGACCCGGTGAAGGCCAAGGACTATGCCCAGCTTCTGTGCTGCCAGGCCCAGCTCATGGCGGAGCTGCCTCTGGAGGACCCGGCGGCCTACACCGCCCTGGTCTGCAAGCTGCTGTTCTAAATGAAGTTTTGACGGACAGTGCAATCAAAAAAGGGGTCAGGCGTGCGCCTGACCCCTTTTTTGATCAAAGGATTCTTATCGAATGAAGTTGGTGGCAATCTTGGGCTCGTAGACCGGCAGAGGCTCCCCCGACTCGGCCCGGCATTTCAGCAGGAAGGCCATATTCTGGGCCAGGGTGCGCATGGTTTGCAGACCCTCCAGATCCTGCGCCACCTCCTGGGGAGTGTTGCCGTGGACCTGGTTCCAGTACTGGCTGGAAACCACCGGCATGTTGCACATCTGGAAATACATATTAAGCCGCTGGAAGGCCGCCGAGGCCCCGCCCCGCCGGCAGGACACCACCGCGGCGGCGGGTTTCCCCGCCAGACGCCCCGCCGCGCTGTAAAACAGCCGGTCCAGGAAGCACTGGATTTGCCCGCAGGGCCCGCCGTAGTACACGGGAGCGCCGACGATCAGGCCGTCAAAGCTGTCCGCCCGGGCGGCGATCTCATTCACGCCGTCGTCAAAGACGCATTTTCCCAGCTTCCGGCAGCCGCCGCAGCCGTTGCAGGGCTGCACCGGTCCGGCCCCCAGCTGGTAAATTTCCGTCTCGATGCCCATGCCTTCCAGCGCCCTGGCAGCTTCCGCCAGAGCCGTATAGGTGCAGCCCTGCTTGTGGGGGCTGCCGTTGATGAGCAGTACCTTCATCAATACCCCTCCTTGTTTGGTTTCGGTCTTCATTGTACCGTTCCGGGCCCGCGGTGTCAAGACGGTTTCACGCCTGGGCATCGCTGAAAGCCGCTTATTTCTTGTAGAACAGGATGCCCAGGGTGCCGGGGCCGCAGTGGCAGGATACGGTGCAGCCGGCGCGGGTATGGATGACTTCCTCAAAGGGGACCAGCTCCCGCACCGCCTGCTCCACCGATGCCCGGATGCTTTCCTCCACGCCGGAATCGGTGATAAAGATCCGCTTGGTATCCACGGTGGAGGGGTCCGCCAGCTTGTCCTTTACATAGGACAAAAGGCAGTTTTCCAGCTTGCCCCGGTACTTTTTGCCGACGCCCATTTCCCCGTCCTTTACATAGATGCAGGGATGGAGCTTTAGAAGATTGGCGCCGAAGGCGGCCACCGCCGTGCAGCGGCCTCCCTTGCGCAAATACTCCAGGGTGTCCACGATGAAGCTCACGTCCAGCTTCTCCCGGCGGCGCTCCAGCTCCCGGTGAATATCCTGGGGGGCCATTCCGGCTTGGGCCATGTCGCAGGCGTCCAAAACCAGGTGGGCGATGCCTGTGGACAGGTTCCGGCTGTCCACGACCCACACATTCCCCGTCTCCTCAGCCGCTGTGCAGGCGTTTTGATAGCAGGCGGACATGGCGCTGCTGATGGTGAAATGGATCACCGCGTCATATTCCTTCAGCGCCTGGGAAAAGACCGTGATATACTCCTGGATATTTACCGCCGCCGTGGAAGCCAGCTGGCCGGTCTCGGCGTTTTTCGCGTAGATCTCATCCGGCGTGATATCCACCCCGTCGTGGAAGCTCTCGCCACCGCAGGAGACAGACAGGGGCGTAATGGTAATGTTGTATTTTTGGATCAGCTCCGGGGTCAGATCACAGGTGCTGTCCGCCGTGATTTTGATTTTCATGCGCCATGCTTCCTTTCTTTCCGGCTTTTTGTTCATTATAATCGGGATTGTGCGCCTTGTCAACCGATTCCCGCCAGGTCCTTCACGACCTCTCCGGCCAGGATCAGGCCCGCCGCCGCCGGGACGAAGGCGTTGCTCCCCGGGATCTGCCGCCGGCTTCCGCTGCCTCTGACCGTGTCCGGGGGACAGACGATCTCTTCCTGACAGTCGAGGACCGCGTCAACCCTGGGCGTCATGGGAGGCTCCTGGGAATAGACCACCTTCAGCTTGGAAATGCCCCGCTTTTTCAGCTCCCGCCGCATGACCCGGGCCAGGGGACAGACGGAAGTGCTGTAAATGTCCGCCACCTGGAAGGCCGTCGGGTCCAGCTTGTTGCCGGCGCCCATGGAGCTGATGATGGGAGTCCCTGTCTGGGCCGCGTGCACTGCCAGGGCAATCTTTCCCGTCACGGTGTCGATGGCGTCCACGATATAGTCGTACTGGGAAAAATCAAATTGCGCCGCCGTGTCGGGGGTGTAAAAGGTCTTGTAGGTGGTGACCTGGACCTCCGGCGCGATGTCCCGGATCCGCTGGGCGGCCGCGTCCACCTTGTACTGGCCCATGGTCTTCCAGGTGGCGTGGAGCTGCCGGTTTAAATTGGTCAGGCACACTCGGTCGTCGTCGATCAGGTCAAGGGCGCCGATGCCGGAGCGGGCCAAGGCCTCCACCACGTAACCGCCGACGCCGCCGATCCCAAACACGGCCACCCGGGCCGCCGCCAGCCGGTCCATGGCCTCTTTCCCAAACAGAAGCTCGGTTCTTGAAAATTGATTCAGCATAGTTTCTCCTTGCCGGGACGCTTGCGTGCCCGCCCTAGGTTTTTTCTCAACGCTATTATAAAACAGCTTTCCGCCGGATGCAAGGGGTTTTCCGATAGACTGTCGTGGAGCGGGCAGCGAAAGCGCATCCCTCCGGCTTTCACCGGAGGGACGTACTTTATTTTACTGTGTTTCGCATCCTTTGGCCGCTCAGTCCCACATGGAGGAGGCGGAAATGATCTTCACCTGGAAAGCGCTGGCCCCACCCTCGGAGAACACCGATACGCCGGTATTCTCGGCGGCGGGATAGATCAGGGCGGCGCCGGCGGCGGTGTAATCGCCGGAGAAAACCTCCACGCTGGCCTTGTCCACATAGACGTGGATGGCCACGGAGCCGTCGGCGCGCTGCTCCGTCACCGCCTGGGAGAAGCGGATGGAGGAGGAGAAGCCGCCCAGCTTGCTCCGGTCCAGGGTCAGGGTGTCCGTGGTGAAGTCATATTCCACACTGACGTACTTCTCCCCGCTGGCCCGCACCAGGGCGCCCGCCGTTGTGGTCCCCGCGTCCGGGGTAATGACCAGCTCCAGCAAATAGGCATCCCCCTGGAAGTCCAGGGCCTGGGTGCCGGAGACGGTCAGGGCCGTGTCCAGCGCCACATTTTCCTCCGGGAACACCTGCTCCGCGTATTCCTGCACCGGCTTCTGCTTCAAAATCAACTTGCCGTCCTTGTCCCGGACCAGGCTCATTTCCAGATTCAGGTTGTAGGTGCCGTTGAAGCGGGTGTTGCCGCTCAAGTCGTCCACCCGGTTGCAGTAGTCCCAGGAGTTCATCCAGTTCCAGACGATGACCCGGTCCTGGGTGTCCCCGTTGAAGGAGTCGCCCAGATAGTAGGTCATGCCGGCGTAGGAATCATTGCCGAAATTCATGGCCACAGGCTCGGCATACTCCGGGTCCGCCACAAATTCCCATTTCCCGTTGGCGTTGGTGAAGTCGCCCACCTGATAGCGGCGGCCGCCGTAGCTCAGGACCCATTTCCAGCCGTCCTCCCCTTCGATGGGCAGGCGCACCAGATCCGGGCACTCCGTCTCCACCCGCAGTCCGGCGGCGTTTTCATACTCGCCGGGGGTGCCGTTGTAGGTGGACTCCAGGTTCCAGTGGATCAGGTCGGTGGTGGAGTAGATTCGCAGCATGCCGCCGGCAATGACCATAAACCATGTGTCCTGATACTTAAAGACCTTGGGATCCCGGAAGGCGTCGGACTGGACCGGGTCCTCCCGCCAGTCGATGAGCACGTCGTCGCCGTTCAGGGTGCCGTCGGGGTTCTTGCCCCGGTAGTAATTCCAGGTCTCCCCGTCCTCGCTGTAAGCGGCGATAATGCGCTGGCCGTTGCCGTTGGCGGTGATGTACAAAATGACGCCGCCGTTCTCCCCGAACAGACCGGAGACGTTCTCCGAATCTACCACGGCGCAGCCGGAGAACATGGTGCCGTATTCATTGGGATAGAAGGCGATGCCCTTGTCCTCCCAGTGGATCAGATCGGTGCTGGTGGCGTGGCCCCAGTGCATGGCGCCCCAGTCGGTGCCGCCGGGGTAGAACTGGTAGAACAGGTGCCAGGTGTCCCCCAGCTTGAACAGGCCGTTGGGATCGTTGCCCCAGCCCTCCTTGACGGAGTAGTGGTACACATCCCGGTATTGCTCGGAATAGTATTCCTCCTCGCCCCGGCGGAGAATGTTCAGCCGGTAGGCCAGCTGATACTGCCCGTCCTTGGAGGTGAAGATCTGGAACTGATTCTGGCCCGGATTCAGGGCGGCGGGGCCGGTGACGGTCTCCCCAGTGGCGGAGAGGATCAGGGCCTCCGCGCCGCCGGCGGTCTCGGTCTGGATGGTCACGGCGTCGCAGTCATTGGAGACGTACTGCTGATAGACATACCATCCGTTGGAGAGCATATTCTCCGCCTGCTCCACTTCGCCGCTCTGAGCCTGGAGGGAGAGGCTGGTGAGGACCGGGGCGGAGCCGGCATCGTAGACGGTGAGGGCGATGTTTTCAAAGGTCATGGCGCCGTCGCTGGCGCACAGGCCGTACAGGCCGGACATCAAAACATCGTTCTGTCCCAAGTCCTGGGCCATGATGTAGTCGCCGGTGCTGCAAATCAGGGTGTCGTCCACAAAAAAGGCGATGTGGCTGTCGATCATGGTGATCTGCATGTGGTAGCTGCTCTGCTCCTCCACGGGCACTTCCCGTCCCAGGGGGATCTGCTGGCCGTTTTCCACCTTATAAAGCTCCGCCCGGTCGGTCAGGGCGCTGAGGCTGGCCACATAGCAGCTGTCGTGGTCGGCATTGGACTGGAAGACCAGGGCCGCCAGGCCCGTGTCGCCATCGGCGAAGGTCACGTCGGCGGCGTATTGGAAGTCCTGATCGGAGATGGTCTCGCCGCTGAAATAGTAGCTGTCCCAGGTCTTGCCGTCAAAGGAAAGACCCGTCTCAGTGGCGCTCCAATGTTCCGGCAGGGACGGCTGGGTGGAGGCGGTGGTGCCGCCGGTAGATGCGGTAGGGGTATTCGGGCCGCAGGCCGCCAGCAGCAGGATCAGATAAGCGGCCAGGCACAGCAGGGCAATGTATTTCTTACTTGTTTTCATGTCGTTCCTCCAAAAAATGGATTAGGCATTTTGTCGCAGCAGGTCCAGGACCTGCTGCTTTTCCGGCATGGAGCGCAGGGCGCCCCGCCGGGTGGTTACCAGGTAGGCCGCGGCGTTGGCGAAGCGGAGCATGGCGGTTAAGTCCTGGGCGGTCAAACGCTCCAGGCCGTTGCGCAGCACCCCGTCCAAGACGCAGGCGCAGAAGGTGTCCCCGGCTCCCGTGGTCTCGATGGTGCCGCCCAGCCGGAAGGCCGGGACGAAGACCCGCTCCTTTTCATAGTACGCGAAGCTGCCCTCGGCCCCCGCCGTCACGCAGAGCAGGCGGATATTGGGATAGCGTTGCCGCAGAATGGCCGCGCCCAGGTCAAAATCCGTCTGGCCGGTCATAAATTCCAGCTCGTTGTCCGCGATTTTCAGCACGTCGCACTGACCCAGGCCCCAATCGATCTGCTCCTTTGCCTCCTCCAGGCTGGACCAGAGGGGCGGCCGGAGATTGGGATCGAAGGAGATATAGGCGCCGCCTGCCTTGGCGCAGGCGACCGCCTTTTTTGTGGCCGCCCGGACCCCGGAGTGGGTCATGGACAAGGAGCCAAAGTGGAAAATGCGGCACCGGGCGACGATGTCCGCCGGCACCTCCTCCTCGGTCAGCAGCATATCGGCCCCGGGGTCCCGGTAGAAGGAAAAATCCCGGTCCCCATTGGGAAAGGTCTGGACAAAGGCAAGGGTGGTGTGGGCGGCGGGGTCCGCCGCCAGGTAGGTCAGGTCGATCCCCGTCTCCTCCACCACGGAGCGGAGGTGGCGGCCAAATAGATCGTCCCCCACCTTGCCCACAAAGGCGCAGGCGCGGCCCAGCTTTTTCAGCATGGCCAGCACGTTGCAGGGGGCGCCGCCGGGATCGGCCTCAAAGAGGGGGTCGCCCAGGGGCGTCTGGCCGTGGGCGGTGAAGTCCACCAGCAGCTCTCCCAGGGCCACCACGTCAAATTCCGCGCTCATTGGGCTCCTCCTTCGCATACCAGGTCGTATTTTTCCACGTCCATCAGAACGCTGCCGTCGGCCTCAAAGCTGATGGCGTCGGCGCTGGGGTCGGTGTAGATCATGGTGGTGGCGGCCTGCTCCCCGTCGTTGACGAACAGCTCCATGCTGTGCCGGTCCAGGATGACCCGAAGCTTCAGCTCCCCCCGGCGGGGACGCACCATAAAGTCCCGGACGTTGACAATGTCGTGGGGGAAGCCGCAGCGGGTGCGGTCGATGCGCAGGGTGTTGCAGTCCGGCTTGAAGCGGACGGTGGTCATGTGCTCTCCGTCCCCGGCCACGTTCAGTTTGAACCAGCGGTAGGTGCTGGTTTCGCTGACCGGGCGGAGGGTGATGGTCATGTCCAGCGTCCGGCCCCGGACGTTTTGCAGGGTGGTCATCCGGGAGACCAGGACGTTTTTGTAGAGGATCTGATAGCTCCGGTAGCGCTCCAGCTCCCGCACCGGGGTCTGGATCAGCCGGCCGTCCCGGATGCTCAGTTCCCGAGGCAGGGTCATCTCCCCAAAGAAGCGGATGCCCAGGGCCTGGCACTTGGAGGTCTCCCAGTTCTGCATCCAGGCGATCATCACCCGGCGGCCGTCGGGGGTCTGGAGGGTCTGGGGGGCGTAGAAGTCCAGGCCGTAGTCGATGGCCTGCACATTGTCCCGGAGCAGATGCTTCCGCGCCTGGTCCAATTCGCCGATGAGGCAGAGGGTGCCGTTGCCGGCGTGAAATTCCAGGCCGATGGCGGTCATCTCCTGGGGACTGGTGAGCAGGACGTACTTCCCATCCAGGGGGAAGAAATCCGGGCACTCCCACATCCGGCCGTACTGATTGTGACAGGCGGCCAGGACCCCGGCGTAGCGCCAGGCAAAGCCGTCCGGACTTTCATAGAGCAGAATGGCCCCGCTGCCGTCCGGCGTCCGGTTGCCCGCCACCAGGTAGTAGGTGTCCCCCTCCTTCCAGATCTTGGGATCCCGGAAGTCGCAGACGCTGCCCCCGGCGGGCAGGTCCTTGGCGGAGATCACCGGGTTGAGTTCATATTTTTCGTAGTTTAGCCCGTCGCCAACGGCCACGCACTGGGTCTGCCGGTCCCGGAGGATGCCGTTTTCCTCCCGGATCTGGCGGACGCCGGTGTAGACCAGCAGCTGCCGCCCGTCGGGAAGCTCTACGGCGCTGCCGGAAAAGCAGCCGTTTTGGTCGTATTCCTGGTCCGGGGCCAGGGCGGCGGGGAGCCGCTCCCAGCGGATCAGGTCCTTGGATTTGACGTGGCCCCAGTGCATGGGACCCCACTCGTTGGAATAGGGGTGGTACTGGTAAAAGAGGTGGTATTCTCCTTTATAGAAGGAGAATCCGTTGGGATCGTTCATCCAGCCGATGGTGGGGGTGACGTGGAAGGCTGGACGCTGGTCGTCGGGAATAAAGGGGCCGTAGTGGGCCTCAAATTCCCGGGCTTTTTGAAGTTCTTTACTAATCATCGGTGGGTTCCTCCGATTCGGTGACGACCTGGATCCGGTCCTCCGGCCGCAGATGGGCCTGGAAGACCTTCTCCAGGGGGAAGGTGCATAGCAGTATTCCAGCTCCCGGCAGAGCCAGCAGCAGGAAGGGCACCATCAGGATTACAGCCAGCCCGCCCAGGGCGATCAGCAGCACCGTCAGCGCCCGCAGGGGGTGCAGGAGGATCAGCAGATAGCCGAATTTCAGGGTCTCCCGGACGCTGCCGGTGAACCGGGCGGTATAGGCGGCCATGTAGATGGTCCAGGTCAGGGCGGCGCACCAGATGAACAGCGCCACATAGTACAGCCAGCCCAACGGCTCTCCGGACAGATTGATGCCCCGGAACACGAACACATCCACCGTCAGCAGGGCCATGATCCCCAGGGAGATCAGCCCCACCAGGGCGGCCCGCTTAAATTCCTCCCGGAAGGTGCCCCAGAAGCGCTGCCACAGCCTGCCCTCGTCCATGCGGATGGTGTGGTAGGCGGCGGCGTAGAGGGCCGCCGTGGCCGGGCCCATGGTAAAGATGGGCAGGGAAAATACCACCCACAGCACGCTCAGGCAGATGCAGTCGCCGATCCTGGTCAGCGCGCTCATCAGCGGGCTGTCAACTGAAAAAATCTGGTGCATGGATGCACGCCCCTTTTCTGATCGTCAGGGTCTTGTGTACTCCCGGAGGGAGGTGAACAGGACCGTGTTGTTTTCCGCGAAGATTCGAATGGTCTTGCCGCTGGCGCCGTAGAGCCGAACGGTCAGGGCCGCCAGGCCGTCGATGTAGAAGATACCCACCGAGCCCTCCTGGACGTAGGTGAAGGAATAGGTCTGGCCCGGGGTCAGGGTGACGGCGGTCTCGGTGATCATGGTGCCGCCTTCGTTGAACTGGAGGGACAGCGTCCCGTCAGCGGGGGAGAGGACGATGAATTTGTTCTTGTCCTGCCGGCCGTTGTAGTCAAAGCTCAGGCCGAAGGTGCCCTCCCCAGTGAAGGTGAACTCGCCCTTCAGGAGGAAGCTTTCATAGCAGGTGAAGGCGTCGGCATAGTTGTAGGCGGAGCCGGCGTCCACGAAGACATGGGTGCCGCCCTCGCAGGGCAGGGTCCGGCGGAGGGAGAAGCTGTCCACTACGGCCTGCACCGGGGCCAGGGCCAGGGTGCCGTCCTCATTTTGCACCAGCTCCTGCACCGCCAGATTCCCGGCCCAGCCGGACACATCCTGGGTGGAGGAGACGGATTCGCTCCGGCGGGCCCAGCCCACCATGTACTTGTGTTCCCCGTCCTCCACATGCTTGGCGGCGTAGAACAGCTTGCCGTCCAGCCGGACGGGGTCGCCGTAGGGGCCGTAGGGGGCGCTGGCGGTGGCGTACCACAGCGTGTCGTCCTGGGCGGAGTAGGTGATGTAATAGGTGTCGCCGATCTGGAAGGTGTCGCTGCACTCCAGGTTCCAGAAATCGCCGTTTTTCGCCTCGTCGTTGGTGAAGATCACCCCGTCATAGTGGGCCTCTTCCAGATCCGGGGAAAGGGTGTACTTCAAGATCCGGGCGGTGCCCTGCTGGGAGGCGGTGATGGTCAGGATGATGTTGCCGCTGGCCGGGTCCACATAGCCCTGGGGGTCCCGGAAGTCGTTCTTCTGGCCCAGGTCCGACGGCGGCGTGATCTCCCAGCCCTCCAGCTTTTCAAAGGCGGTGGGGGTGTCGCCCACGGCGACCATGACCTTCTCGGCGTACTCCAGCACGTCGCCATTGCCGTGGCCGGTGTAGAAGAAGTAGTATTTACTCCCCACCTTCACCACGGAGCCGGTGCCGATCCAGCTGTCCTGGCCGCCGTTGTGGTTGGCCTCCAGCACGGGATCGTCGTACTCGGTGTAGGTCAGAAAATCGGTGGTGGTGGCTAGGTACACGGAGTGATTGTAGGAGTCCCCGGCCTCCTTCAGGTAGTAGATGTAATAGGTGCCGTCCTCATAGTAGGGCATGGGGTCGCCCACATAGGGCTGGCTGGTGCCGTCCACGGCGGGCAGGAAGAAGGCGCTGTACTCGTAGGCCTCCTCCTGGCTGCCGGGGCTGCGGAGAGAGGAGAAGTCCTTGTCGTTGCCGGAGTCGGTGGGGGTGTCCCCGGTGTCCCGGTCCCAGCCGGCGTAGAGGGTCATGTCCCCCTCCACCTGGTCCTGGGCCACGTCGAAGGGCTTGGTCAGGCCCGCGTCCTGGAACCAGCCCAGGAACACATAGCCTTCCTTGGAAGGTTCCGCGGGGACCTCCAGGGTCTTGCCGGAGCGGACGACCTGCTCCTGGATAGACGTCCCGGCGGAGGCTTGGTCGAAGCGGACCGTATATTCGGTGGTGGAGCAGGCGGTCAAGGTCAACGCCAGGGCCAGCAGCAGCGCCAACAGCCATTTTTTCATGGTCAGTCAATCCTTTCTGCGGTATTTAGTCGAACAGAGGGGATGGAATGTGCATCCCCTCTGCCCGTTTGGGTTGGTTTACATGACGCTTCTCTGATAAATGGTGATTCCGGTGATCTCAATGGTGACCTCGCCCATGCCGGCCAGGTCGGCGGAGCCGAACTGGAAGAGCATCTCGAAGGGCATCTCCAGAATCAGGGTGTCGGTGGTCTCAAAGGTGAAGGTCTGCTCCTCGGTGGTGAAGTCGATGGACTCGGAAACTCTGGGGTCCCAGCTGCCGGCGGGGTTCAGGAAGAAGCCGCAGGAAACCGGCTGGCTGGCCTTGGCGGTGATCTCCACGGTGAAGTAGCTGTCGGCAGGCAGGTTCAGGTTCATGTAGAGCTTGTTGTGCCAGTCGACGGTACCGCCCTGGTCGATGCGGTAGAACAGGCTGCCGTCCTGGGTCCAGATGGTGCCCACGCCCAGCTCGTTGTCCTCATCGGTGCCGTTGTAGGTGCCCCAGCTGTAGTCGTCAGCGGTGCGAGGAACGGAGAAGGAGTCGATGGTCTTGACGGTCTCCAGGTCGCCCTCCAGCTTGCCGAACTCCAGGTTGGTGACGGTAATGGTGTTGCTCATGCCCGCCGCGGCGCTGGGATCGGGGCAGCCGATCTGCATCCGGATCACGGGAACGTCGATGGACTTCTCAGCGGTGAAGGTGTTGGAAATGGTGACCTCTTCCCCGGCCTTCAGGCTCAGGGCGTTGAAGTTGGCCCGGAGGGAGGCGTCGGCGTTCTCCACCAGCAGCTCGCCGGTCTGGTCGTTTTCGGCCACGACGGTGAACTTGTAGTA
>CANQFY010000061.1 GCA_947600025.1 uncultured Oscillospiraceae bacterium
GCTGGCAGGCTAGCAGACAGGCCGTGAGGCGTCAAGGGCAAGGCAAGCGGCTGCGCCGCCCTTGACCCCTCGCACCCCGTCCGCTGTGAGATAGACACGGCGGTGAAACCGCCTAAGATAACGGATTTCTACCAGACCTTTTTAAATTTGCGCATAACTCTTGACAGTACCGTGACAAGAGAGGGTTCATATTGGGCGTAGAGGTAACTGCTGGAAATGTACATGACAGTGTGGCGTGGGATGGGATCTATGAACAGGTAAGAATCCCTGTTTTCGCTTCTTGAAAACAGGGATTCTTTGACGGACTGACCCGCCGTTTTAAAACGGCGGGTTTTTACGGCTCCTCCAGCGCCCGCCGCAGCTTTTCCAGGGCCCGCTTCTCAATTCGGGAGACGTAGCTCCGGCTGATGCCGATGGCCTGGGCTACCTCCCGCTGGCGGCTGGGCGCCCGTCCGCCCAGACCGTAGCGCATGACGATCACCTGCCGCTCCTGCTCCGTCAGGCACCGGTCCACCGCCTGGAGCAGCTCCTGCCGGGTCTCCCGGCTGCTCACCCGTTCCAGCAGGTCCTCGTCGTCGCTGACCACGTCCATGAGAGACAGGGCCGCCCCGTCCGCCCCGGTCTCGATGTAGTCCGACAGCGACACGTCCTGGCTGGACTTGCGCTGACTGCGGAAGTACATCAGGATCTCGTTTTCCACGCACCGAGCGGCATAGGTGGCCAGCCGCACGCCCTTGGCCGCGTCAAAGGTGGTAATCCCCTTGATGAGCCCGATGGTGCCGATGGAGATCAGATCCTCCTGGTCGGCGGTTTGGGTGTAATATTTTTTCATGATGTGGGCAACCAGGCGCAGGTTCCGTTCGATCAGAATATTCCGGGCCTCCAGATCCCCCTGGGCGACCAGGGCCAGGTAGTGCTGCTCCTCTTGAGCCGTTAGGGGCCGGGGAAAGCTCCCGCTGGACAGCTGTAGAGAATACAGCAGCCCGCTGAGCATCAGCCATACGGCGGCGTTCATACGCCTCACCTCCATGGCAACTCTATTCGCCCCGGTTTGTCCGTTTTCCTGGGAAAATCGGAAGGGTCGTCCCACCTGCCGCACTTGCGGCAAAGGAACGCCGCCGCGCCATGAAACACAATGAAAACAGGGAAACAGAACAAAAGCGCTCATGTTCGCGCCTTTTTCGTTTCTTTATGCTTTACAAGTTCTCCCCGGTATGCTATAATAAACCTGCCACACAACTTCATAGGTATAAAACGCAGAGAAAGTATGCATTTTACATTTGGTAAAAATGCATGCTCTTTTCGGCATACTTTCTTTGCGTATGTTTGAAGTTGTGTGGCAGCAATTGGAGCCGTGCATTTTTCGTGCGTGGCTTCATGCGAGGCCACGCATTTTTTATTTTGAGGAGGATCAAAGCATGCAAGAAGAAACCAAAATGACAGGATATCCATCTGTCGATAAGCCCTGGCTAAAATATTATTCGGAGGAAGAAAAAAGTACCCCATTACCGAATTGTACAATATACAAATATCTCTATGATAATAATATCTGTTATTCACATGATACCGCACTTTGTTATTTGGGAACTAAAATAACATATGGAAAACTGTTTGAAAATATTGAGAAGACAGCAAAGGCGCTTGCCGCCCTGGGAGTATCACCGGGGGATATTGTAGCGGTTTGTATGCCTTCGACGCCGGAGGCAATCTACACAATTTATGCGCTGAATCGATTAGGAGCGGTTCCAAACCTGCTGGACCCACGATATAACGAAAACGGGTTAGCGTATTGCCTTGAAGAAGCTCCTGCGTCATTGTTGATTACATATGATGGATGCTATGAAAAATTTATCCATATACCTTCTGAAATCTGTCCCAAGGGAATTGTATATGTCTCAGCATTCCTTTCTGCACCGTGGTATCTTCGGATGATGGCGGGATTAACTTCTAAGACGCAACCCGACTTGAATGAAAATCATATGAGCTGGTCGGCCTTTATGAAAAAAGGAGATTGCGGCAAAATTAAACTCGGCACTGTCTCAGGAGATAACATTGCGGCGATAATCCATACTGGTGGCACGACAGGAAATCCGAAAGGGATTATGCTATCCAATAGTTCAATAAACGCAATTGCCCATCAATATAGGATGCTGGTACGGCCAAAGCGTGGGGAGACGCTTCTTGATATTATACCTCCTTTTGCTTCGTATGGACTGTGCGCATCTATACATATGCCGTTGACACTTGGCGTTTCAGTAGAATTGTGTCCTAAATTTCAGGCGGAGGAATTTGGTTCACTGCTGCATAAATATAAGCCCACCTACGTTATGGGGGTTCCTAGTTTTTGGGAAAGTATACTTACGGACCAGCGTTTAGTCCAAGAGGATATGTCATATTTGCTCTCCGCTGCTTGCGGTGGTGATAGCATGAATGTCGCAATGGAAGAAAGAATTAACCGTTTCCTCGCCAACCATAATTCTAAAGCTCAGATAGACAGTGGTTATGGTATGTCGGAAATGAGCGCAACTGCCTGCGTGAGTTGGGCAGAGGCTCATCGACCGGGCAGTGTTGGGATTCCCCTCGTTTGCACGACGTTTAAAATCGTTAATCCTGAGACAGGGGAAGAATGTACATATAGGGAAACAGGCGAAATCTGTATATCTGGTCCAGGAATGATGATTGGCTACCTCAATCGCGAGGATTTGACCAAGGAAACGATTCGCTTACACAAAGATGGGATAAAATGGCTGCATACTGGGGACCTTGGACACATTACAGATGAAGGATTTGTTTATCACGACGGAAGGATTAAGCGGCTAATTGTTCGGTTCGATGGATTTAAAATATATCCCGCTGCTGTCGAGCAAGCGATACAAAAGACTGAAAACGTGCATAGTTGCGCTGTGGTAAAGTATAACAAACCTGGGCTTGGCATAATTCCCGTGGCCGTTATTGTGGCTAAGAATCCACACGTAGACAATGAGCAGTTACTTAAAAGTATTCAAGCGAATTGCTATGCGGACTTGGCGGAACGTGCTGTTCCACAGAAGTTTTTCTTTGCGTCTGCATTACCTTTAACCTCACTTGGTAAAGTTGATTATTTGAAACTGGAAAGACAAGTGGAGGAGCAGTATGATCAGCTTCAAAACGGACAGATGCTTCTAGCCATGACGGGTGCGTAATGCATTATACTGGCAGGGCTACGTCCCAAAAAGCAAAGGCTGTGGATGCTCAAAATCATGGCGATCACTTATGTCAGGGCGCAGAACAGGGACTGCGCACTACCTTGCCCCCTTTTTGTTTGGAGATCAAAGGCCGCCCACTCGGCGCTTCGCATCATACCTCAAAATTGAAAAAACCGCCGCGGCTCCATCCGTCCATGGCAAGTAAAAAAACGCTCCGGCGGTTTTCCCCGCCGGAGCGGTTCCATTACACCTCGTAGATGGCCAGGCTGGCCTTCATCATCATATAGGCGTCCAGCTTGCCCACCAACTCCATGGGCGCGTGCATCCCCAGCAGAGGCACACCGGCGTCCACGGTGACGATGTTCCGGTTGGCCATGAAGCCGGCGACAGTCCCGCCGCCGCCCAGGTCCACCCGGCCGATGGTATTGATCTGCCACAGGACCCCGGCGCCGTCCAGGGCCTTGCGGACATGGCCCAGGGCCTCGGCGGAGGCGTCGGAAGCGCCGCTCTTGCCGCCATGGCCGGTATATTTCATGATGGCGACGCCATAGTTAACATAACTTGTATTCCGGCGGTCAAAGGCGTCGGCAAAGGTGGGGTCGTAGGCGTTGGCCACGTCGGAGGAGAGGCAGAAGGAGTTTTTCAGCACCTGGTTGGGGTCGGCGTCCATGGACTTGCAGATGTCCGCCACAAAGGTGTCGAAGGCCCGGCTCTGCATCCCGGAAATGCCCACGGAACCGATCTCCTCCCGGTCCGCCAGCAGGCACAGGCAGGTGTGGACGGGGTTTTCCAGCTCCAGGATGGGCTCCAGGGCGGCGTAGGCGCAGACCCGGTCGTCATGGCCGTAGGCGCTGAGTAGGCTCCGGTCCAGACCCGCCTCCCGGCACTTGCCGGCGGGCACCATGGTCAGCTCGGCGGAGCGGAAGTCCGCCTCGGTAATGCTGTACTTCTCATTGAGGATCCGCAGGATGTTCAGCTTCACCAGGTCCGCGCCCGCTCCTTCCAGAGGCTCGGTGCCCAGCAGGACATTGAGCTGCTCGGCGGTGATGCCCTCGGCCAGGGACTTTTGCATCTGCTCCCGGGCCAGGTGGATCATCAGGTCCGTGATGAACAGCACCGGATCCTCCGGATCCTCGCCCACCTTGACGGTGACGACGCTGCCGTCCTTCAGGCTGACCACGCCGTGGAGGGCCAGGGGAATGGTGGGCCACTGGTACTTCTTCACGCCGCCGTAGTAATTGGTCTTGAAATAGGCAAACTCGCTGTCCTCATACAGCGGCATGGGCTTCAGGTCCAGCCGGGGGGAGTCGATGTGGGCGGCGCAGAGATTCATGCCCTCCTCCAGGGGGGCGGAGCCGATCACCGCCAGGTAGATGTTCTTGCCCCGGTTGTTCAGATAGACCTTGTCGCCGGGTTTCAGCGCCTTGCCGGGGGTCATGGGCTGGAAGCCCTTGGCCTTGGCCTCCGCCTCCGCCCAGGAGGTGGCCTCCCGCTCGGTCTTGCACGCGTCCATAAAGGCGGCGTACCGCTTGGCGTAGGCGTTCATCTCCGCCCGCTGCTCCGGCGTGAGCAGGGTGTAGCCGTTTTTCTTGGTGTAGGTGAGTTTTTCCCGCAGTTCGTCAGTCGTCATGGTGTTCGCTCCTATTCACATATTTTTCTTCATTATAGGGTGGCCAGTTTTCGGAAAAAAACCAGGCATGTCTCCAAAAATTCCGCCTCCGTGCCTCGGTTTTCCAGGCAGTGATCGCACCGGGCGCGGTAAAACGACGCCGGCTGCTGGGCCTGGATCCGGGCCAGGGCATAGTCCCGGGTCACGCCGTCCCGTGCCATGATCCGTGCCAGCCGGTCCTCCGGCGGGGCGGTCACCGCCACGGTGACGTCGCACAGCGCCGCCAAGCCCCCTTCAAACAGGGCAATGGCGTCGATGGCGGCAAAAGAGGGCTGCTTTTCCCGCAAAATGGCCTCTATCCGGGCCTTTACCGCCCCGTGGGTGATCCGATTCAGATCTTGTAGGGCCTGGGGATCCCCATAGACCAGGGCCCCCAGCTTCCGCCGCAGCAGGGTTCCATTCTCCACCGTGCCCGGGAACCGGGCCTCGATGGCGGCAAGCAGCGGGGGGTCGGTGGTAAGCAGCTGATGATAAATTTCGTCGCAGTCCAGGCACAGTCCGCCCAAAATCGACACCGCCCGCAGAGCCGTGGACTTTCCGCAGCCGGTGCCGCCGGTGATGCCAACGATCATGACTCCGCCTCCGCGTCCACATAGGTGAAAGCCGCCGCCTTGGCCAGGCGGTTGGCCACCGCGAAGCCCACGCCATTTCCGGCGGGGCAGCGGGCGAAAATTCTCTGGATTTGGGGGCTGTCCAGCTCCCGCAGGGCGGCAAAAAGGCCGGCGGACAGAGTCTCCGGCTCCGCCTCCCGGCCATAGGCCAGGGGCCGGCAGTCCCCGTAAAGGGGAAGCTCCTCCTGGAAGCACAGCACCCGGTCCCCGGGGGCAAAATGGTCATGGACGTACCGGGCCGCCGCCTGACTGCTCCCCCGGACGATAATCACCTTGCCCTGGGGGGCATAGTGGCGGTATTTCATGCCGGGGGCCTTCACCACCACGTCCCGGTCGATGCTTCCCAGCACCGCTCGGTCCACCTGGAGGCTGCCCAAAACCGCCTCCAGCGCCTCCCGGGAAACGCCGCCAGGGCGGAGCAGGCGGGGCGTGTCCTCCGTCAGGTCCACGATGGTGGATTCCACCCCCACCCGGCAGGGGCCGCCGTCTACCACCGCCGGAATGTGGCCGTCATGATCCGCCAGCACATGCTGGGCGGTGGTGGTGGAGGGCTTGCCGGAGAGATTGGCCGACGGCGCCGCGATGGGCGTTCCCGCCAGTTCAATGATCCGCCGGGTCACCGCCGTCTCCGGGCAGCGGATGGCCACCGTGTCCAGCCCGGCGGTGGTGCGTTTCGGAATACAGTCCCGGGCGGGCAGGACCATGGTCAGGGGACCGGGCCAAAACCGCGCCGCCAGGGTGTAGGCCCAAGCCGGAATGGAATGGCAGTACCGCTCCGCCTGGGCCATGCCGGTGACGTGGAGGATCAAAGGATTGTCCTGGGGACGGCCCTTGACCCGGAAAATCTCCGCCACCGCCTCTTCATTGAGGCCGTCCGCCCCCAGGCCGTAGACCGTCTCCGTGGGCAGGGCCACCAGCTTCCCGTCCCGGATCAGCGCCGCCGCGATCTCCGGCGTCCGGGGATCAACGGCGGGCAGAAGAAGGGTGTTCATGCTTTTTGCTCCTTTGATATGGAGGCTTTTCGGGCCGCGGATATCGCCAAATCGATACCGGGCAGGCCCAGCAGATGAATCAGTTATTGCCAGACCCGGCGCGCATTGACGGCGGCGGCCCGCCGCGGCGGCACGCCACCGATTAGTCCGTGGGCTGGTTGGCGGCCTCGATGATCTGGACGAACTTCTCCGGCACCAGGGAGGCGCCGCCGATCAAGCCGCCGTCGATATCCGGCTGGGCCAGCAGCTCATAGGCGTTCTTCTCGTTCATGGACCCGCCGTAGAGAATGGAGATCGCCCGGGCGTTCTTGGAGCTGTATAGCTTGCGCACCACCACCCGGATATGTTCGCAGACCTCCTCGGCCTGCTCCGGGGTGGCCGTCCGGCCGGTGCCGATGGCCCAGATGGGCTCGTAGGCAATGACCACCTTGCGGATCTTGTCCTCGGGCACGCCCAAGAGGGCCAGCTTGATCTGCATGGCAATCCACTCGCTGGTGATCCCAGCCTCCCGCTGCTCCAGGCTCTCGCCGCAGCACAAAATGGGGATCAGCCCGGCGTTCAGCGCCGCCAGGACCTTGGCGTTGATCTGCTGATCCGTCTCGCCCATGGCCCGGCGCTCGGAGTGGCCGATGATCACATACTTGCAGCCGGCGTCCAGCAGCATCCCCGTGGAGATCTCCCCGGTGTAAGCCCCGGAGGGATTGGGACTGCAGTTCTCCGCGCCGATGCTCACCCGGGTCTCCCGCATGGCCCGGACGGCGGCGGGAATGCACACGGCGGGCACGCACAGGGCAATGTCACACCACCGGCCCCGGGGCAGCATCCCCTTCAGGGCGGTCATAAACTCCTTGGTCTCGCTGGGGGTCTTGTTCATTTTCCAGTTGCCGGCGATCACCGTTCTGCGATATTTTCTATTCATAAATGATACTCCTTTATTATGTTGACATCCGGGATTGACCCGATGAGAATTTTCTATGTTATGGCTTGGTCAAAAGGCCGGCCGGGGGAGGCTCCCCCGGCCGGGCAAATGGGGGGAATTTTTTACTTGTCTTCCAGGCAGGCGATTCCGGGCAGCTCCAGGCCCTCCAGGAACTCCAGAGACGCGCCGCCGCCGGTGGAAATGTGGGTGATCTTGTCGGCAAAGCCCAGCTGCTCGCAGGCAGCCGTGCTGTCGCCGCCGCCAACGATGGTCACGGCGTCGGATTCGGCCAGGCCCTGGGCCACGGCGATGGTGCCCTTGGCCAGGGTGGGGTTCTCAAACACGCCCATGGGTCCGTTCCAAACCACGGTCTTGGCGGCCTTGGCGGCCCCGGCAAACAGCGCCCGGGTCTTCTCGCCGATGTCCAGACCCATCTTGTCCGCGGGAATGGCGTCGGAGTCCACGGTCTCCACTTCCACAGGCCCGTCGATGGGATCGGGGAAGGCGTCCGCCACCACGGTGTCGATGGGCAGCAGGAGCTTAACGCCCTTGGCCTCGGCTTTGGCCATCATGTCCTTGCAGTAGTCGATCTTCTCCTCGTCCAGCAGGCTCTTGCCCACGCCGCAGCCCTTGGCGGCCAAGAAGGTGTAGGCCATGCCGCCGCCGATGATCAGGGTGTCCACCTTCTCCAGAAGGTTATTGATGACGTTGAGCTTGTCGGAGACCTTGGCACCACCCAGAATGGCCACAAAGGGCCGCTCGGGATCCGCCAGAGCCTTGCCCATGATGGAGACTTCCTTCTGCACCAGGTAGCCGGACACGGCGGGCAGATAGTCCGCCACCCCGGCGGTGGAAGCGTGGGCCCGGTGGGCGGTGCCAAAGGCGTCGTTGACGAACAGATCCGCCATGCTGGCCAGCTCCTTGGCAAATTCGGGGTCGTTCTTGGTCTCGCCCTTCATGTAGCGCAGGTTCTCCAGGAGCATCACCTCGCCGTCCTTCAGGGCGGCGGCCTTGGCCTTGGCGTCCTCGCCCACCACGTCGGCAGCCATGACAACGGGCTTGCCCAGCAGCTCGGACAGGCGCTGGGCCACCACCTTCAGGCTCAGCTCGGGCTTCCACTCGCCCTTGGGCTTGCCCATGTGGGAGCAGAGAATGACCTTGGCGCCGTGGTCCATCAGATACTCGATGGTGGGCAGAGCGGCCACGATCCGCTTGTCGGAGGTGATGACCCCCGCCTTGGTGGGGACGTTGAAGTCGCAGCGGCACAGCACCCGCTTGCCGGCGACGGACACATCCTCGATGGACTTCTTGTTGTAATTCATTTGCACATTCCTCCACTTGATCGGGGCAGTTCGCCCCGCATTTTTCCATAGTCCCGCAGCCCCGGAAAATCCAGCTGCCGCAGGGCTTCATAGACTGTGATGGCAACCGCGTTGCTCAGGTTCAGGCTCCGGGCCTCCGGGCGCATGGGCAGCCGCAGGCAGCAGTCCCGGTGGGCCTCCAGAAAATCCTCCGGCAAGCCCTTGGTCTCCTTGCCGAAGAACAGGTAGCACCCGTCCTCAAAGCGGGCCTCGCTGTACCCCCTGGGGGCCTTGGTGGACAGGCACCACATCTGCCGGACCTGATTCCTGGAGAAAAAGTCCGCCAGGTTCTCATAGTCCCGGATCTGCACCATGGGCCAGTAGTCCAGCCCCGCCCGCCGCACGGCGGCGTCGGAGATGGAAAAGCCCAGGGGCCGGATCAGATGCAGCGCCGCGCCGGTAGCGGCGCAGGTGCGGGCGATATTGCCGCAGTTCTGCGGGATCTCCGGTTCCACCAACACCACGTTCAGCACCGGGCAGCACCCCCTCCGTCCCAAAAAGCTCCCAGCGAGCCTTCAATATTGTATGCCAAAGTTTCCCTAAAATCAATCCGAAAAACATATATTTTTTAACTTTTCATGAGTATTCACAGAAAGACTTTCCCTGGCGGCGGAAATTTGTGAAAAATGCGACTATCCGCCGGGACAGCCAAAAACCACCTGGGTTTTCGGGCAAAATTCGGGTGTTTTTCACCTTGAAACCGGATTCCGCCGGTGTTATACTATTGGCGTTTTTGATCCAAGCATCGATCCGGACGGTGATTTCCCTTGACAGAGCAAAAAGAGCGCCTTTTTTCCAACCGAGCCCTGGCGCGGCTGATTTTTCCGCTGATCATTGAACAGGCCCTGGCCACCCTGGTGGGCATGTGCGACGGGGTGATGGTCTCCTCCGTGGGGGAGGCGGCGATCTCCGGCGTGTCCCTGGTGGACATGATCAACAATGTGATCCTCAACCTCTTCGCCGCCCTGGCCACCGGCGGCGCCGTGGTCACCAGCCAGTACCTGGGGGCCCGGCAGGAGGAGAGCGCCCGGCGCTCCGCCGGGCAGCTGGTGCTGATGGCGGCCTTCTTCGGCCTGGTGGCTATGGCGGTGTGCCTGGCCCTGGCCAAGGGGATGCTTTCCCTGTTCTTCGGCGCCATCGAGGAGAGCGTCATGTCCGCCGGGCTGCTCTACTTTCGCATTACGGCCCTGTCCTTCCCCTTCATTGCCCTGTACAACGCCGGGGCGGCGCTGTTCCGCAGCGTGGGCAACAGCCGGGTGTCCATGGCGGTGGGGCTGCTGATGAACGCCATCAACGTCGGCGGCAACTACCTGTGCATCTTCCACCTGCACATGGGGGTGGAGGGCGTGGCCATTCCAACGGTGATCTCCCGGGCGGTGGCGGCGGTGGTGATCCTGGCCCTGGCCTCCCGGCCCAGCCAGACTCTGCGGATCCAGGCCCGGAACCTGAAATCCATCCAGCCCCGCATGATGGGCCGCATCCTCCACATCGGCATCCCCTCCGCTTTTGAGAACAGCCTGTTCCAGCTGGGACGGGTGGTGGTGGTGAGCATGATCGCCTCCCTGGCCCTGACCTATCAGACCTCCGCCAACGCGGTGGCCAACAATATCGACTCCCTGGGGGTCATCATCGGGCAGAGCATGAGCCTTGCCATGGTGACGGTGATCGGCCGGTGCGTCGGCGCCCAGGATACGGACCAGGCCATGTACTATCTGAAAAAGCTGATGTGGCTAGCCTACCTGGCCCAGGGGATCTCCAGCGCCCTGGTGATCGTCTTCTGTGGGCCGCTGGTGGGGCTGTACCGAAAGCTGTCCCCGGAGGCGGTGGAGCTGTCCCGGCAGCTGATTTTGGTCCACAACGGCTTCTCCATCCTTCTATGGCCGGCGGCCTTCGTGCTGCCCAACGCCCTGCGGGCCTCCAACGACGTGCGGTTTACCATGGTGGTGAGCATCGCCTCCATGATTGCCTTCCGGGTCAGCTTGAGCTGGGTGCTGTGCGTCCAGCTGGGCTACGGCGCCCTGGGGGTGTGGATCGCCATGGTGGTGGACTGGGTGTGCCGGGCCGGATTCTTCGTGGGCCGGACCCTCTCCGGCAAGTGGAAGACCATGTACCATCCAGACGCCGCGTAAAAA
>CANQFY010000062.1 GCA_947600025.1 uncultured Oscillospiraceae bacterium
ACGTCTCCACATCGGACATGCTGGCGCCCATACCGGTGAAAATGGGTCCCAGCAAATTGATGATAAGTTGTTCCATTAGGTTTCCTCCTCGTTTAAAAAATACTTCTCTCACGATTGGAGGGCGCGCTCGGCCCTCATCGCGGAATAAATATAACATAAATTTCAACCGTTGAAAAGGGGTGTTGCACAAACTGCACGTTTTTTTGCACAATCTGCAAATTCGCCCTTTTTCGGGGAAAAACGCCTCGTTATCCTGCATAAAAATTGCGGTTTTCTTTTGTTGACAATGACGATGCCCGGCCGAAATGGCCGGGCGCGACGCTATTTTTTTGGTTCCTCCCGCTCCGGCAGGGGGATCAGCACCTTCAGAACGAACCAGCCGTCCTCCGTGCCCACGGTGGTGGTGCCGCCGTACTTTTTCGCCGTTTGCTGGATGCTTTTCAGGCCGAAGCCATGGTTGGCCCGGTCCTTTTTCGTAGTCACCGGCAGCCCGCCCTGGTACTCCAGGTCCTCCGGGCAGTAGTTCTCCACCTGCAAAAGCAAAAACTGCTTCTGCCCCGTCACCGTCAGGTGGATCATCCGCCGGGATTTGTTTTCCAGCTTCATTTCGCACTCGATGGCGTTGTCCAGGGCGTTGCCGAAGATGGTGCAGATGTCCATCACGCTGAGAAAAGAAAGCTGCTTGCCGTCCGCCACCACCGTCAGGTCGATCTGGTGCTTCTGGCAGTACAGGCTCTTGCTGGTCAGCAGGGTGTCCAGCACCGTGTTGCCGGTTTTGTTCTGGGCCTCGTAGGCCTTGATGTCCGCCTCCATCTCGTCGAGCCACTGGTTCCGGGTGGCGGCGTCGGGCTCGGCCCGGAGGGCGGCGATCTGGTGCTTCAGATCGTGGTACTTCCGGTTGATCATCTCGATGGATTCCCGGCTGATCCGGTACTGGGCGTACTGATTGTCCAGGATGTACTGCATGGCCCCCAGCTCCTCCCGGGCCTGGGCCTCGATCCGCTGGACGTGGTAGGCGTACAGCACCGCCATGCCCCCCAGATCCACCACCATCCGGAAAATGGACAGCTCCGCGCCCATGTCGTTGGGCCGCCCCATGGCCATGCGGAACAGGCCCAGATTGCTGACGGCGAACACCGTGGTCCCCAGCAGGGCGCAGATGGCCAGGTCCCGCCCGGTCACCGCCAGCAGCGTCCGGTTCTTCCGGTTATACCGCACCAGAAACAGCATGGTCAGCAGCACCCCGGCATATACCGTCAGCACCACCGCCGCCCGCTGCCAGGCCACCGGCTCCCGGATCCGCCACAGCATACAGTGGACCCGCCAGAACAGATCCGCCGTCGCCGCCGCCAGCTCCGACAGTACGAAGGCCATGATGGTCTGGTAGATTCCCCGGAGGATGCTCATGTCGCACAGCACCAGCTGCAATCCAAAGAGCATCATCAGAGCCGCCAGCACCACCGGGATCCACAGCGCCGGAGGCGCGGAATCCGTCAGCTCGAAAAAGGACACCTGGGCCAGCAGCCACAATAGGGCGATGGGAATACTGTACCGCAGCTCCCGCCGGGGCTTCATGCCGTAGAGGAACAGCAGCCCCGCCAGCCACTCCGCCAGGGCCAGGTACGCCTGGGGAATGCTAAAAAATCCGTCCATTACAGCGTCACCCCGCCCATGTAATTTGCCAGCGCCATCAAAAACTCGTTTTTCCGGCCCCGGCTGATCAGCAGCTTCTCCCCGTGGACCACGGCGCAGCCGTCCTGCACGCTGTCCACATGGGCCAGGGACACCAGGTAGCCCTTGTTGCACCGGAAGAAGTGCATGGGCACCAGCTTCTCCTCGATCTCCTTCATGGCCCCGTGGACCACGATGGGCCGCTCGTTGGTGTGGAACACCAGATTGTGGCCCTGGCTCTCCACGAAGTAGATGTTCTCCACGTCCACCTTTTTGGAGCCGCCCTTGATGGGCAGCATCAGATAATTCTTGGCCCGGCTCTTCAGCCGGCTGATGGCCCGGTTGAGCCGCTGGGAGAAGGGAAAATAGGCCAGGGGCTTGAGAATGTAGTCCAGGGCGTCCACCTCGTAGCCCCGGATGGCGTACTGGGGCATGGCGGTGATGAACAGGATCAGCACCTCTGGGTCCCGGAGGCGGATCTTCTGGGCGGTGGACATGCCGTCCAGCCGGGGCATCTCGATATCCAGCAGCAGCAGGTCAAACTGGCCCTGGTAGTCCTCCAGCAGTTCCTGGCCGTCGCAATACAGGGTCAGGTGCAGCTCCTGGCCGTACTCCTTCTGAAAGGTCGCGATGAAGGATTGAAGCTCCTTGGCATAGGCGGCGTCGTCCTCCGCGATGGCGATATGGATCAAGCCTTTTCTCTCCTCTCCCTCAAATTCAGTCCGTGAATACCGAAAGGACCTCCGCCGGGCCGGTGAGCAGCAGCTTTTGGACGGTCCGCCCCGTGCCCTCCACCCGGACGGTCAGCACGCCGCCTCGGCACCGGGCCTCCAGGGCGCCATCGGGGAGCCGCCCCCGGAGCCACAGGCTCACCGCCACCGAGGAGCAGCCCGTGCCGCAGGCCATGGTATAGTCCTCCACGCCCCGCTCATAGGTCAGCACCCGGGCCGTTCCGGGATACAGCAGCCGGTAGTAGCTGATGTTGGCCCCCTTGGGGAAGGCCGGGTCCCGGCGCAGGGCCGCGGACCGGGCCCGCCGGGCCTCCATTTGGTCAAATTCCAGGTCCTCCGCCTCCAGCACCCCGTGGGGGGAGCCGGGGCAGCCCAGCTCGATATAGTCCACCCCCGGCAGCCGGTCCCGGTCCACCAGGGAGGGTAAATTCATCTGTACCCGGTACTGGTTTTCGGAGAGCCGCCAGCCGGGCACCGGGCCGGCGTCGGTTTCCACCACCATTTCCGGCCCCGTGATCCCCCGGTCATAGGCAAACCGGCAGATGCAGCGGGCGCCGTTGCCGCACATCTCCCCCCGGGAGCCGTCGGAATTGTAAAAATGCAGGCGAAAATCCGTTTTCGCCGAATGGTCCAAGGCCATAAAGCCGTCGGCCCCGGTCTTCGCGCAGAGATCGCGGGCCAAGGCGGAAAAATCCAGGTCTTTCCCCCGGGCGTCTGTCACCACGAAGTCGTTGCCCGCCCCGCTCATATGCCAAAATTCCATACTACGCCTCCAAAAGTCCGTCCATTCCGTACAGCCCCGGGGTCTTGCCCACCAGGAACCGGGCGGCCTCCACCGCCCCGTCGGTGAACATCCCCCGGTCATGGGCCTCATGCCGGAGGGTCAGGGTCTGGCTGGGGGTGCAGATGTGGACCTCGTGGATGCCCACCACGGCCCCCATCCGCAGGGAGGAAATGCCGATCTCGTCCTTTTCCCGGCGGCCCTCCCCGGCCCGGCCGCAGTGCTCCCGGGCCTGGGGCCGCACCGCCTGGATGGCCTGGAACAGCATGTGGGCGGTGCCGCTGGGGGCGTCCACCTTCCGGTTGTGGTGGACCTCCACGATCTCAATATCCGCCTCGGGGAAATAGGCGGCGGCGGTGCGGGCCAGGCGGCACAGCACCGCGATGCCCAAGCTCATATTCCCGGCGTAGAACACCGGCACCGCCCGGGCGGCGGCAAAAATCAAGTCCTTCTCTGCCGGAGTGTGGCCGGTGGTGCCGATCACCACTCCGCAGGAGAGCTTCTTGGCCGCCTCCAGCACCTCCCCCACCGCGCTGTGGTGGGAAAAGTCGATGATCACGTCGGCCCGGGGATTGGAAAGCTCCCCAAAGGTCCTGGCGGCTCCGTCCTCCCCATCGATGCTCACCCGGCCGGCGACTTGGTCGCCCAGGCGGGCGGAGAGGAGCTTGCCCATGGCGCCGTTGGCGCCCCAAAGGATCACATTCACGGCAAAATCCCCAGCTTTCTCATTTCGGTAAGTAATATCGTCCGTTTGGCCTCCTCCAGGGGGGTCAGGGGCAGCCGCAGATACCCCTCCCCGAAGCCCAGGGCCGCGGCGGCGGCCTTCACGGGGATGGGGTTGACCTCGCTGAACAGGCAGCGGATCAGGGGCAGCAGCCGGCACTGAAGCTCGGCGGCGGTCCTCAAGTCCCCGGCAAAAAAGGCGTCGGTCATGGCGACCGTCTGCTTGGGGGCCACGTTGGACAGAACGCTAATACACCCCGCGCCGCCCATGGCCAAAATGGGCAGGGTGATGCCGTCCTCCCCGGAGTACACGTCCACCCGGTCGCCGCACTTGGCGAAAAGCTCCACGATCTGGCTGATGTTGCCGCTGGCCTCCTTCACCGCCGCGACCCGGGGGTGGTCCGCCAGGACGGAAACGGTGTCCGGCAGCAGATTGCAGCCGGTGCGGCCCGGCACGTTGTAAAGGACCACCGGCTTGTCCGAGGCGTCGGCAATGGCGGTGTAGTGGGCGATGAGCCCGGCCTGGGAGGCCTTATTATAGTAGGGCGTCACCACCAGCACCGCGTCCGCCCCCTCGCCGCAGGCAGCCCGGGTGTGCTCCACCGCCTGGGCGGTGGAATTGGTGCCGGTGCCGGCGATCACGGGCACCCGGCCCGCCACCCGGCGGATGGTGAAGCGGATGACCTCCCCCCGCTCCCGGGCGGTGAGAGTGGCGCTCTCCCCAGTGGTGCCCACGGGCACCAGAGCGTTGACGCCGCCCTCCAGCTGGAAGTCGATCAGGCGGCCCAGGGTCTCATAGTCCACCCCCGCAGGGGTCATGGGGGTGATCAGGGCGGTGGCGGTTCCTTGGAAAATCCGGTGCTTCAAGGCGAAGACCTCCTTAAAATGAGCCATTTTTTATAGTATAGCACAAGTGGGGAAAAAAGGGAATATCCTTCCTTGACCGGCGGGCGCCTGTTCCAGCAATTTTTGGTCACTGGCCGCTGTCGAACTGGGACTGATACAGCCGGTAGTAGAACCCCTTTTCCGCCATCAGGCTCTCATGGGTCCCCTGCTCCACCACCTGGCCGCCGTTCAGGACCAGGATGTGGTCCGCCGACTGGATGGTGGACAGCCGGTGGGCGATGACGAAGCAGGTCTTGCCCTTCATCAGCTCCCGCATGGCCGCCTGGATCCGCATTTCCGTCCGGGTGTCCACGTTGGAGGTGGCCTCGTCCAAAATCAGCATATGGGCGTCCAGGAGCATGGCCCGGGCAATGGTCAAAAGCTGCTTCTGCCCCTTGGAAATGGAGGAGCCGTTGTCGGAGAGGACCGTGTCGTACCCCTGGGGCAGCCGGGAAATGTAGGAGTGGATGTGGGCGGCCTTGGCGGCCTTCACCACGTCCTCCATGGTGGCGCCGGGCTTGCCGTAGGCGATATTCTCGTACACCGTGCCGTGGAACAGCCAGGTGTCCTGCAAGACCATGGTGTAGGCCCGGCGGAGGGAGCCCCGGGTCAGCCGCCGCACGTCCGTCCCGTCCACATAGACCCCGCCCCGGTCCTCCGGGGTGTCCACGTCGTAAAAGCGCATGAGCAGATTGATGATGGTGGTCTTCCCCGCTCCTGTGGGGCCCACGATGGCCGTCAGGCTCCCGGCCTGGGCATGGAGGCTCAGGTCCTTGATGATGGGCTTACCCGGATCGTAGGAGAAGTCCACATGCTTCAGCTCCACGTCTCCCCGCACGTCGGTCAGCTCCACCGCGTCCAGGGCGTCCTGGGCTTCGGGCTTGGCGTCGATCAGAGAGAACACCCGCTCCGCCGCCGCAAAGGCGCTTTGCAGCTCCGAGAGGATGTTGGCCACCTCGTTGATGGGGCCGGAAAACTTCCGGCTGTACTGGACAAAGCTGGACAGGTCTCCAATGAGCAGCTTGCCCTGCAAAAACAGCACGGAGCCGAAGACGCACACCAGCGACAAGGAAACGTTGTTGATAAAGTTCACCGAGGGGCCGGTGATGGTGCCGTAGGCCTCCGCCACGGTGTAGGCGTCCACGGCGGCGCCGTTTTTCTCGTCGAATTTTTCCAGCACGGCCTTCTCCCGGCCATAGGCCCGGACGGTCTTCTGGCCGGAGAGCATCTCCTCCACAAAACCGTTCAGCTCCCCCAGCTTGGCGCTGCGCCGCCGGAACAATGGCCGCACCAGCCCCGCCAGCCAGCGGGTGAACAGCACCGTCACCGGGATGGTGAATACGAAGATGATCACAAGCCGGGGGGCGATAGTCAGCATCATGACGAAGGACACCACCACCGTCACCGTGCTCTGCAAAATTTGCAGCAGGTCCGAGGACAATGACTGGT
Organism: uncultured Oscillospiraceae bacterium; assembly: GCA_947600025.1. GTDB lineage: Bacteria > Bacillota > Clostridia > Oscillospirales > Oscillospiraceae > Faecousia. The sequence goes on from CANQFY010000062.1 coordinate 6,241, forward strand.
TCACCGTGTCCACGTCGTAGGTGATGGTGCTGATGATGTCGCCGGTCTGGAACCGGTCGAAAAAGGCCACCGGCAGGGCTGTGAGATTTTCAAACACGTCGTGGCGCATCTGCTTGGACACGGTGCGGGACAGCCGGATCATCACCACATTCAGCAAATATGTAAGCCCCGCCGAGGCCAGGTAGAACACCGTCATCAGCACGGCGCAGCGGAAAACCGTGTCAAAATCCACCTTTCCCGCCCCCAGGTCGATGGCGTTGATGGCCTGGCCGGAGAGCTTGGGGCCGTAGAGGGAGAGCATACTGCTGCTCAGGGAAAGCACCAGGGCCAAGATCACCAGCCGCCGGTTCTTGCCCATGTACCGCCACAGCCGGGAGAGCAGCTTGGGGGCGTTGAGCTTCACGTCGGAGAAATGCCGCCGGTCCCCGCTGGTCTCCCCCCGGGTCATCCGGCCCCCGCCGATCATATTGGGATTCGGCATCAGGCGCCCTCCTTTCCCTCGCCCATCTGGGTCTGGGCGATCAGGCGGTACTCCTGGCAGGAGCGCATCAGTTCCTCATGCCGGCCGGCGCCGATCACGACCCCGTCGGAGAGCACCAGGATCTGGTCCGCATGGCGCAGGGCGCTGACCCGCTGGGCCACCAGCAGGGTGGTAGTGTCCCGGTAATGCTCCCGCAGGCAGCGGCGCAACCGCGCGTCGGTGGCGTAGTCCAGGGCGGAGGAGGCGTCGTCCAAGATCAGGATCTCCGGGTCCCCCGCCAGGGCCCGGGCGATCAGCAGCCGCTGCTTTTGCCCGCCGGAGAGGTTGTTGCCCCGGACCATGACTTCGGAGTCCATGCCGGACTCCTTCTCCCGGATAAATTCCATGGCCTGGGCGTCCTCCGCCGCCCGGGTCAGGGCCTCCTCAGGCAGGTCCCGGAAGAACCGGATGTTCCCGGCCACGGTGCCCTCGGTGATAAAGTCGTTCTGGAAGGCCACGCCGAACTTCTCCCGCAGCTGCTCATAGGGAATGGTGCGGATATCCCGGCCGTCGATAAGAATTTCCCCGGAATCCGGGTCGTACTGCCGGAGCAGCAGGGCTAAAATGGTGGATTTGCCGGAGCCGGTGGGGCCCAAAATGCCCAGGGTCTGGCCCCGCTCCAGGCGGAAGGACAGATGGGAGATGTTCTCCCCCACCCCGGTGTAGGAAAAGCACACGTCCCGGAACTCGATGTGAGCGGGATCCCCTTCCGTCTCCGCCGGAGGAAAGGCCGTCAGGTCCTCGGGCTCGGCCAGGACCTGGGCCACCCGCTTGGCGCTGGCCTCCCCCTTGGACCACATGACGAAGATCCGGGTGATGCCCAGCATGGCGTTGAGGATCATGGTGAAGTACTGCAAAAAGGCCACCACCACCCCGGACAGGCAGGCGCCGCTGTGGACTCGGAAGGCGCCCACCACCACCACCAGGGTCAGGCCCAGGTTCAAGGTCAGGGAGGCGGTGGGGTTGGTGATGGCGGTGATGATCCCCGCCTTCTGATCCACGGCGGCCAGCTCTTCATTCACGCCGTGGAACCGCTCTTTTTCGTACTCGGTCTTGCTCAGGGCCTTGATGACCCGGATGCCGGTGATGTTCTCCTGCACCACCCGCACCACGCCGTCCAGCACCGACTGCTGCCGGGTATAGAGTGGCACACTGGTCTTGGTCACAAAGTACACCACCACGGCAATGATAGGCAGCAGGCACAGCAGCACCAGGGCCAGGGGGGCGTCCATCCGCATGGTCATAATGACTCCGCCCACCAGCAAAATGGGGGCCCGGACGCCGATCCGCTGGAACCGGGCCAGAAGCTGGTTGATGTTATAAGTGTCGCTGGTCAGGCGGCTCTCGGCGGAGGGCACGGTGAGCCGGTCCATCTGCCGGGCGGAGAGCGTCTCCAGCCGCCAGAACAGGTCGTGACGGATGGCCCGGGTGATCCGTCCGGAGCTGACGGCGCTCATCCGGTTGGCCAAAATATTGCCCCCCAGGCAGGCCGCCGCGCACAAAAGCATGGCCCCGCCATATAAATATATTTGGGAGAGCTCCCCAGCGGGGACCTTCTCGTCCAGAATGACCTCCATCAGGTCGGGAATGAACAGCTCCATCCCCGTGGCCAGGAGCTTGATGGCCATGGTCAGAAAAATATACCACCAGTGGGGGCGCAGGTACCGTTCCAGTTGAACCAAATCAGTGCGCCTCCATCCAGGCGACGGCCTTGGCCTTCATCTTTCCCAGGAATGTGGCCAGCAGCTCCTTCTCCTCTTCGGAAAAATCCGCCGTGAGGCAGCCCTCCCAGGCGTCCATGATTTTCAGGATCTGGGGCAGCAGGGCCAGGGTTTTTTCCGTGGGATACAGCCGCATCACCCGTTTATCCGCCTGGCAGGGGATCCGGTCGATCAGCCCCAGCTCCTCCAGGCACACCGCCTGGCGGGCCACGTTGCTCTTATTGATGCAGATCCGCTGGGCCAGCCGGTCCTGGGAGATCCCCGGCTCGGCGCAAATTTCCGTCAGATAGCTGGCGTGGCAGGATTTCAGCCCCAGCGGGGCCAGGGACTCGGCGCGATACTGGGCGCCGCAGCGGTTGATCTCGGTGATGTCCCGAATCAGTTCCGACATAATGATACCTCCAATGACAGTTGCGATTGCAACAATTCTAACACGGAAAGCCTCAAATGTAAAGGATTATTTTCTGTTTTTTTGGGAGCGCCGGTTTTTGACAGTTGCGTGAAGGCGAAAAATGTGGTATTCTAGATGCCGGAAACCGACGCAACAGAAGGGAGCGGAATTTTTGATGAAAAAAGGAAACCTTCGGTCTTTGGCTGCCCTGCTGCTGGCCCTGGCGCTGCTGCTCACCGGCTGCTCCGGCGGCGTGGATTTTGAGGGCTATTTTTCAAATTTGTTGATCATGACGGGCCTGTCCGACGACAGCCCCACCCATGAGGAAGCACTATGGGAACCCACCGCCTTTGCCGACATGGAGTACGTCCACCCGGATCTGGACGCCTATCAGGCCGCTTTGGACGCGTGCCTCGCCGCCTCCCAGGGGAATCGGTTCGGAGAGCTGGTGGACGCCATTTGGGACTACAACGGCGCCTACGGCGATTTTTACACCGCCTATGCCCTGAGCTACATCCACTACTGTGCCGATCTGACGGACGAATACTGGGGCGACGAGTACGACTTCTGCGAGGCCAGCACCGCCACGGTGGACGCCGGGCTGGATGAGCTGTACCACACCCTGGCGGCGTGCTCCTTCCGGGAGCGGCTGGAGGGCGACGAGTATTTTGGCGCGGGCTTTTTCGACGACTACGAGGGCGACAGCTTCTGGGACGACACCTTCACCGCCATGATGGAGCGGGAAGCCGATCTGGAGGCTCAGTACTACGATCTTTCCACCAAGGCCCTGGATGTAGAATACTACTCCGAGGAGTTCTTCAACGGCTACGGCCAGGAGATGGGCCAGCTGCTGGTAGACCTGGTGGCCCTACGGCAGGAGATCGCCGCCTACGCCGGGTACGACAACTATCTGGACTTTGCCTACGACTATACCTATGGCCGGGACTATACCCCCGAGGACGCCGACGTTCTCATGGCGGACATCCAAAACAATCTGGTGGATCTATACCGGGTCGTGGACGACTCCGACGTGTGGCTGCTGGGCTACCGCAGCTGCCCGGAGGCTCTGACCCGCCTGTATGTGCAGCAGACCGCCAACGCCGTGGGCGGCGTGGTGGAGGAGGCCTTCGAGTCCATGAACGATCTGGGCCTGTGCGACGTCACCTACGACGAGAATAAGTACAACTCCTCCTTTGAGATCTTCCTTTCCAATTATGCCGAGCCCTTCGTGTTCCTGAATCCCACGGGGATGCTGGGGGACCAGCTGACCTTCGCCCATGAATTCGGCCACTTCTGCAACGACTACGCCAGCGACGGCAGCGGCGTGGGCATCGACGTGGCGGAGATCTTCTCCCAGGGCCTGGAATATCTGAGCCTATGCGTGGGGGAGGAAAGAGACGACCTGGAGCAGTATAAAATGGCCGACGGCCTGTCCACCACCGTGGAGCAGGCAGCCTACGCCGACTTCGAGCATCGGATCTACCGCCTGTCCCAAGAGGAGCTGACCCTGGAAAACATCCGGGCGGTCTATGCCCAGGTGTTCGCGGATTACGGCATCGGCTCCTGGCGGGATCCCCGGGACTTTGTGTACATCACCCATTTCTTCACCAGCCCCCTGTATATCATCAGCTATGTGGTGAGCAACGACGCCGCCTTCCAGATGTACCAGCTGGAAAAGAAATCGCCCGGCGAGGGCCTAAAGCTGTATGTGGACAGCCTGGACACCGAGCAGGCCACCTTCCTGGCCTTCATCAACGAGGCGGAGCTGGAGAGTCCCTTTACCCCCGGGCACATGGAGGCTGTCCGCGAGATCCTGAGCGGCATTTTCGCCTGACATTTTTGCAGGCTTCCACTGAAAAATAACAAAGCCCGGCCGGAAAGCAGGAACTGAACTGCACCCCGTTTGTTAGACGATGTGATATAATGTCTAACAAGTGGGGTGATTTATAATGCCAAAAGGAGTACCGAATAAACGATAC
>CANQFY010000063.1 GCA_947600025.1 uncultured Oscillospiraceae bacterium
TGGTTGACGCCCTTGAACTTGATTTTCTTCCCGTTGACCAGGAACACATCGCCCTTTACTTCCACGGTGCGGAAGCCGATCCGCTCCTTGACGCAGGCGGTGGGGGTCTCATAGTACACATCGTAGAGGACCGGGTCCTCGGCGGACCACTCCCGGACCTCCAGCCCGGAGAAGGTGACGGAGCCGGTTTTGCCGTGGACGGTCTGCCTCCGCTGGACGCCGGGACCGGAGAGGGTGAAGGTGATGTCCGTCTCCGCCAGGGCCTGGGCGGAGAGGGTCAGGCGGTAGCCGTCCTCCTTCTTTTCCGTCTTGGCGTCGATGTCCCACAGGTCGGTCCGCTCGGACTCAAAGAGCAGCACGTCCCGGAAAATGCCGTTGTTCCGGAACATATCCTGGTCCTCCAGGTAGGTCCCGGTACACCACCGGTGGACCACCGCCAGAAGCTCGTTCTGGCCGCCCCGGAGCTTGCCGGTGAGGTCAAATTCGGCGATATTGTGGGCCCCCTCGGAGTAGCCCACAAATTCCCCGTTGAGGTACAGGTCCAGGCAGCTGGCCACCCCCAGGAAGGAGATGGTAAACCGCTTCGAGGAATCGGCCACGGTCAAAAACCGGCGGTACACCCCCACAAAGTTGTATTCCTCCCCCGGGTCCTTGAACCGGGGCATAATTTTTTGATCCACCCCCAGCCAGGAGAAGACCTTGCCCACCTTTTCGGTGGTGGGGATGACGGGGGGCTTATAGGGGAACTGATAGCGGATGTTGACGTAGAAGGGCCGGTCATAGCCCCGGAACTGCCAGCAGGCGGGGACGTCGATGGTGTCGAAAATGGTCCGATCCGTGTCCAGCACCGCCGGCAGCTCCGCCGGACGGGGGTAGAATTTAAAATCCCACTCCCCGTTGAGACACAGGACCTTGGGCGAGGTGTAGCGCTTCTCCTTGAGCGTTACGGCGTCGGCCCCGGCCCGGTTGGGGTAGGGGATGAAGTAGGAGCGGGCGGGGAGCTTGTGGACCTCAAAAACCGAAAAGGTGTGGTAATTGCTGCTGTTGAGCCGGTAAAGCATGGCGCGGGCCTCCTTCCATTGGTTATTTTTATTATAAACCCGCCCCTTTTCCTCGTCAAGGAAGATTTGAAATTTTCCACCACAGGCCAAAATCCGCCCTTTTTTCCCGTTTTCCGGGGCAAAGGCGGGGGTTTGACCGGAAAATTCGCCAAAAAACGGGCTGCTGCCGGCTCCTTTTGGCGCCGGGCCTGGCAATATTCGCCAAATTTTCCGCTTGTAACGCCGCCGGTTTTGTGCTATGATGGGAAAAGAAAGGTGGGACACGCCTATGACAGGCAAAATTGTAGAGCTGTACAGCGACGCCGATCTGGCCCGGCTGGAGCGGCGGGTCCGGCGGTGGCGCGTGGGCCTTCTGGTCCTGGCCGCCGCCGCGCTGATCGCCTGCATCGTCCTGGCGGCTACGGCAAGCACCGGGACGGCCAAGCAGATGGAGCTGGCCGCCATCGTAGTCAGCACCCTGGCGGGCTGGATCGTGATCTACGGCAGTATCTTTATCGTCACCGCCGGGCGGCGGGAGCTGGCCCACGCCCAGATGCTCCGGGAGGAGGAGCGGACCCGGCAGGAGGGCAAGCCCGCCCTGACCGGCCAGCGGGTGCGGATCAAGAAAAGCATCGTCGCCCGCCGGATCGAGCTGCGGGGGGCGGGGCCCGTCCGCACCGCCATGGTGAGCGAGAACCGGGCCAAGGCCCTGGAAAAGGCGGGGGCCACGGCGGTGTACACCGTCCACGGCTATGTGGCCGCCTATGAGGTGGCACCATGAAATTCATCAAAAACGTCTTTTCCCAGCTCCACACCTTCCTGCTGTGGGCGCTGGTCAGCTTCCTGGTGTGGAGCTGGATCTTTACCTTTGTAAACGACGCCCCCGCCGCCCAAAAGGTGACGGTCTACTGCAACGTGCCCGCCATTGAGGACACCGCCCTGGCGGTGAAGCTGGAGGAACATCTTCCCGAGGGCCTGAAAATGATTCAGGTCCGCTCCTTTGATTATGTGATGTTCGACACCGGCACCATCGACGAGGGGGACATTTTCATCCTTCCCCAGTCGGCCATCGAGGACTATGACGGCCAGTTTGACCCCATCGCCGGGCAGGAGGGGACGCTGATCTACGACCCGGAGACCGGCCAGGGCGCGGCGAAGAGCTACATCATCTATGGAGACGAACCGTATTACCTGTTCTTAGGCACGGGCTCCGTCCACTTGGAGGACGGCCTGGCCCAGCAGATTGCCCAGCTTTTACTGACGCTTCCCTAAGTACCCCCAGCCGGGGAGCCGGCTTGCAAATAATTGAGGAGGAAAAAGACATGAATATGAAAATGAAAAAGCGCATTTCCCTGCTTCTGGCGCTGCTGCTGGGCCTGACGGGCCTGCTGACCGGCTGCGCCGGGGAGACCCAGACTCCGACGACCTCCGCGCCCCCGGAGTCCTCCGTACCCCCCACCACCGCCGGGACCACCGCCCCGCCGGAGACCACCGCGCCTGCCCCCACCGAGCCGCCGGTTCCCCAGCCGAAGCTGGGAGAAAGCCTGGTGCCCACGGAGAAGCTGGAGGGCAACCCCCTGTATGTGGAGAAGGTTGAGTACCTGCCCGAGGACTTCATCATGGGCGTGGACGCGTCCTCCGTCATTGCCGAGGAGGAGAGCGGCGTCAAGTACTATAACTTTGCCGGGGAGGAGCAGGACGTGTTCGCCACCCTGGCCGAGAGCGGGGTCAACTACGTCCGGGTCCGGGTGTGGAACCATCCCTACGACGCCCAGGGCAACGGCTACGGCGGCGGCAACAACGATATTGAAAAGGCCATTCTCATCGGCCAGCGCTGCGCGGCGGTGGGGATCAAGCTCTTAGTAGACTTCCACTATTCCGATTTCTGGGCCGACCCGGGCAAGCAGATGGTGCCCCTGGCGTGGAAGGATCTGGACATCGACGCCAAGGCCGACGCCCTCTACCGCTTCACCTGGGACTGCCTGAACCGGCTCAACGCCGCCGGGGCCGTGGTGGGCATGGTCCAGGTGGGCAACGAGACCAACGGCGCCCTCTGCGGCGAGACCACCTGGGCCAACATCACCAAGCTCATGAACGCCGGCAGCCGGGCCGTGCGGGAGGTCTGCCCGGACGCCATGGTGGCGGTCCACTTCGCCAACCCGGAGCGGGCCGGGGCCTACGATTCCTACGCCCTGGAGCTGGCCCGGTACGATGTGGATTATGACGTGTTCGCCAGCTCCTACTATCCCTATTGGCACGGCACCCTGGAGAATCTGAGCATGGTCCTGTCCTCCGTGGCGGATACCTATGATAAAAAGGTGATGGTGGTGGAGACCTCCTACGCCTACACCCCCGAGGACACCGATTTCAACGGCAACACCATCAGCCAGGACAGCGCCGTGACCAAAAATTACCCCTATACCGTCCAGGGCCAGGCCAATTCCCTGCGGGACGTGATCGACGCCGTGGCCCATATGCGCAACGGCATCGGTGTGGCCTACTGGGAGGGCACCTGGATCACCGTGGGCGGCGCCTCCCGGGCGGAAAATGAGAAAAAATGGGAGCAGTTCGGCTCCGGCTGGGCCAGCAGCTATTCCACCGGCTACGACCCCGACGACGCGGGCAAGTACTACGGCGGCTGCGCCGTGGACAATCAGGCCCTGTTCGACGCCACGGGCCACCCCCTGCCGTCGCTGCAGGTGTTCAACCTGGTCCGCTACGGCAACGACGCCGAGATCGTTCCCCAGGAGCTGGAGGACGCCCGCTTCACCGTCAACGCCGGGGAGACCATTTCCCTTCCGGAGACGGTGAACGCCTGGATGTCCGACAATTCCCGCCAGGAGGTGGCGGTGACCTGGAATGTCACTGACGGGGAGCTGGCCAAAATGAGCCAGGGCAGCGGCGCCTTTGAGATTTCCGGCGCCGCCGGGGAGCTGCCTGTGAAGTGCTATGTCACTGTGAAGCCCTCCAACCTGCTGCAAAATGACAGCTTCGAGGACGGGGACGCCGGCTGGGTCCTGACCAATCTCAAGGCCACCAAGGAACTCTATGTGGAGGACAAGGCCGGGGACTCCCGTACGGGCAATAAGCACGTCCACTTCTGGAGCCAGGCGGCCAACAGCGTGGAATTCACCGTGGAGCAGACCGTGGAGGGCCTGGCGGGGAGCTACAGCTTCTCCATTTCCATCATGGGCGGCGACTGCGGTGAGACGGACATCTACGCCTATGTGAAGGTGGACGGGGAGACGGTGGCCACCGCGCCTATGACCGTCAGCGGCTACGGCTCCTGGGACACGGGCCTGATCGAGGGCTTCCAGGTCCAGGAGGGCCAGACCGTCACCGTGGGCATCTATGTCCGGTGCGCGGGCGAGGGGGCCGGCGCCTGGGGCAAGATCGACGACGCCATGCTCTTCCCGGCGGGATAACGGGCCCAGAATGTCCACCCCCCAAAAAACACGAAAATGTCAATAGATAAACTGCACAAATTTCGGCATGGATTTTTTACTAATAGACCGATTCAAAATTCAGAGATTCCTGTTGAAAATCGCCAGAAATTTTGCTATAATAAGCCAGGATTTGGAGCCGAAAAGGGGTACCCCTTTTCGTATCCCCGCTGAAAGCGGGGATAATGGTTCTTGAAGATCCAAAATTCTATACTTATGGAGGAATGAAAATGAAGAAAATCTTAGCGCTTGTCTTGGCTCTGGTCATGATGCTGACGCTGGTCGCCTGCGGCCCGTCCGGCAACAATGAGACCAATCCCCCCTCTCAGGGCGGCGGCGAGCAGACCAATCCCCCCTCTCAGGGCGGCGGCGAGCAGACCAATCCCCCCTCTCAGGGCGGCGCGGATCTGTCCGGCACCTATGACGTGACCATTTGGTGCCCCGAGGCGGCCGTGGAGCTGACCAAGACCCAGGTCGCGAACTTTAACAGCTCCAACACCCTGGGCATCACCATCAACGCCACTGTCGAGCCCGTCTCCGAGGCGGACGCGGCCACCAACATGATCACCGACGTCTCCGCCGGTGGCGACCTGTACTTCTTCGCCCAGGACCAGCTGTCCCGTCTGATCCAGGCTGGCGCGCTGATGAAGCTGGGCCAGGGCGCCGCGGACTATGTGCGGAGCAACAACGAGGCTGGCTCCATTCAGGCTGTGCAGTCCGGTTCCGACCTGTACGGCTACCCCCTGACCGCTGACAACGGCTACTTCATGTACTACGACAAGAGCGTCATCCCCGAGGAGCATGTGGACTCCTTCGAGGACATCATTGCCGACTGCGTCGCCGCCAACAAGAACTTCTCCTACGAGCTGGAGAACGCTTGGTACAACGCCGGCGTCTTCTTCGCAGTGGGCTGCCACTCCGACTGGATCACCAACGATGACGGCGAGTTTGTCAGCATTGACGACGACTTCAACTCCGATAAGGGTCTGATCGCCGCCAAGGCCATCTACAAGCTGGTCAGCACTCCCATCTTTGTGAACTCCGGCAATGCTGACTTCGCCAGCGGCTCCGCTGTCGTGGTCACCGGCACCTGGAACTATTCCACCATTAAGGATCAGCTGGGCAACAACTTCGGCGTTGCCGACCTGCCCTCCTTCACCGTGGACGGCCAGTCCTATCACCTGGGCTCCTACCGTGGCTATAAGCTGCTGGGCGTGAAGCCCCAGTCCGACGCCGTCAAGGGTGCCGTGCTGAATCAGCTGGCCCAGTACCTGACCAACAAGGATTGCCAGCTGGAGCGGTTCACCAACCTCGGCTGGGGCCCCTCCAACAAGGATGCCATCGCCGATCCCGGCGTGCAGGCTGATCCTACCCTGAACGCTCTGTGGGCTCAGAATGAGTACTCTGTCGCGCAGCCCAACATCAACGGCTCCTGGTGGGATATCGCCAAGGTCATCACCACTGATATCAAGGCTTCCGACGGTTCCGACGAGGCCCTGAAGGCCGCTCTGGAGAAGTATCAGGCGTCCCTCGAGGCCGTGTTTGAAATGTCCGACGAAGTGCGGAACGCCTTCACCGTCATCGGCGCTCTGAATGGCTCCAGCTGGGACGTGGACTTCGAGATGACCAACGACGGCGACATCTGGACCTCCAAGGACGCCTTTGAGATGGAAGCCGGCACCGAGCTGAAGTGCCGCCAGGGCAAGAGCTGGGACGTGTCCTATGGCGATCCCTCCACTGAAAGCGGCAACTATGTTGTCGCGGAGGCTGGCACCTACTATGTGCAGCTCAACGCGGCCACCGGCGAGATCACGCTGATCCCCGCCGAATAAGAGACTAAGAGAAGAGAATAGTCTTTTGGCTTAGCCTGACATGGTAATGCGATTGGCCGGAGCCATACTGGCTCCGGCCAATTTGATTTAAGGGGTGATTTGATGAAACAATACTCTGATCTGGAATTCCTTCGCCTTTCCAAATGGCACCGCTTCACCTACAAGATCGCGGCCTTCTTCCGCGGGATCCCCAAGGCCATTGCCTCCCTGTTCTGGACCGTGGTGAACCTCATCAAGACCGGCTGCAAAAAAGTCGCGGACGAATTTATGGACATTGTCACCACCTTTACCAAGGGGGACTGGAAAACCAAGGTCTCCTTCGTGGTGATGGGCTTCGGAAATATCGCCCGGGGGCAGATCCTCCGGGGCCTGCTGTTCCTGGCCTTTGAAGCGGTGTTCATTGTCTATATGTTTGCCGGCGGCGGGTACTGGCTGTCCATGCTGGGCACCCTGGGCATCCAGGGACCGACCCAGGATTACGATCCCCTTCTGGACGCCTACACCACCCACTATCACGACAACTCCTTTAAAATTCTGCTTTATGGCGTGCTGACCATCTTCTTCATCATCGCCTTTATCTACACCTGGCGGGTCAATGTGAAGCAGAACAAGCTCTCCGAGCAGATCATCCGCTCCGGCAAGAAGCTCAAGAGCGGCAAAGACGACCTGCGGAGCCTGGTGGACGATCAGTTCCACAAGACCCTGCTGGCCCTGCCCCTGACGGGCATTTTGATCTTCACCGTTATGCCCATCGTCTTCATGATCCTGGTGGCCTTCACCAATTATGACGGCGCCCATAACGGCTATTCCAACAACCTCTTTACCTGGGTGGGTCTGGACAACTTCAACACCCTGCTGTCCTGGCAGGGCGGCAACGGCGGCGGCCAGTCCTACTCCGCGACCTTCGGCGAGATTTTGACCTGGACCTTGATCTGGGCCTTCCTTGCCACCTTCACCAACTATTTCCTGGGCATGTTCGTGGCCATGATGATCAACAAGAAGGGCATCAAGCTGAAAAAGCTCTGGCGGACCATTCTGGTGCTGACCGTGGCCATTCCCCAGTTTATCTCCCTGCTGTACGTCTCCAAGATGTTCGCCCGGAACGGCCTGATCAACCTGGCGCTGATGGATCTGGGATGGATCTCCCAGCCGCTGCCCTTCTGGGAGGATCCAACCTGGGCCCGGGTGTCGGTCATCGCCATCAATATCTGGATCGGCATCCCCTACCTGATGCTGATCACCACCGGCATCCTGATGAACATCCCGGCCGACCTCTATGAGTCCGCCCGGATCGACGGCGCCAACGGCTGGCAGCAGTACACCAAGATCACCCTGCCGTATATGCTGTTCATCACCGGCCCGTATCTGCTCACCAGCTTCACCGGGAACATGAACAACTTCAACGTGATCTACCTGCTCACCGGCGGCGCGCCGACCAACCCGGCGGCATCGGGCGCGGCGGGCTCGGTGGGCTACACGGACCTGCTGATCACCTGGCTCTTCAAGATCACCACCGGCGCGGAATCCCAGTACTATTTGGCCTCGGTCGTCGGTATCATGGTGTTCGTTGTGGTGGCGGTCATTTCCCTGGTGGTCTACAACGTGCTGCCCTCCATCAAGAATGAGGAGGATTACCAGTGATGAGTAAGAACGAGAACACCCTCAAGCGCCATATGGGTCTGAAGGCGGCCAACCGGATCAGCAACTTCTTCGTCTACCTGCTGCTGATCATCATCAGCGTGGTTTGGCTGATCCCCTTTATCTTCATCGTTTTGCAGTCCTTCCGGGTGGAGTCCACCTACCAGGTCGGCTACGTCATCCCCCAGCAGTGGGGCTTCGACAACTACCTGAAGCTGTGGAATTCCGACTTTAAGGTCTGGTATCTGAACACCTTTATCATCGCCCTGGCCTCGGCCGTGCTGATCACGGTGATCCAGCTCTGCATGAGCTACACCCTCTCCCGGTTCCGCTTCAAGATGCGGGGCCCCCTGATGCGGTTCATGCTGATCCTGGGCATGTTCCCCGGAATGCTGACCATGATCATTCTGTACCGGGTCCTGAGCGACCTGGGCCTGACCCAGGCCAACGCCGTCCCCGGCCTGATCCTGGTGGGCGTGGCGTCCTCCGGCATGGGCTACTATGTGTCCAAGGGCTTCTTCGACACCATCCCCAAGTCCTTAGACGAGGCGGCCCGGGTGGACGGGGCGACCCGGTTCCAGGTACTCTATAAGATCATTCTTCCGTTGGCGAAGCCCATCGTCATCTACACCATCCTGACCGCCTTCATGGGGCCCTGGGGCGACTATGTATTTGCCCGGTACGTTGCCTTCGGCACCTCCTCGGGCTACAACGTGGCGGTAGGTATGTATAGCTGGCTGACCAACGATCAGATCGCCAGAATGTACACCACCTTCTGTGCCGGCGGTGTGATCGTGGCGATCCCGGTGACGATCCTGTTCCTGTGCTTGCAGAAGTACTATGTCGAGGGCGTTACCGGCGGCGCCGTGAAGGGCTAATTAGAAAGGAGATCAGGGATAATGGCAAGTGTGAAATTAACCGATGTCAAGAAAATATACGACAATAAGGTCGTGGCCGTCCACGACTTCAACCTGGAGATCAAGGACAAGGAGTTCGTGGTCTTCGTAGGCCCCTCCGGCTGCGGCAAGTCCACGACCCTGCGGATGATCGCCGGCCTGGAGGACATCAGCGAGGGCACCGTGGAGATCGACGGCGAAGTGGTCAACGACCTCCAGCCTAAGGACCGGGGCATCGCCATGGTGTTCCAGAACTACGCCCTCTACCCCCATATGTCCGTCTATGACAACATCGCCTTCTCTCTGCGGCTGCAGAAGATGAAGGAGGACGTGATCTATGAGAAGGTCACCAACGCCGCCCAGATCCTGGGCATCACCGAGTACCTGATGCGCAAGCCCCGGGCCCTGTCTGGCGGCCAGCGGCAGCGGGTGGCCATCGGCCGGGCCATGGTGCGGGATTCCAAGGTGTTCCTGATGGATGAGCCCCTTTCCAACCTGGACGCCAAGCTCCGCAACCAGATGCGTGCCGAGATCATCCTCCTGCGGCAGAAGCTGAACACCACCTTCATCTACGTCACCCATGACCAGACCGAGGCCATGACCCTGGGCGACCGGATCGTTATCATGAAGGACGGCTACATCAAGCAGGTGGGCACCCCCGCCGAGGTCTTTGAGATGCCCAAGAATCTGTTCGTGGCCGAGTTTATCGGCGCGCCCAAGATGAACATCATCAAGACCAACCTCCTGCTGGAGGACGGCAAGTACTATGTCACCCCCTTCGGCGCCAAGCTGCCGGTGGAGGGCGAGAAGGGCCGGATGCTATCGGAGAAGCACGCCAAGCCCGGCGAGATCCTCCTGGGCGTCCGTCCGGAGCATATCCATCTGGCCCATCCCGGCGAGACGGCGATCCCCTGCAAGCTGGTGGTCAACGAAATGATGGGCTCCGAGCTGCACCTGCATGTGGACACCAACGACGGCACCCGTCTCATCGTCCGGATCCCCACCCTGGATCTGGATAATTCCGAGCGGAACGCCCTGGTCAGCGGCCACGAGATGCACATCTCCTTCGAGGGCAAGGCCATGCACTTCTTCGATCCCACCACGGAGGACAATCTGCTGGTGTGATCCACCCCGGCAATATCCAATAGTTTCTGCTTCGCCTCCGCGAAGCGCGACATGCGGCTTGGGCTGTGACCGTTCACGGTCACAGCCTTTGCATTTACGGAATGGAGGTTCCCATGATGAAACGCTTGCTGGCGATCCTTCTGGCGCTGGTTCTGCTGCTGGCGGGATGTGCCGTCACGCCCCCGGCCCAGACCCAGTCCACCGCCGCACCCACCACCCAGGCCGCCCCTACTGGGGACAGCACCGGCCCCCAAGCGCCCCAGGACCCCAGCGGGAAATACCAGCTCAGCGACCGGGGCGAGGCCATTGTGGACGACCCGGCCTGCCAGGCCGCCGTGGCCACCCAGGACAACTACCGGGTGTTCTATGAGATCTTCGTAGGCTCCTTCTCCGACTCCAACGGCGACGGGGTGGGCGACCTGCGGGGCATCATCAACCGGATGGACTACCTGAACGATGGCGACGACGCCTCCGGCCTGAGCCTGGGGGTGGAGGGACTGTGGCTGTCCCCCATTTTCAAGTCCGTCAGCTATCACAAGTACGATGTGGACGATTATTACACCATCGACCCGGCCTTCGGCACCGAGGACGACCTGAAGGAGCTGCTGGAGCTGTGCCATCAGCGGAACGTAAAGGTGATTTTGGATCTGGTGATCAACCACACCGGCTACAATAACCCCTGGTTCAATTCCTTTGTCGCCGCCCACCGCAGCGGCGACACGGAGGACCCCTACTACGATTTTTACACCTACTGCCC
>CANQFY010000064.1 GCA_947600025.1 uncultured Oscillospiraceae bacterium
TCAGCGCAGCACCTTCTCTTTTGAGGTGTTCCCCCCCAAAACCGACGTGGGCATGGAAAAGCTCTGCGGCGAGGGCGGCGTGCTGGACAAGCTCTACACCATGAACCCGGACTACATTTCCTGCACCTACGGTGCCGGCGGCACCAACGTGGGCAAGAATCTGGAAGTGCTGAAAAAAATCAAGGCCGACGGCAAGTGCGTCCCCGTGACCCACTTCACCTGCATCGGCAACACCAAGGACGATATTCGCCAGAAGCTCCAGACCTATCTGGACAACGGGATCGACCACATCCTGGCCCTCCGGGGCGACCTGCCCTTCGGCTGGACCGGCACCAACGGCGATCTGCACTACGCCACCGAGCTGGTCAAGTTTATCCGCCAGGAGTTTGGGGACAAGTTCACCATCGCCGTGGCCGGCTCTCCCGAGGGCCATGTCCAGTGCCGCAGCCTGGAGAGCGACATCTCCTTCCTGAAACAGAAGCAGGATAACGGGGCAGACTATGTCATCAGCCAGCTGTGCTGGGATATGGATCAGTTCCGGTACTGGCTGGACGCCGTCCGGGCCGCCGGGATCACCCTGCCTATCGATGTGGGCATTATGCCCATCACCACCATCTCCGGCACCCTGACCAACGCCCTGAGCCGGAACGCCTGCGTCATGGATCGGAAGCTGTGCGAGATCATCTCCAAGTACTGGATCTTCCCCAACCCCTACGATCCCGCGCCTTTCGACGCCTACGCCGAGCAGAAGAAGGCCGACTTCCGGAAGGCCGGTCTGGAGTACACCATCGAGCTGATCGATCAATACCGGGCCTGCGACATCGCCGGCATCCATCTGTACGCCCTGAATAAGTACGAGGACGTGGCCTACATCGTGGAAAATTCCGGCATCGTGGATCTCATCTGATATTAAAAAGGAGACTTTGCAATGGGCACACCCCATACCATCGCCGTTGCCGGGAAGGGCGGCGTGGGAAAAACCACCACCTGCGGCATGATCATCGACTACCTTTGCAAAAAGAAGGCCGGGCCGGTGCTGGTGGTGGACGCCGACGCCAACAGCAACCTCAACGAGGTGCTGGGGGTGGAGGTGGAGACCAGCCTGGGGGACATCCGGGAGGAAATGGCCCAGGCCGAGCTGCGGGGGGATTCCATCCCCGCGGGCATGACCAAGGCCGACTACGCCGAGTTCCGGTTCAACAGCGCCCTCATCGAAGAGGACGATTTCGATATGCTGGTCATGGGCCGGACCCAGGGCAAGGGCTGCTACTGCTATGTCAATGGCGTTCTAAAGACCCAGATCGACAAGTACGCCAAAAACTACCGCTACCTGGTGATGGACAACGAGGCGGGACTGGAGCATGTGGCCCGGGGGACCCTCCCCCATGTGGACACCATGCTGCTGATCTCCGACTGCTCCCGCCGGGGCATCCAAGCGGTGGCCCGGCTGGCGGAAATGATCGACGAGCTGGGCCTGAAGCCTGGACAGATGGGCCTGATCGTCAACCGGGCGCCGGGGGGCGTCCTGGACGAGGGCGTGAAGGCCGAGATTGAAAAGCACGGTCTGACGCTGTTTGGGGTGCTGCCCAACGACGAGGCGGTGTACCGCTGCGACTGCGACGGGGAACCCACCGCCAAGCTGCCGGACAGCGACCCGGTAAAAACCGCCCTGCGGGACATCATGGCCCGGCTGGGCATCTGACTTTGTAATCCATAAAAGCATATTGTTTAAGGGGGAACATTCACTATGTCTTTCACACCCAAGACGCAGCCCTATAACGGCAAGATCAACGCCGTGACTCTGGGCACCGGTGACCAGGCAATCGTCATCGGCGGCCAGAACGTGCTGCCCTTCTACACCTTCGACGCGCCCATCGAACACGCGCCGAAGATCGGCGTGGAGGTCTCCGATCTGGCCGGCGAGTGGACCGCGCCGGAGATCCGGGCCTTCTATGAAGGCTGCGTCACCATGGCCGACTATGCCAAAAAGGCGGAGACCATGCCCGGAGCGGACTTCATCTGCCTGCACTTTGAGTCCGCCGATCCCAACGGGGCCAACCGCTCCGTGGAGGAGTGCGTCGCCGACGCCAAGGCCGTGGCCGAGGCCGTCAGCAAGCCCATCGCCGTCATGGGCTGCAAGAATATCGAAAAGGACGGGGAGCTGTTCAGCAAGATCGCCGAGGCCCTCCAGGGGAAGAACATTCTGGTCCTCTCCGCCCGGTCCGAGGACTACAAGACCGTGGGCGCTTCCGTGGCCCTGGCCTATGGCCAGAAGGTGGGCGCGGAGACCGCCGACGATATCAACCTGGCCAAGCAGCTCAACATCATGCTCAAGGGTCTGACCGTGCCCTCCGGCTCCATCGTGATGAACGTGGGCACCGCCGCCGTGGGCTACGGCTATGAGTATGTGGCCTCCACCCTGGACCGGGTGCGCACCGCCGCCCTGGCTCAGTCCGACGCCGACCTGCAAATGCCCATCGTGGCCCCCGTGTCCCCGGACACCTGGAGCGTGAAGGAATCCGTGGCCACGGAAGAGGACGCGCCCGAGTGGGGCTCCCAGGAGGAGCGGGCCATCGACATGGAGGTCGCCACTGCCGCCGCCAATCTGACCGGCGGCGCCGACGCGGTGATTATGCGCCATCCCGCCGCCGTAGCGACCATCCGCCAGTTCATCACCGAGCTGGTCTGAGAAGGAGGAACACACAATGGCATTAAAAGGTCTGGATATCTTTAAGCTGTCTCCCAAGAAAAACTGCAAGGAGTGCGGCAGCCCCACCTGTATGGCTTTCTGCATGAAGGTCGCCCAGGGCGCGGTCAAAATTGAAAAGTGTCCCTACTTCTCCCCCGAGGCCATGGCTCAGCTGTCCGAGGCCACCGCGCCTCCCATGAAGACCATCACCGTGGGCGACAGTCTGAAGCTGGGCGGCGAGACCGTGCTGTTCCGGCATGAGAAGACCCTGGTTTCTAAGAACCTGTACGCCGTGTCCGTGGACACTGGCATGGCCCCCGAGGCGGTGGACGCCGCTCTGGAAGCCATGAAGGTGGTGGACTATGAGCGCATCGGCGAGCGGATGTATGTGGAAATGGTGTTCTGCGCCAACAAGGGCAATGATCCCGCCGCCTATGCGGAGCTGGTGAAGAAGGCCGCCGCCACCGGCCGGACCCTGATCCTGGAGTGCTGGGACGAGGCGTGCGCCAAGGCCGCTCTGGAGGTCTGCAAGGCCGGCAAGCCCATTTTGGACGGGGCCACCCCCGAGAATTACGCGGCCATGAGCAGCTTCGCCACCGCCGCCGGGGTCACCCTGGGGGTGTGGGCGGAGAATCTGTCCGATCTGTATGACACCGTGAAGAAACTGGAGGCCGCCGGCAACAAGAACCTGGTGCTGGACGTCACCGGCAAGACCGCCAAGGAGACCCTGGCCAACGCCATTCTGGTCCGCCGCACCGCCCTGAAGGACGGGGACCGGTCCTTCGGCTATCCCTCCATCGTCAACCTGACCCGGTTCGCCAAGGGGAACGCCCGGCTGCAAACCGCTTACGCCGCCATGTTCACGGAGAAGTACGGCTCCATCATCGTCATGGACACCATGACCTACGCCCAGGCCCTGCCCCTGTACGGCCTGCGGCAGAACATCTTCACGGACCCCCAGAAACCCATGAAGGTGGAGAGCAAGATCTATCCGCTGAACGGTGCCGACGAGAACAGCCCCTGCGCCCTGACCGTGGACTTCGCCCTGACCTACTTCCTGGTGTCCGGCGAGCTGGAGCGGAGCAACTGCCCCGTGAACCTGCTGATCACCGACGCCTCCGGTATGTCCGTGCTGACCGCCTGGGCCGCCGGCAAGTTCTCCTCCTCCTCCATCAAGAAGTTCTTTGACGAGAACGATATTGAGAACAAGATCAAGTCCCGCACCCTGATCATCCCCGGCAAGGTGGCCGTGATGAAGGGCGAGATCCAGGAGAAGCTCCCGGGCTGGAATGTGGTTGTCGGACCCACCGAGGCCGTCCAGCTGCCCAAGTATATGAAGGACAAGGAGTACGAGGCCGCCGCCAAGGCCGCCCAGGCCGAAGCCGCCGCCAAGGCCGCTGCCGCCGCTCCCGCCCAGGAGGCCAAGGAGCTGACCTTCGAGGAGCTGCTGGAGAAGGTGCCCAAGATCGAAGTGGTGGACACCGGCGTGGTCTACAAGGGCCACAACCCTGACGCCCAGACCTTCGTCACCATCGGCGAGCGGATCCACTGCATCAGCCCCTCCATCCGGAAGGCTATGGACGAGCGGGATCCCGGCCCCATCCTGAAGCGGGCCGCCGAGCAAATCGCCGCCGGCGCCACCTATCTGGACGTGAACATCGGACCTGCCGAGAAGGACGGCCCGGAGCGGATGATGTGGGCCGTGCAGCTGCTGCAGCAGAACTTCAACAACGTGCCCCTGGCGCTGGACACCGCCAACAAGAAGGCCATCGAGGCCGGTATCAAGGTCTACAACCGGACCAACGGCAAGCCCATCGTCAACTCCGCCGACGCCGGCTCCCGGATCTCCAACATCGATCTGGCCGCCGCCAATGACGCCATCGTCATCGCCCTCTGCTCCGCCGACGGCATCGCCAAGGACAACGAGGAGCGGATGCGCCACTGCCACAATATGCTGGAGCGGGGCCTGTCCCTGGGCATGGAGGCCACGGACCTGTGGTTCGACCCCCTGTTCCTGGTGGTCAAGGGCATGCAGGACAAGCAGATGGACGTGCTGAACGCCATCAAGCTCTTCTCCGACGAGGGACTCAAGTCCACCGGCGGTTTGTCCAACAACTCCAACGGCGCGCCCAAGAACCTGCGGCCCATCATGGACGCCACCATGGTCGCCATGGCCATGATGCAGGGCCTGACCTCCGCCATCGTCAACCCCTGCGACCAGCGGCTGATGGAGACCGTCAAGACCTGCGACATTATTAAGAATCACGTTCTGTACTCCGATTCCTATCTGGAGCTGTAATACCCCTGCGCTTTTCCGGCCGGGAGGGAGCCTCCCTCCCGGCCTCTCCGTTCCCAGCTGGATTTGAAATGGTATATTCGGCCAACCGGCCTGATATAAACGCAACCGGATCACTAATTTTGAATGGGAGGAATTGTTATGAGTGTATTAACCGATTTGATTTATGGCGGCTCCAATGCCGTTGCCGGCCTGACCGAGGGCGCTGTCAACGACGCCATTGCCAAGTACGGCCCCGGTAAGGAAATCGCCTTCCCCGACACCGCGTATTTCTTCCCCACGATCTACGCGGCCACCGGCGTCAAGGTCAAGACCCTGGGCGATCTGCCCGCCTGCGTAGGCGTGCTGAAAAGCCTGATCACCAATCAGGAGGATCTGGGTCAGGCTCTGAACGCCGGCCTGGCCACCGCCGTGGGCGCGGAGATCCTGGAGGGTCTGAAGTGGGTGGACAACCCCGAGCCCTACGCCAATGACTCCGGCATCGGCTTCGTGCCCGATCCCATTATCCGCTCCCTGGGCGTGCCCCTGGTCACCGGCGATATCCCCGGCGTGGCCGTGGTGCTGGGCAAGGCCGAGAACCCCGAGGACGTGGTGAAGGTGGTCAAGGGCTACCAGAGCAAGGGCATTATGACCTTCCTGGTGGGCGACGTTATCGAGCAGTGCATGGAGGGCGGCGTGAAGATGGGCCTGGAGCTCCGGGTCATCCCCCTGGGCCATGACGTCACCGCCGTGATCCATGTGGTCACCGTGGCCATCCGTGCCGCACTGATCTTCGGCAATGTGACCCCCGGCGACTTGGGCGGTCTGCTGACCTACACCAAGGAGCGGGTCCCCGCATTCGTCAACACCTTCGGCGCCATTGACGCCGTGGTGGTCTCCGCCGGCGCCGGCGCCATTGCCCTGGGCTTCCCCGTGGTGGTGGACATCGATCTGGGCGAGAATCAAGTTCCCGGCGCGCTGGAGTCCGTCACCGATCATGAGGAGACGGTGAAGCGCTCCCTGGAACTGCGGAACATCAAGATCAAGACCACCGAGCTGCCCATCCCCGTGGCCTTCGCCGCCGCCTTCGAGGGCGAGATCATCCGGAAGGCCGACATGAAGCTGGAGTTCTACTCCGGCAAGAACCCCACCGCCGAGCTGGTCCTGATGCGGGACATGAGCGAGGTGGAGGATCACAAGATCACCATCATCGGCGACGACATCGACTGCGGCCGGAAGGACTTCGCCCTGGCGACCTTCGTGGAGGTGGCCGGCAGTAAGATGCAGACCGACTTTGAGTCCGTCATTGAGCGGAAGTTCCACGCCTGGTTCAACTATATGGAGGGCGTGATGCACACCGGCCAGCGGAACCAGGTCCGGATCCGGGTGTCCAACGACGCCTACGACAAGGGCCTGCGGCTGAAGGACTTCGCCGAGGTGCTCTACGTCATGATCATGAACGAGTTCGACGCCGTGGTGGACAAGTGCCAGGTCACGCTGATCACCGACCCCGTCAAGGCCGCCGAATTCCGGGATCAGGTCGCCATGCCGCGGTACAATGCCCGGGATGACCGGCTGGCCTCCATGACCGACGAGTCCGTGGACCGGTACTACACCTGCATCCTCTGCCAGTCCTTCGCCCCCGCCCACTGCTGCGTGGTCACTCCCGAGCGGCTGGGCCTGTGCGGCGCCGTGTCCTGGCTGGACGCCAAGGCCACCAACGAGCTGAATCCCAACGGTCCCTGCCAGCCTATCTTCAAGGAGGGCTGCATCGACGAGCGCACCGGCCGGTATGAAACCGTCAACAAGGCTGTGGCCGAGGCCACCCACGGCGCGGTGGAGAACGTCACCCTCTATTCCATCCTGGAGGATCCCATGACCAGCTGCGGCTGCTTCGAGTGCATTTGCGGCATCGAGCCCATGAGCAACGGCTTCATCGTGGTTAACCGGGAGTACAAGGGTATGACCCCCGCCGGTATGTCCTTCGGCGAGCTGGCCTCCTGCACCGGCGGCGGCGTTCAGACTCCGGGCTATATGGGCCATGGCCGCCACTTCATCTCCTCCAAGAAGTTCATCGCCGCCGAGGGCGGCATTGAGCGGATCGTCTGGATGCCCAAGGAGCTGAAGGACGATGTAGCGGAGCGCCTGAACAAGACCGCCTACGAGATGTACGGCATTGAAAACTTCACCGACATGGTGGCCGACGAGACCGTCACCACCGACTGCGAGGAGCTGTTGAACTGGCTCACCGAGAAGAATCACCCGGTGCTGGCCATGGAGCCCCTGATGTAAGTTTCAATCTCCTATTACCGATGGCGCGGCGGCTAATCCCGCCGCGCCATTTTCAAGCAAAGGACGGAAGATATGAAGGTACTATTTCAAATCGAGGGTGGCGGCGCCATTGGGGTGGAATGTAACGCCGGAGATAACCTGCTGGAACTGGCCCGCCGGGCCAACGTGGCCATTGACGCCCCCTGCTCCGGCAACGGCTCCTGCGGCAAGTGCCGCGTCAAACTGGTGGAGGGCGATCTTGCCAGCCTCCCCACCCGGCACATCTCCTACGAGGAATTTAAAAGCGGCTGGCGGCTGGCCTGCGGCAGCAAGATCGTCGGGGATGTGACAGTGTTCGTGCCGGACATTGCCTCGGCCTACCAGTCCCGGATGAAGACGGCGGACCTGTCCAGCCCCCAGGAGGTGGCCATTTTTGAGGAGGCCCAAGAGGCCCTGCGGGGCAGCGGCGTGGAATTTTCCAACGACTGCATGGCCCTGGAGCTGAAAGTGGAGCCACCCACCCTCCAGGACACCATGCCGGATAACGAGCGGCTGACCCGGGCCATTCAGGATCAGCTGGAGGTGGAGCGGGTGGAAATCCCCCACAGCGTCATGGTTCGGCTGGCCCACGTCCTCCGAGAGGAGGGGTTCCACATCACTGTCAAGGGCCTGTTTCTCGGCGACGTGTTCCGCTGCATGGACGTCTGTCCCGCTTCGGACAAGGATCTGGTGGGCTGCGCCATCGATATCGGCACCACCACCGTCTCCATGGTCCTGGCAGACCTGAACACCGGCAAGATCCTGGCCAAGGGTTCCTCCGGCAACGGCCAGATCCGCTACGGCGCCGACGTGATCAACCGGATCATTGAGCAGAGCCGCCCCGGGGGCCGGAAAAAGCTCCAGGACGCCATTGTGAAGGAGACCCTGACCCCCCTGATCGCCGGGCTGTGCAAGGCCGCGGGCGTCAGCGCCCGGAGCATTCTCCGGCTCTCCGTGGGAGCCAACACCACCATGAACCATCTGTTTGTGGGGGTGGATGCCCAGAGCGTGCGGATGGAGCCCTACATCCCCAGCTTTTTCGCCTGGGACGGCCTCTTGGCCGGAGATCTGAAGCTGCCGGCCAATCCCCTGGCCCCGGTGTTCCTGGCCCCCAATATCGGCTCCTATGTGGGCGGCGACATCACCGCCGGGACCCTGGCCAGCATGATCTGGGATAAAGATGAGTACAGTCTCTTTATCGACCTGGGTACCAACGGGGAAATTGTCTTCGGCAACCGGGACTTCCTCATGTCCTGCGCCTGCTCCGCCGGGCCAGCCTTCGAGGGCGGCGACATCTCCTGCGGCATGCGGGCAACCGACGGGGCCATCGAAGCCTGCGTCCTGGACAAGGCCACCATGGAGCCCAAATTGACCGTGGTGGGTGATAAGGGGCAGAAGCCCGTGGGCATCTGCGGCTCCGGCATTATCGACATCATTTCCGAGCTGTTCCGCTGCGGCATCATCAACAACAAGGGTCTGTTCGTCCGGGAGGGCCGCCGGGTCCGGCGGGACCAGCACGGCATGGGCCGGTTCGTCCTGGCGGAGCCGGAACAGAGCGAGACCGGCCGGGAGATCTCCATCAACGAAGTGGATATCGACAATTTTATTCGGGCAAAGGGCGCCATCTTCTCCGCCATCGACACCCTGCTCAAGGCGGTGGACATGTCCGTGGAGATGATCGACAGGGTCTATGTGGCCGGAGGCATCGGCTCCGGCATCAACATGAAAAACGCCGTGAATATCGGAATGTTCCCGGATGTGGAGCTGGAAAAATTCCGCTATATTGGCAATTCCTCTCTGACCGGGGCCTACGCCATGGTCATGGGGGACCAGGCTGTGGAAAAGGTGGCCCAGGTGGCCGCAAACATGACCTATTTGGAGCTGTCCACCCATCCGGGGTATATGGACGCCTTCGTGGCGGCCTGCTTCCTGCCCCACACCGACGCCCGGCTGTTCCCCCATAGCCGCCAGGAGGTCTGACATGCCCGAAAATCACAAGGAAGAGGTCCCCTTCGCCCACTATGCCGCCCTGTTCGCCGCCCTGGACCCAAAGGATGCCCAGGCCCGGCTGGGGGAGGAAATTTGGGACGGGGAAAAGTATGTTGTTGACCTCCTAGGTCGCCGCTACGCCCTGACGCCGGAGCCCTATGCCCTGGAGCCTCTGGACGGCGGCAAGACCCCGCCCCTGCCGGCTCAGACCTTTCTACTGCGCTACCTGCTGGAGGGGCGGGTCCTGCCCTGGCTGGGGCAGTGGAAGACCTTCCGGGAAATGCCCTGGGGGGAGCTGTACATTCAGCCCTACACCGGACGGGTCTTAACGCGAGCTGCCTTCACCTTCGCTACCCGGCTTCCCGCTTTCCGCAAGGCGGCCCAGGCCGCCGGAGGGGAACCGGCTGGCCACGGGGACGCCGGATATCAGTTTCAGCTGATCGGTCCGTACCAAATGCAAATCCTCCTCTGGGCCGGAGACGAGGAATTTCCCCCCAACGCCCAGGTCCTCTACTCCGATAACTTTTCATCCGGGTTTGCGGCGGAGGATCGGGTGGTGGCGGGGGATTTGCTGATCTCCCACATTAAAAGTTTTATGTAAACTTTTGGGGTGTGCTATGCCTATCGCGAACATTCCCCAGCCGGAGCTTTTGACGGTCACACCGACTCTCAGACTGTGGCGGTTTGAGGAAGTGATTCCGGAAGCCTTGGAATGGTACCGGGATCCGGAGACCGTCTATCTGGTGGACGGGATACGGGAGCCCTATTCCCGGGAGAAGCTGGAGCGGATGTACCGCTACCTGAATGTCCATGGGGAGCTTTACTATATCGAGCTGCTGGAACAGGACATCTTCCGCCCGATTGGGGACGTGACCTTATCTCAGGAGGATATGCCCCTGGTGATCGGAGAGGCCGCCTACCGGGGAAAGGGAATCGGGAGGACCGTGGTGGCCGCATTGATCGCCCGGGGGCGCTTGCTTGGATTCGATTCCCTGGGGGTTCGGGAGATTTATTCCTGGAACCCGGCCTCCCGGAGGTGCTTTGAAAGCCAGGGCTTCCGCCCGGTGGAGGCAACACCCCTGGGCCATCGGTACGCCATATACTTGTCCACCCCATAATCCAATGGAAAATCCCTGCCGGAGGCGTTGCCTCCGGCAGGGATTCCAGCTTGTCAAAAAAGCTTTCAAAACGCCCCAAAGTATGCTATAATAGTGGAAACAGGGGGTGCTGGAATGGAGCAG
>CANQFY010000065.1 GCA_947600025.1 uncultured Oscillospiraceae bacterium
CGCCAAACAGTTCCTGTGAATCCGTTCTCTTGATCCGGGCGCGACGGGGCAAAATGCCCATGGCAACGCGGCCGTGGGTCCCCACGGCGGAAGAAAAGAAGCCTCAAATCCACTTTTAGCGGCACAATGAAGCAGTATGCGCGGTATCGCCCATACTGTCTATTCTTTTTACGCCGAAATGTGGATCAGCTTCTCATCTTTCCACCCCTTACTGGATTTTCTTCATTATAAATGATTTCTTCATCCCTGTCAAGGCCGACCGCCCAGGCGGGTCTTGAAATCCTCGTAGCCGAACTGGGCCAAAAGCTCTGTGCTTCCGTCCGGATTCAGCGCGTAGATGGCCGGCAGGGGCATGCCGTTGAAGGTGTTGTTCTTGCAGGTGGTGTAGATGGCCATGTCCCCGAACAGCACCAGGTCCCCCTCCCGCAGGGGGCGGTCAAAGCCATAGTCCCCGATCACGTCCCCGGCCAGGCAGGTGGGCCCCGCCAATCGGTAGATAGAACATCCGTCTCCTGCCCCATAGACCGGGGGCTGGTATGGCATTTCCAGCACGTCCGGCATGTGGCATGCGGCGCTGGCGTCCAGAATGGCGATTTTGACATTCCCGTTTTCCACAACGTCCAAGACCCGGGCGGCAAGATATCCGGCGTTCAGCGCCACCGCCTCCCCCGGCTCCAGATAGACCTCCAGCCCCCATTTTTCCCGGACCCGGCGGACGCACCGTTCCAGCCGGGGCAGATCGTACCCGGGGCGGGTGATGTGGTGCCCGCCGCCCAGGTTCAGCCACTTCATTTTGGGAAGCACGTCCCTGAATTTTTCCTCCACCGCCGCCAGAGTCGTCTCCAAGGCGTCGGAATCCTGCTCGCAAAGGGTGTGGAAATGGAGGCCGTCCAGCAACCCGATCAAATCTTCATCCATTTCCCGGTCCCAGACCGCCCGGGTCACGCCCAGGCGGCTGCCGGGGGCGCAAGGATCGTAAATGGCGTGGCCCTCCTGGGTGGAGCGCTCCGGATTGATCCGCAGCCCGATCTCCTTTCCCGCGGCCTTGGCCCTGGGGCCAAATTTCTGAAGCTGCCGGGGGGAGTTGAAGACGATGTGGCCGGCATAGCGCAAAAGCTCGTCAAATTTGTCCGCCCGGTAGGCTCCGCAGAAGACGTGGACCTCCTTGCCGGGCATCTCCTCATAGCCCAGCCGGGCCTCATAAAGCCCGCTGGCCTCGGTGCCCGCCAGGTAGGGCGCCAGATCGGGGTATAGATCAAAGTTGGAGAAGGCCTTCTGGGCCAGCAGGATCTTGCAGCCGGTCCGCGCCGCTACCCCGGCTAAAATCTCGCCGTTTTTCACCAGCGCGGCCCGGTCCAGAATATAGCAGGGCGTCTTCAAATGCCCGAAGAGCGCCTCCGGCTCCCCCTTCAGCCCCGCGAAGGGCGGTCTGCGGTCCATCACTCCACCAGGGCCGGGTCGTGGCTTTCGGATTTGGGCAGGCCGTGCCGGTCCAGGGCCTCCAGGAAGGGATCGGGGTCAAACTCCTCCACGGTGTGAACGCCCTTTCGGGTCCACTTTCCCGTGAGCAGCATCATAGCCCCGCACATGGCGGGCACGCCGGTGGTGTAGCTGATGGCCTGGCTCCCCACCTCCCGGTAGCACGCCTGGTGGTCGCATACATTATATATATAGTAGGTCTTTTCCTTCCCGTCCTTCTTCCCCGTGAAGATGCAGCCGATATTGGTCTTCCCGTGGGTCCGGGGGCCCAGACTGGCGGGGTCCGGCAGCAGGGCCTTCAAAAATTTGATGGGCACGATCTGCTGCCCCTCAAATTCCACCGGGGTGGTGGAGAGCATCCCCACGTTCTCCAGGCACTTCATGTGGGTCAGGTAGCTCTGGCCGAAGGTCATGAAGAAGCGAATCCGCTTGACCTCCGGGATATTCAGGGCCAGGCTCTCGATCTCCTCGTGGTGGAGCAGGTACATATCCTTCTTCCCCACCTGGTCAAAGTCGTACTCCCGCTTGATGGTCATGGGGGGAATTTCCACCCAGTGGCCGTCCTCCCAGTAGCTGCCGGGGGCGGAGACCTCCCGGAGATTGACCTCCGGGTTAAAGTTGGTGGCGAAGGCGTAGCCGTGGTCGCCGCCGTTGCAGTCCAGGATGTCGATGGTGTCGATAATATCAAATTCGTGCTTTTTCGCGTAGGCGCAGTAGGCCTGGGTCACGCCGGGGTCGAACCCACAGCCTAGGAGGGCCGTCAGGCCGGCCTTCTCAAATTTTTCCCGGTAGGCCCACTGCCAGCTGTAATCAAAATAGGCGGAGAAGCCCTTCTCCCGGCACCGTTTTTCGTAGATCGCCCGCCAGGCGGGGTCGTCGGTGTCCTCGGGCTCATAGTTGGCGGTGTCCATATAGTTGACGCCGCAGGCCAGGCAGGCGTCCATAATGGTCAGGTCCTGGTACGGCAGGGCGATGTTCATTACCAGATCCGGCCCATAGCCTTTGATCAGGGCGATGAGCTGCTCCACATCGTCGGCGTCCACCTGGGCGGTGGTGAGCTTGGTAGCGGTGTGGGGGGCCAGTTTGGCGGCCAGGGCGTCACACTTGGATTTGGTGCGGCTGGCGATGCACAGCTCGGTGAACACCTCGCTCACCTGGCAGCATTTGGAAATGGCCACGGAGGCCACGCCTCCGCAGCCGATGACAAGTACCTTGCTCATTTTCAAAACTCCTTCTCTTGAAAATTCAAACCGGCAGCGCCAGCAGCAGCTCCCGCAGCACCTTGCAGGCGGCGGCGGTGGAGGCCCCGCTGGCGTCCAGCATGGGGGCCAGCTCATTCACGTCGGCGGCCACCACTCGGGCGGCGCAGACTGTTTGGATGGCGCCGAGCAGCTCCGGGAAGGTCACGCCTCCCGCCTCCGGGGTCCCGGTGCCGGGGAAGACCGCCGGGTCCAGGCAGTCCAAGTCGATGGTAAAGTACACCGGCGCGTTCCGCTTCCGCAGATCCTCCACGGTCCGCTCCAGCCCATCAAAGGAAAAGGGGTGCATACGGGTATGGGCCCGGGCGAACTGAAATTCGGCCCGTTCCCCGCTGCGGACGCAGAACTGATGGATCCTTCCGTCCCCCACCAGCTCATGGCACCGGCGTAGAACGCAGGCGTGGCTGAGCTTCACGCCCAGATAGTCCTCCCGCAAATCAGCGTGGGCGTCAAAGTGGACGATCTCCAGATCGGGATACCGCTCTACCGCCGCCCGAACCGCTCCCAGAGTCACCAAATGCTCGCCTCCCAGCAGCACCGGCAGCTTCCCGTCGGAAAAAAACTCCGCCGCCCGGTTCTGAATCTGGAAAAGCGCCGCCTCCGGGCTCCCGAAGGGCAGCTCCAGGTCCCCGCTGTCGAAAATAGGCCGGTCCGTCAGATCCCGGTCCTGGTAGGGGCTGTAGGTCTCCAGCCCGAAGCTCTCATGCCGCATGGCGGCAGGGCCGAACCGGGCCCCGGGCCGGAAGCTGGTGGTGGAATCGAAGGGCGCGCCGTAGAGGACGATTTTTGCCTCCTCGTAGGGCGCGTCGCAGCCCAGGAAGGTCTCAATATTGGGCTTCACTCAGTCCTCCACCTCCATGAGCATCTCCTCCAGGAACGCCGGCAGGCAGAAGGCCCCCACATGGAGCCGGGTGGTATAGTACCGGGTGTGGAGATTCAGCTTCTTCCAGTCCTCCGCGTCCAGATCGTCGGTGGGGTGGTACTTCTTGCTGGCAAAGCCGAAGAGCCAGTACCCGGCGGCGTAGGTGGGAATGTGGGCCTGGTAGACCCGGCTGATGGGGAAGGTGGTGGCGATCCGCCGGTGGCTGCGCTGCATGGCGGTGGCGTCCTCGGCGTAGAAGGGGCTCCCCTGCTGGTTCACCATGATGCCGTCGGCCCGGAGGGCGTTGTAGCAGTTGCCGTAGAACTCCCGGGTAAACAGGCCCTCCGAGGGCCCGAAGGGATCCGTGGAGTCCACGATGATCAGATCGTAGGACGCCTCGCACCGGCGGATGAATTTCAGGGCGTTTTCAAAGTGGATATGCACTCTTCGGTCGTCCATCCGGCAGGCGTTGCTGGGAAGATAGGTCCGGCAGGCCTCCACCACCTGGGGGTCCATCTCCACCAGGTCGATCCGCTCCACCCGGTCGTACCGGGTCAGCTCCCGGACCACGCCGCCGTCCCCGGCGCCGATGACCAGGATATCCCGGATTCCCTGATGCACCGCCATGGGCACATGGGTGATCATCTCGTCGTAGATGAACTCGTCCCGCTCGGTGAGCATCACGTTGCCGTCCAAGGTCAGCACCCGGCCAAATTCCGGGGTCTCAAAAATATCAATGCGCTGATAGTCGCTCTGCTTGGAGTACAGATGCCGGTCCACCCGGATGCTGTGCTTCACATCCGGAGTATGAAATTCGCTGAACCACATTTCCATGGGAAAAACCTCCTATGCCAAGACGTTGATGTATTTCAGCTCCGGATCCTCGGGGCCGGTCATGCTGCATCCCTTTTCCTTGGCGTATTGGATATGCTCCAGGATCTCCTGGGTGATCCGCTCGCCGGGAGCCAGGATGGGGATCCCGGGGGGATAACAGGTAACGAACTCGCTGCACACCTGCCCCACGCTCTCCACCAGCGGCATACTCCGCTTGGGGGCATAAAACGCCTCCTGGGGACTGGTGACCACCTCGGGGTCGATGAACTCCTGACTCAGGAGGCCCGTACCGTCCCTCTGATACCGCCGGCGGATCTCCGCCAGGGCGCTGACCAGCCGCTCCACCTCCTGGATCCGGTCGCCGATGGAGAGGTAGGCAAGGATATTGCCAATGTCTCCGAACTCGATCTGAATGTCGTACTCATCCCGGAGAATGTCGTAGACCTCGATCCCCGCCAGGCCGATATCCAGGGTGTGGACGCTGAGCTTGGTGATATCAAAATCGAACACCGAGTCTCCGTTGAGCAGCTCCCGGCCGAAGGCGTAGTAGCCGCCCACGGCGTTGACCTCCTGCCGGGCGTATTCCGCCATATCCGCCACCTGGTGGAACACCTCCCTGCCCCGCAGGGCCAGGTTCCGACGGCTGATATCCAGGCTGGACATCAGCAGATAACTGCCGGAGGTGGTCTGGGTCAAATTGATGACCTGCCGCACATAGCCGGCGTTGATCCCCGGTCCAATCAGAAGCAGGCTGGACTGGGTCAAACTGCCGCCGCTTTTGTGCATAGACACGCAGGCCATGTCCGCGCCCGCCGCCATGGCGGACACCGGAAGGCCGCCGCCGAAATAAAAGTGGGTGCCGTGGGCCTCGTCCACCAGGCAGAGCATTCCCGCCTCATGGGCCATCCGAACGATGGCTCGCAGATCGCTGCAAATTCCGTAGTAGGTGGGGTTGTTCACCAGCACCGCCACTGCGTTGGGATGCTCGGCAATGGCCTTGGCCACCTGCTCCCGCCGCATCCCCAGGGAGATGCCCAGTCGCTGATCCACCTCTGGGTTTACATAAACCGGAACCGCGCCGCACAGCACCAGGGCGTTGATGACGCTCTTGTGGACGTTCCGGGGCAGAATGATCTCCTGCCCCCGCTTGCAGGCGGTGAGGACCATGCTCTGGACCGAGCTGGTGGTGCCCCCCACCATCAAAAAGGCGTGGGCCGCCCCGAAGGCGTCCGCCGCCAGGTCCTCCGCCTGGGCGATCACGGAAACGGGATGGCACAGATTGTCCAGGGGCTTCATGCTGTTCACGTCCACGCCCACGCACTGTTGGCCCAGGAAGGCGGTCAGCTCCGGGTTGCCCCTGCCCCGCTTGTGGCCCGGCACGTCAAAGGGCACCACCCGCATTTTTCGGAAATTCTCCAGGGCCTCATAGATGGGGGCGCGGCTCTGATCCAGCCGGGTTCTGTTGAAATTCATGGCCATTCTCCTCCCTTGACGCAAAAAACGCAAGCCGTGGCGAACACGGCTTGCGAATCAGTCCAACAACCCCTTTTTTCCAGAAAAAGGGCTGGCAAGAAATGATCAGAGTCTATACAGCAATCATACTTTTACTACTCTTATTGACCGTTTCACAAGTCTGCGCCACCGCGCATTTCGGTTATGAAGTAACCAACTTATAAAATTTGAGCTTTCAACTCAATCAATAAGGCAGCTAAAAAGCCGCCGGTCGGCGGTGGACCCGGCTGTCCGTATGGCCTTGACTCCCGGGGAGTGGTCCGGAACAATTGCTTTGAAAGGACTTTTGTCATTTCAAGTTTTTAATATGGTAGCATGGCGGGGCCCATTTGTCAAGCCTCCCGGCGATTTTTTGTAATATGGTGCAAATTTGGGTCAAAAAAGCGCCGTCGGGCGGCTCCCAACGGCGCTTTTTTCAAAAGAAATGGGAAAACAGTCCCTTTTTTTCGTAGGGCCGGCTCGATATGGCGGTGACCCGATAGCCGGTGGCCTCCACGGCCTCCCGCAGGTTCGTCAGGTCGATGGGCTGTTCCGC
Organism: uncultured Oscillospiraceae bacterium; assembly: GCA_947600025.1. Taxonomy (GTDB): domain Bacteria; phylum Bacillota; class Clostridia; order Oscillospirales; family Oscillospiraceae; genus Faecousia. Next base: position 6,482 of record CANQFY010000065.1, read on the forward strand.
CAGCACCGCCGCCTGGCCGGTGCGGTGGGAGGCTGTCACCTTTTTTACAGAAACTGCTCGGCGGATGGCGTCGCAAATGTGGCTCTCGCACATGGCGCAGGCCATGCCGTCGATCGTCAGGTCGATTTGTGTCATTTTTTCGTTCCCTTCTCCCCTTCGGGGCCGCTTTTGGCGGCCCCCAGGAGGTAGATCACTGTCCCGTGGGACGGCCCGCGCCACAGCTTTCGCAATGCCCGGCGCAGCCCGAACACCCGGAGCAGCCAGCGCAGCCGCCGCGGGACTTACCGGCCTTTTTGTCCTTCCGCAGGCTCCAGATGGAGGCAAGAGCCAGCGCGGCGACAATTGCCAGGACAATAGCGGTACCCATATTTACACCTTCCCCGCTTCCACGGACCGGGTATTCAAATGCGCGCACTGGGGCTGATACCCCTTCCGGAACAGCAGGTAGCCGATCAGCGCCAGCAGCGCCACCGCCGCCACAGTCCAGAAATTGAAGGCGACTTCCCCGGCGATCAGCCCGCCGATCTGGTAGGTGACCAGGGCCACCACATAGGCCCACACGCACATATAGCCCACGGCGAAGCAGGTCCATTTCCAGTTGTTCATCTCCCGCTTGATGGCGCCGATGGCGGCGAAGCAGGGCGCGCACAGGAGATTGAAAATCATGAAGCTATAAGTGGTGATAGGGGTGAAGTGCCGGGCGATCTCCAGGTCAAAATTGCCCGGGTAGAGGATGCTCATGGTACCCACCACGTCCTCCTTGGCAATGAGGCCCGTGATGGTAGCCACGGTGTCCTTCCAGTTGCCGAAGCCCAGGGGCGCGAAAATAAAGCAGATGGCGCCGCCGATGGCCGCCAACAAGGAGTTCTCGCTGTTCTCCACCTGCCCGAAGCCGGAAGCGGTGAAGCCGAAGCCCTGGAGGAACCAGATGCCGATGGAGGCCAGCAAAATGATGGTCCCCGCCCGCTTGATGAAGGACCAGCCCCGCTCCCAGGTGGCCCGGAGCACGTTCCCGGCGGAGGGCACATGGTAGGCCGGCAGCTCCATGACGAAGGGCGCCGGGTCCCCGGCGAAGGCCTTGAACTTTTTCAGCATAATGCCGGAGACGATCACGGAGCCGATGCCGATAAAGTAGGCCGAGGCGGCCACGAAGGGGGACTTGTGGAAGATGGCCCCGGCAAACAGGGCGATGATGGGGGCCTTGGCCCCGCAGGGCATGAAGCAGGTGGTCATGATGGTCATTTTCCGGTCCCGGTCCTGCTCAATGGTCCGGGAGGCCATGACCCCGGGGACGCCGCAGCCCGTGGCCACCAGCATGGGGATAAAGCTCTTGCCGGAGAGGCCAAAGCGGCGGAAGATCCGGTCCATGATGAAGGCGATCCGGGCCATGTAGCCGATATCCTCCAAAATGGCCAGCAGGAAGAAGAGCACCAGCATCTGGGGCACGAATCCCAGCACCGCGCCCACGCCGGCCACGATGCCGTCCAGGACCAGGCTCTTGACGATCTCATTGCAGTGGATCGCGGTCAGGCCGTCGTCCAGAAGGACGGGGATACCCGGCACCCAGACGCCGTAATCGCTGGGATCAGGCTCAGCAACGGTCAATGCCTGCCGGTAGGCCTCCTCCGTGACGGGCAGGACCGTGGTCTCCCCTTCCTCGTCGTCGTAGAGGTAGGCCTCGGTCTCGCCGTTTTCGTAGGCCTCAATGATGGCGGCGGCCTCCTCAAAGGCCCCGGAATCCTCCTCCCAGGCATCCATATCGGCGGTGAAGGGCACAAACCAGCCGTCCCCAAACAGGCCGTCGTTGGCCCACTCGGTGCCGATGGAGCCGATGGACACGGGCCAGGGGCCCATGGCGATGGCGTAGATCAGGAACATGACCACAAAGAAAATGGGCAGAGCCAGCACCCGGTTGGTGACGATCTGATCCACCCGGTCGGAGGCGGTCATTTTTTTCCCGCTCTTTTTCTTATAGCAGCCCCGGAGCATTTCCGCGATGTACACATACCGCTCGTTGGTGATGATGGCCTCGGCGTCGTCGTCCAGCTCCTTTTCGGCGGCCTGGATATCGGTCTCGATGTGGGCGGTCACGGCGTCGGAGAGCTTCAGCTGCTCCAAAACCTTCTGGTCCCGCTCAAAAATCTTGATGGCGTACCACCGCTGCTGCTCCTCCGGCAGGCCGTGGACCGCGGCCTCCTCAATATGGGCCAGGGCGTGCTCTACCACCCCGGAGAAGGTGTGCTGGGGCACGGTGGCGCCGCCCTGGGCGGCCTTCACCGCCGCCTCGGCGGCCTCGCTGATGCCGTCGCCCTTCAGCGCCGAGATCTCCAGCACCGGGCAGCCCAGCTGCCGGGACAGCTCCTGGATGTCGATTTTGTCCCCGCTTTTTTTCACCAGGTCCATCATATTGACGGCCACCACCACGGGGATGCCCAGCTCTGTCAGCTGGGTGGTCAGGTACAGATTCCGCTCCAAATTGGTGCCGTCCACCAGGTTCAAAATGGCGTCGGGCCGCTCTCCGATCAGGTAGTTCCGGGCCACCACCTCCTCCAGGGTGTAGGGGGACAGGGAGTAGATGCCGGGCAGATCCGTGACGGTGACGCCCTCGTGCTTTTTGAGCTTGCCTTCCTTTTTCTCCACGGTGACGCCGGGCCAGTTGCCCACATACTGGTTCGCGCCGGTAAGGGCGTTAAACAGCGTCGTCTTGCCGCAGTTGGGGTTGCCCGCCAGGGCAATTTTCAGTTCCATGTTGGGTTCTCCTTTTTTTTGATATTAGCCGCCACTAACCAGCGGGCAAAAAATTACTCCACGTCGATCATTTCCGCGTCCGCCTTGCGGATGGACAGCTCGTAGCCCCGGACGGTGACCTCCAAGGGGTCTCCCAGGGGGGCAACCTTGCGGACGTAGATCTCCACGCCCTTGGTGATGCCCATGTCCATGATCCGGCGCTTGACGGCGCCCTCGCCGTTCAGGCGGAGGACCTTCACCGTCTGACCGACCTTCGCGTTTCTCAGTGTCATGCTTTGCTTGCTCCTTCCATTACATTACCAAAATTTTCTGGGCCATTTCTCGGCTGACAGCCACCCGGGAGGCTTTCACCGCCACGATCAGGTTTCCGCCCATTTCGCTGACCACGGTCACCCGGCCTCCGGCCACGAAGCCCAGATCCTCCAGATGTTTCTTGGTCTCCGGATTGCCCGAGACCCGGTGAATCACCGCTTCCTTGCCCACCTGGGTCAGGGATAGAGGCAGCATATCGATAACCCTCTCTCCGCCAGAAATTAGCAGACGCTAACCTCCGGCCTGAAATTTTGTTAGCTTTCGCTAACCGTATGTATTATAGCCCCTGCCCCCTTGTTTGTCAACGGGAAAAGCCGAAAAATGTGAAGTTTGGCAAATCCCTCCAAAAATTGTTAGTCTCTGCTAACTAATGTCTGTGCAGCTTGCATACAAAAAAAACGGGGGTTGCGTTTTCATGTAAAATATGGTATTCTTTATTATAATAATTATTTTAGGAGGGTTGGGCCATGCTTCAGGAGTCCGGGGAAATGTATCTGGAAACCATTCTGATCCTGTCCCAGAAGGGCGGGCCTGTCCGCTCGGTGGACATTGCCGAACACATGGGCTTCTCCAAGCCCAGCGTCAGCCGGGCCATGGGCCTGCTCCGGGCGGGGGGCTACATTGTCATGGACGAGGACAATTTGATCACCCTGACGCCCGCCGGCCGGGCCATCGCGGAAAAAATATACGGCCGCCACACGGCCCTCACCGCCCTGTTCACCAGCCTGGGGGTGGATCCGGCGGTAGCCGCCGCCGACGCCTGCAAGATCGAGCACGACATCTCCGACGAGACCTTTGAGGCCGTGCGCAGGTTCGCCGCCAGGTTGGGGGA
>CANQFY010000066.1 GCA_947600025.1 uncultured Oscillospiraceae bacterium
GCGATCCGGTAGACCGAAACGGCGTACAGCCCCGGATAGGCCAAAATCACCTCGTCCCTGCCGCTGGCCGCCGGGTCGCCAGATAGCGCCGCCTGGATATCCGTTTCCAGCACCGACCGAATTTGGGGAAGCCGCTCCATGAAAGCCCGGGTCATTTCCCGGGCACGGTCCGCCTCCTCCCCACCCCGCCGAAGCGCCGCGGCGATCTGGGCTTCCAGGCGGAGGGCCACATTTTCCACATCGTTTGCCGTACAGTCCCCGTAATAGCCGGGGTAGAGGATCGTCAGCAGCTCCTCCAAAGCTTTTAGGACGGCTTTTTTGTCCAGAGCCGTCCCCGCAACGCGCGCCGCCTGGGCAGAGTCCAGATTATCCATGTCCGTTCCCCCTTTACTCGTCGTAGAGGGGGGTGGAGAGGTACCGGTCCCCGGAATCGGGCAGCAGGGCCACCAGGGTCTTTCCCCCGTTTTCGGGACGGCTGGCCACCCGCGCCGCCGCGTGCAGCGCCGCGCCGGCGGAAATGCCCACCAATATTCCCTCGCTTGCCGCGAAAGCCCTGCCGGCGGCGAAGGCATCCTCCCCAGTAACCCCAATCACCTCGTCATAGATTTGGGTGTCAAGCACCCGGGGGATAAACCCCGCGCCGATGCCCTGGATGGGATGGGGCCCGGCTTTCCCACCGGACAGCACCGGGCTGGCGGCGGGCTCCACCGCCACGATCCGAATTTCGGGATTTTGCGCCTTGAGATACGTCCCCACGCCGGTGACGGTGCCGCCGGTGCCCACCCCCGCCACGAAAATATCCACCTGCCCGCCGGTCTGCTCCCAGATCTCCGGGCCTGTGGTCGCTTGGTGGGCGGCGGGGTTGGCCGGATTGTCAAACTGGCCCAGGATCACCGCGCCATCGATTTCCGTCCGGAGCTCCTGGGCCTTGGCGATGGCGCCCTTCATGCCTTTTGCGCCCTCGGTGAGGATCAGCTCCGCGCCGTAGGCCTTCAGCAGCCTTCGGCGCTCCACGCTCATGGTGTCGGGCAGGGTCAGGATCGCCCGATACCCCTTGACCGCCGCCGCCATGGCCAGGCCGATGCCGGTGTTTCCGCTGGTGGGCTCGATGATCACCCCTCCAGGCCTTAAAAGGCCCCGCTTTTCCGCGTCCTCGATCATCGCCAGGGCCACCCGGTCCTTGACAGACCCGGCGGGGTTGCAGCCCTCCAGCTTCACCAAAAGCCTGGCGTTTTTCACGCCGGCCCGCTCCGCATACCTTCTGGCGTCCAGCAGCGGCGTATTTCCAATCAGCTCCAGGACGCTTGCTTTGATATCCGTGGTCATTTCCTCCTTGCCCGGGCTAGGCGCCCCGCGGCAAACCATTCTATTCCAAAGGCCCGGAAAATTTCCTTCCCGGCGCCTCCCCAGCCCAGAACAAAAGACGCGCCCCCGCCTTCCGGCAGGGGCGCGCTTTCTATGTCGTCTGTTTACTTACTCAGATACTCGTCGATGGCCGCGGCGGCCTTCTTCCCGGCGCCCATGGCCAGGATCACCGTGGCCGCGCCGGTGACGGCGTCGCCGCCGGCAAAGACGCCTGGCCGGGTGGTCATTTCCTTCTCGTCCACGATGAGGCAGCCCTTCCGATTGGTCTCCAGGCCTGGAGTGGTGGACCGGATCAGGGGGTTGGGGCTGGTGCCCAGGGCCATGATCACCGTGTCCACGGGAAGCTCAAACTCGCTGCCCGGGATCTCCACAGGACGGCGGCGGCCGGAGGCGTCGGGCTCGCCCAGCTCCATCCGGATGCAGCGGATGGCCTTGACGCTGCCGTTTTCGTCCCCCAAAATCTCCACCGGGTTGCAGAGGGTCTTAAATTCGATGCCCTCCTCCTTGGCGTGGTGGCGCTCCTCCAGACGGGCGGGCATTTCCGCTTCGCCCCGGCGGTAGACGATGTACACCTTGTCCGCGCCCAGGCGCATGGCGCAGCGGGCGGAGTCCATGGCCACGTTGCCGCCGCCTACCACCGCCACAGCCTGGGACTTGGCGATGGGGGTGTCGGCCTCCTCGGTGTAGGCCTTCATGAGATTCGTCCGGGTTAAGTATTCGTTGGCGGAGTAGACGCCCTTCAGGGATTCGCCGGGGATGTTCATGAACATGGGCAGGCCCGCCCCGGAGCCCACAAACACCGCCTGGTAGCCCATTTCAAACAGCTCGTCGATGGACAGCACCCGGCCAATGACCATGTTGGTCATGACCTCCACGCCCTGAGCCTGGAGCTTCTCCACCTCGTTGGCCACGATGGCCTTGGGCAGACGGAACTCGGGGATACCGTAGACCAGCACGCCGCCGGCGGTGTGCAGGGCCTCGAAGATCGACACCTGGTAGCCCTTCTTGGCCAGGTCGCTGGCGCAGGTCAGGCCGGCGGGGCCGGAGCCCACCACCGCCACCTTTTTGCCGTTGGGCTGGGCCTTCTCCGGCATGGCGTTGACGTGCTGCCGGTACCAGTCCGCCACGAACCGCTCCAGCCGTCCAATGGCCACCGGCTCGCCCTTCACGCCACGGACGCACTTGGCCTCGCACTGGCTCTCCTGGGGGCAGACCCGGCCGGACAGGGCGGGCAGGGCGTTGGTGGAGGTGATGATCTCATAGGCCGCCTGGAAATCCCCCGCCGCCACCTTAGCGATAAACTCGGGGATCCGCACGTTGACGGGGCAGCCCTCCACGCAGTGGGGGTGCTTGCAGTTCAGGCACCGCTTGGCCTCCTCCATGGCCATTTCCTCGGTGTAGCCCAGAGCCACCTCCTGGAAATTCCGGGCCCGGACCTGGGGATCCTGCTCGGGCATGGGGGTCTTTGTTAAAGTCATATTTGCCATGACGCTTCCTCCTTAGGGGATCAGCCGCTTGCCCATTGTTTCAATGCGGCAGGCGTGATCTTTGGTGACTTGGGCTTCCCGCTCCCGGTAGACCCCGTTGCGGCTCATCAGCTCGGCGAAATCCACCTGGTGACCGTCAAATTCGGGGCCGTCCACGCAGGCGAACTTGGTCTGGCCCCCCACGGTGACCCGGCAGCCGCCGCACATTCCGGTGCCGTCCACCATGATGGGGTTCAGGGACACCATGGTTTTGACGCCGAAGGGCTCGGTGGTCTTGCACACGAACTTCATCATGGGCACCGGGCCGATGGCCAGCACCCGGTCATACTGTTCGCCCCGCTCCAGCAGCTCCTGGAGCTTGACGGTGACGAAGCCATGCTCTCCATAGGAGCCATCGTCGGTCATGAGGTACAGATTATCGGCGCAGGCCCGGAACTCGTCCTCCAGAATGACGATGTCCTTGTTCCGGAAGCCCACGATCACATCCACCTGGGCCCCGGCCTCTTTAAAGGCCTGGGCGGAGGGCAGGGCGATGGCGCAGCCCACGCCGCCGCCGACCACGCAGACCCGCTTGACCCCCTCCACTTCCGTGGGGCGGCCCAGGGGGCCCACAAAGTCCCGGATGTAGTCGCCCTCGTTCAGGGCACCTAGGGCGTTGGTGGAGAAGCCCACCTTCTGGAAAATAATGGTGACGGTGCCCTTCTCCCGGTCGTACCCGGCGATGGTCAGGGGCACCCGCTCCCCCAGCTCGTCCACCCGGAAGATGATGAACTGGCCCGCCTTGGCCTTCTTGGCGATGAAGGGCGCTTCCACATCCATCAAGGTGACGGAGGGGTTGAGCTCCTTTTTACGAACGATTTTGTACATGCTATTCTCTCCTTATTTTTCCTTTAGTAGGTCACGAATTTCGGTCAGCAGCTTTTCCTCGTTGGAGGGCTCGGGTTCGGGCTCGGGTTCGGGCTCGGGTTCGGGCTCGGGTTCGGGCTCGGGCTCGGGCTCCGGCTCCTCCTTGGGCGGGGCGGCCAGCTCCGTCAGCGTGTTCAGCCCCTTCACCAGCCAGAACACCACCAGGGCCAGGATGAAGAAGTTGATCACGGCGGAAATGAAGTTGCCGTAGTTCAGGGTGTTCAAAATGGCGTTGCCCGCCTCGTCCACGGGCGCCGGCCCGAAGAGCCGGGGCAGGACCAGCTTCATTTCCGAGAAGTCGATGCCGCCCAGGAAGATGGAGACGATGGGCATGATCACGTCATTCGTCAGGCTGCTGATGATGCTCTGGAACGCGGCGCCGATGATGACGCCGACCGCCAGGTTCATGGCGTTGCCCTTCACGGCGAAGGCCTTGAACTCTTCCCACCAGGAGGGTTTTTTCATTTTTTCCATAGTCGCGCTCCTTTTTATGTGAAATTAGGCTTTTTTGATGACTTCCAAACCGCCCAGGTACTTGCGCAGCACCTCGGGGACCACCACGGACCCGTCGGCGCGCTGGTTCTGCTCCACCATGGCCGGGAAGATCCGGGAGGTGGCCAGGCCGGAGCCGTTGAGGGTGTGGACATACTCGATTTTCCCGTTTTCCCGGCGGAACCGGATGTTGCCCCGGCGGGCCTGATAGTCCCGGGCGTTGGACACGGAGGAGACCTCCTTGTAGCCGTTCATGGAGGGGATCTGGATCTCGATGTCGTAGGTCCGGGCCATGGAGGCGGAGCAGTCCCCCGCCGCCAGCTTCACGGTCCTAAAGTGGAAGCCCAGACCCTTCACCAGATCCTCGGCCTTCCGCACCAGCTCGTCGAAGGCGCAATCGGAGTCCTCGGGGCGGGTGTACTGGAACATCTCCACCTTATTGAACTGATGGCCCCGGACCATACCCCGCTCATCGGCCCGGTGGGACCCGGCCTCCCGGCGGAAGCAGGGGGTGTAGGAGAAGAATTTCTTGGGCAGATCTTTCTCCGCCAGGATCTCGTCCCGGTACACGCTGGCCAGCGCCGCCTCGGCGGTGGGGAGCATATAGTGGATCCGGTCGTCGGTGGGGTTGGCGATCTTGTAAACCTCGTCGGCGAATTTGGGGAACTGGCCCGCCGTCTCGCCGCACTGATATTCCAGCATATGGGGCGGCAGGATAAATTCGTAGCCGTCGGCCACATGGGCGTCGATGAAGTAATTGAGCAGCGCCCACTCCAGCCGGGCGCCCAGGCCGGTGTACATCCAGAAGCCGGAACCTGCCAGCTTGGTGCCCCGCTCATAGTCGATGAGGCCCAAATCCAGGCACAGGTCCACATGGTGCTTGGGGGGGAAGTCAAATTTGTGGGGCTCGCCAAAATAGCGCAGGGGCTGGTTGTTCTCCTTCCCGCCGGGGACCAGGTCGGGGTCCGGCAGATTGGGCAGACTGAGCATCCAGGTGCGGTACTCCGCCAGGACCTGATCCAGCTTGGCGGCGTCCTCGGCCAGGCCGGCCTTCAGCTCCGCCATTTCCTTCAGGATGGGGGTGACGTCCTTGCCCTGCTTCTTGAGGGCGGGGATCTCCTTGCTGACCTTGTTCTGCCGTGCCTTCCGGGCCTCGGTGTCCGCGATCAGCTTCCGGCGCTCCTCGTCCAGGGCCAGGATCTTGTCCACGGCCTGGTCGCAGTCCACTTCCTTGGCCCGCAGAGCCGCCTTGACGCCCTCCGGGTCTTCCTTGATGCGTTTGATATCCAACATTATGAATCCTTCCTTTTCTGTTCCAGGGTCAGCAGGGCGTCCAACAGATTTTGAAGGTCCTCCTGCCCGTAAAATTCCAATTCAAAGCGGCCCTTCCGCTTGCCGCTGACGATCTTGACCCCCCGACCCAGGTGCTTGGACAGGGTCTTCTCGCACTCGGCCAGGTAGTCCACTCGCAGGGGCGTCTCCTTTTTTTCCTTGGGCTCCTGACTGAGGGCCTTGCACAGCTGCTCGGTCTGCCGAACGGAGAGCCCCTGGGAGACCACCCTTTCGGCGGCCTGGGCCTGCTTTTTTTCCGGCAGGGTCACCAGCGCTCGGGCGTGCCCGGCGGAGAGCTGGCCCTTGCGGAGCAGCTCCAGGGCCTCCGGGCACAGGGAAAGGAGCCGCAGAGCGTTGGTCACGGCGGGGCGGGACTTGCCCACCTGCCGGGCCGCCTCCTCTTGGGTCAGGCCGTGCTCCTGGATCAGGGTCCGGTAGCCCATGGCCTCCTCCACCGGGTTCAGGTCCTGCCGCTGCAAATTCTCGATCAGCGCCAGCTCCTTGGCCTTCCGGTCGTCGGCCTCCACCACCAGGGCGGGCAGCTCCTCCAGACCGGCAAGCCTTGCGGCCCGCCAGCGCCGCTCCCCGGCGATGATCTGGTAGTACCCGTTTTCCGCCTTCCGCACGGTGATGGGCTGCACCAGGCCGTGGAGGGCGATGGAGTCCGCCAGGGCCTGCTGCTCCTCCGGGTCAAAGTCTTTCCGGGGCTGATCCGGGTTGGGTTCGATTTTGTAAAGGGGCAGCACCTGATATTTTTCGCTGTCCCCCGGCTGGTCAAGGTCCCCCAGCAGCGAGGCCAGGCCCTTGCCCAGGCCCTTCTGGGTCGGCAATGGGATCACCCTTCCTTTCCGTTATAGTCTTTTCGCCACTTCCTGGGCCAGGTCCCGGTAGGCCGCCGCGCCTCGGCTGTTCTTGTCGTAGACGGTGACAGGGAGGCCGTGGCTGGGGGCCTCCGCCAGGCGGATGTTTCTCGGGATCACGGAGGCAAACACCTTCCCCGGGAAGTACCTGCGGACCTCCTGGGCCACCTGGGCGGAGAAGTGGGTCCGGCCGTCGTACATGGTCAGGGCCACGCCGAAGATTTCCAGCCGGGGGTTGATCCGCTTTTTCACCAGCCGCAGGGTAGACATCAGGTCGGACAGCCCCTCCAGGGCAAAGTATTCGCACTGCACCGGCACCAGGATGCTGTCCGCCGCCGCCAGGGCGTTGACGGTCAGAGTCTCCAGAGAGGGGGGGCAGTCGATGAAAATGCCGTCGTAGCCCTCCTTCAGGGGAAAAAGGGCCTTGCCCAGGGCGTGCTGGGGACCTTCCATACCCAGCAGCTCCACCCCAGCCCCCGCCAGATCCGGCGACGCGGGCAGCACATCCCCGTAGGGGGTGGAAACCACCGCTTCCCGGGCGGGGAGTCCATCGATCACGGTGTTGTAAACCGTCTTTTCCAGGCGCCGCTTGTCCAGACCCAGGCCCGAGGTGGCGTTGGCCTGGGGGTCAAAGTCGCACAGCAGCATCCTTTTGCCTAGGACCGTGAGGGCTGCGGTGAGGTTGACGGCGGTGGTGGTCTTCCCCACCCCGCCCTTCTGGTTCACCACGGCGATGATTTTTCCCATATCTCTCTCCTTTTAACCCATGGGGCGGAATGTTTCATGTGAAACATTCGACGAGGAGGCCGGGCTGGCGCCGGTTTCGGTGATGTAGTCCCTTCCCGGGGGCAGGGTCTCCTCCGGGGTCCCGGTGTTCAGCCAGCGGAACAGGAGCAGCCCCACGCACAGGCACAAAGCCGCCGCCAGCGCCGCCACCGCGATCCAAAGGCTCTGCCGCTGACGGCGCAGCCGGGCGATCTCCTCGGCGGGGGGAATCTTCCGCTTCTCCGGGCGGCGCTCCGCTTCCCGGGCCGGCCGGGTGGGCAGCACCACCGGCGTGCCGGGTTTCACCGGGTAGCGCTCCATATCCTTTAGGCAGGCCTCGCAGAAAACCCGGCCCTCCCCGGCGGTTCGGCCGCATTTCAGGCAACGATTCATGGTTTCTCCCCTGTCCGCCCGCCGAAAAGGGCGGGTACTGTCTTTCTGGGGTCTATTCTACACCATTTCCCGCCGTTCGTAAAGCCCAAAACGAAAAATTCCGGCATTTTCTTAAAAAGTTATAAAATCCCTATTGACAATCATATAACTATGTGATATAATCACCCTATCAATCACAAGGAGGTGTGTTCCCATGGATTGGGTCGTACCGGGGACGGTGCTGCGGCTGCCCCGGGAGGAGGCGGACCGGCTGGAGAGCCGCTTTTCCGCCATGTTTCTGGCGGGGGGCATGGTCTTGAGCCAGGTGACCAGCATCACCGGCCTGGAAGGCTACACGGTCCAGAACTGGGTGAAGCGGGGGTTCCTGCCGCCGCCGGAGCGGAAAAAATACTCTCTGGACCAGGTCTGCCGGATCATCAGCATCCAGATGCTCAAACGAGTGCTGCCTATGGAGCGGATCTGTGGGCTCCTGTCCTATGTCAACGGCCGGCTGGATGACCCCAGCGACGACATTATCGCCGATTCGGAGCTGTATTTCCTCTTTGTCCGGCTGGCCGCCCGGATCCAGGAGCTGACAGACCCGGAGCAGCGGGCCCGGCGCTTAGACGAGGTGATGGCGGACTACCGCGCCCCCTCCCCTCAGGCGGCCCAGCGGGTCCGCGCCGCTCTGGAGATCATGCTTACCGCCTGGGCCGCCGCCAGGCTGGGGGAGCAGGCGGAGGAAATGCTTACACGGCGGGAACAGGAATACGCGAATAAAGGAGAGAACTGCCATGTCTGAAAACAATCAGTGGGCCAGCACCGGCCCCCAAAAGAAAAAACCCACCTTCGGCAAGATCCTGGGGATCGCGCTGGCGGTGATCGCCCTGCTGGTGATCGCGGTGGGCTCCCTCACCTGCTTTTACACCGTGGATGACAAGCAGCAGGCCGTGGTCACCACCTTTGGCAAGGTGACGGAGATCACCGGCGCCGGGGTGCATTTCAAGCTGCCCTTCGGCATCCAGCAGGTGGAGAAGGTGAACGTCAACGTCTACCAGTCCATCGAGCTGGGCTACCGCACCAACAGCAACAGCCCGGAAAATTATGACGTGGTGGCCAAGGAAAGCACCATGATCACCGGGGACTACAACATCGTCAACGTGGAATTTTTCGTGGAGTACAAAATTTCCGACCCGGTGCGCTATCTCTACGGCTCCACCGATCCGGAGCTGATCCTGCGGAACCTGATCCAGAGCCAGGTGCGCAACGTGGTGGGCTCCTCCTCCGTGGACGCGGTGCTGACCGACGGGAAGGAAAACATCCAGATGCAGGTCCGAGAGCTGGTGAGCCAAATTTTGGAGCAGTACGACATCGGCCTGACCCTGGTGGATGTGAAGATCCAGGACTCCGAGCCCCCTACCCAGGAGGTCATCGAGGCCTTCAAGGCGGTGGAGACCGCCAAGCAACGGGCGGAGACCGTGGTCAACGACGCCCGGGCCTACCAGAACGCCCAGCTTCCCGCCGCCCAGGCCCAGGCGGACCAGCTGACCCAGAACGCCGAATATCTGAAACAGGCCCGAATCAACGAGGCCGTGGAGCAGGTGGCCATGTTCCAGGCCATGTACGAGCAGTACGCTCTGAATCCGGAGATCACCCGCTCCCGGATGTACTATGAGGCCATTTCCCAGGTGCTGCCCGGGGTGCGGCTGTATATCAACACCGGCTCCGGCGGGGATGTGCAGATGCTGCTGCCTCTGGAGGACCTGGTGGGCAGCCAAACCAATCCCCCGGCGGCAACCCAGCCCGCCACTCAGGAAGGAGAGAACTAAAAATGGTTAAAAAGACTGTTTTAAGCGTTGTTTTGGCTCTGGTAGTGCTGATCGGCGCCGTGTGCCTGGGAAATTCCATGTACACCGTCCGGGAAAATGAGTACGCCTGCACCGTCCGCTTTTCCCAGATCATCGCCACCACCGACCAGGCGGGGCTCCACTTCAAGGTCCCCTTTCTGGACAGCGTGAAGTATTTCCCCAAGGCCACCATGCTCTACGACATCCCCCCGTCGGAGGTGCTGACCCTGGACAAGCAGAACATGACCGTGGACTGCTACATCCTCTGGCGGATCCGGGATCCCCTGCTGTTCTATCAGACCCTGGGCTCCACCAGCGTGGCGGAGCAGCGCCTGGACTCCCAGACCTACAACGCCATGAAGAATCTGATGAACACCTTGGCTCAGGCGGACATCATCAACATGGAGGACGGCGCCAAGCGGAACGAGATTTACGACAGCATCACCACCACCGTCAACGCCAGCACAGCGAACTACGGCATCGAGGTGATGGACGTAAAGATCAAGCAGTTTGACCTGCCGGAGTCCAATCTGAACGC
>CANQFY010000067.1 GCA_947600025.1 uncultured Oscillospiraceae bacterium
AATTTCCCAGGGACAGGGCTTTGGTTGGTGTTGCCTTTTTCCTGCCAATCTACACTTTTTCCTTTGTTTTTCTCTGAATTTTTCTTTCAATCACCCCTTGACTTTATACCACTGGACTATTATAAAAATTATCGGGTGATGACATCCACAGGGACGTTGAAAATCTTGGCGACCTTCAAAATGGTGTCGATATGGCGGCCCACGGCGGCGGCCATATGGTGGGTGGGGCCGGCCTCGCTCCACTTATCGCAAAATTCCCGGGCGCCGCAGGTAAAGCGGGTCCGCATATTGGTGTCCCCAAAGGTGAAGATGGGGCCCTCCTCGTTGACGCCCTCGGCCACCACGAATTTGAAGTGCCCGTCCCGGTCCTGGGTAATGCCCAGATAGGTCACGGGACCCGCCGGAGGATAGAACTGGGTCAGGTAGCCGCCGCCGGTCTTCCCGTGGAACACGGGGACAATCTTCATGGTGGGCTTCCTGGCCTGGGAGATGTACGCGTCCCCGGAGCCAGAGTGGCCAATGATGCAGATGTCCTGGTCAAAGTCGATGGAGTACATCTCGGAGAGCTGGCCGGTGCCGGAAATGGTCTTCAGGATGCTCATAGCCATGGCCACCTTGATATCCCCCTCCACGGCGCAGGCGGTGCCCTGCTTGATGAGCATGGAGAAGGCGGGGATCAGCATGGAGTCCAGCTTGCCCGCCACCCCCTGGGCAAAGCCGTCATAGTGGGAGGCCACGAAGCCCAGCTTCTCGTCCTTGACCCACTGCTCAAAGGCCACCACATATTTTGCCATGTCCCAGACCTTTTCGATGGTGCCGCCGCCCTCGATCTCGAAGGTATCCAGAATGTCCTGGGCCTTGGCCCGAATGGCGGCCTCGTCGGTGATGTGGTCGGCAATGGCCCACATCTTCTCCCAGTCGAACTGCTTGGTGTAGAGGAACATCCGGTGGTAGAGATTGGTCTCATCGATATACAGGTCCATCATGCCGGGATAGGGCCGGCCGATCTGGGCCAGGTTGGTATCCCGGAACCGGCGGCGGACCTGAGCGGCCCGGCACCAATCCTCAATCTCCGCCTGGGCGTGGGGGTCGCCCCCCTCCACCACGCCGGTGATCACCGCGTGGCGCTTCCCTGCCCGCTCCAGGTCGGCCACCATCTCGCCCACGGCGCCGCAGGCGTAGAGCTGGCCCAGCCAGGTGGCGGTGTCGGTGTTGGCATAGTCGGGGGCCCGCTTCTTTTGCAGGTTCACCAGCACCACCGGCACGTCCAGGTCCCGGACGGCGGGGAGCAGATTGTAGCTGGTGGCGTAGGTCAGCAGCTGGAGGATCACCAGGTCCACGTCGGCAGCCCGAAATTTGTCCCCGGCGGCCTGGGCCAGCTCCTTGGTGGTGACAAGCCCCCCGTCGATGAGCTCCACCGTATCCGGCAGGGTCTTCTTAAAATCGGCGTACTGGCCCTGAAATTCAGGCACCAGGCTGGGGAACTGGGGTAGATACGCCCCTAGGGCGATGGCAAATACGCCCACCCGGGCTTTGGTTTCCACTAACATGGCGTTACCTCCTTGATGTCAAAGCTGTTTTTCACGGCCTCCCTGGCCGATTGCAGACTGTCAAATTCGCCGCCGGCGATCATTTGGACGATGAGATTGCCGATGGCCGTGCCCTCCACCGGGCCGGCATAGACGGGCAGGCCCGTGGCGTCGGCGGTCATCTGGTTGAGATACCCGTCCTGGCAGCCACCGCCCACGATGTTGACGCTGGTATATTGTTTTCCCGTGAGCTGACGTAAGCTTTCGATGGCTTCCTTGTAGCACCTGGCGAGGCTGCGGTACACCGTCTGCATAATCTCTCCCACAGTGGCGGGCACCGGCTGGCCGGTGCGGGCGCAGAAGGCTTGGATGGCGTTGATCATGCTGTCCGGCGCTAAAAAAGAGTCGTCATTGGCGTCCACCATGGAGGGGAAATCCGCCGCCTTTTTCGCTTCCTCGATCAGATCCGGGAAGGAATAGGTACGCCCGGCGGCATGGGCGCTGGTCTTTCCCGCCACATAGGCCACGCCGCAGAGCTCCCGGCGGATGGACTGGATCATCCACAGGCCCATGATGTTCTTGAGGTAGCGGAAGCGGTACCAGGCCCCACCCTCGTTGGTGAAGTTTTGCAGGCGACTGGCCTCGGTGGTGATGGGCTCCTCATTTTCCACCCCCAGCAGGCTCCAAGTACCGCTGGACAGGTACACCGCCCGGTCGTCCCGGGCGGGCACCGCCAGGAAGGCGGAGCCGGTGTCGTGGGTGGCGGGCAGGACCACGGTGGTGTTGAAGCCCACCGTCTCCCGCATTTCGGGGGTCAGGTCTCCGACGATGGTCCCCGGCATGGACAGCGCCCCAAAGAGCTTCCCCGGCAGGCCCAGCCGGGCGATCAACGCCCGATCCCAGGACTTATCCGCCGCGTTCACCAGGCTGGTGGCGGTGGCGTTGGTGTACTCCTGCTTCTTTACGCCGGTGAGCTTAAAATGAAAGTAGTCCGGGATCATCAGCAGGCTCTCCGCCCGCTCCAGCTGCTCCGGATGCTCCTGTTTTAGGGCCATGAGCTGATAGACGGTGTTGAAGGTCTGGTACTGGATGCCGGTGCGGGCATACAGCTCGCTCCGGGGAACGATGGCGTCCACCACAGCGTCCATCCCGACAGTGCGGCCGTCCCGGTAGGCCACCGCGTCGCCGATCTGGTTCCCGTCCCCGTCCAAAAGCACATAGTCCACCGCCCAGGTATCGATGCCCATGGTATCGGGAATTTTTCCCAGCGCCTTGCAGGCCCTCATCCCTTCCAGAATACCCTGCCAGAGATTTTCCATATCCCAGCAGTCGTGGCCGTTCCGGCGGAGCTGCCGATTTTCAAACCGGTATACCTCCTCCAGGATCAGCCGTCCGCCTTCCACATGGCCCAGAATGTGCCGGCCGGAGGACGCACCGATGTCTACCGCCAAATAAAAGCCTTCCATACACTGCCTCCTTTTAAAATCACGAATAGGAGTCGACCCGGTCCGCGTAAATTGACCAAAAATAATTGGTTTTGTAATCCGGCAGGGCTTCCTCCGGCACCAAGATCCGGGCGGAGGTCCCCTCCAGCAGATTCTGCCCCACCCGGCAGGCCCCCGGGTCCTGGGCAGTGAGCCGAATTTCCCCCAGGGCGCCGCAGCCGGAGAAAGCCCCGTCTCCAATGGAGCGGATATTGCCCTGGACCGTCACCCGCTCCAGACCGGCAGCCTGGGAAAAGGCACCGGAAGCAATGGAAATTACCGGCTTTCCCTCCCAAGAGGCGGGCAACGTCAGCGTCTGCCGGGTCAGCCCCTCCGGGGTCAGGCCCGTCACCGTCAGGCCGGCGGCGTCTTCCGTATAGGTAAAGCATCCGGCGTCGGTATTGTCCCCTTCCGCCACTGTCTGCTCCCAGGCAGGCATGGCGGGCAGGGCAATTTGGGTGGGGCTGCTATCCCCCAGCATGGCCTTGATGTTGCGTGCCAGAAGGCGGGTGTAGACCGTCTTTCCGCTGGAATTGAGATGGAAATTGGTGTCGAAAAACCACCCGGCAGGGAGAATACTGTCCCTGGGGTCCCCCAGAATGGGCAAGCCCAGCTTTTCCGTCACCGCCTGGCAGAAGTCCTCGATCCCCTGGGTCTGGGCTGCCAGGGCGTTCATGGAGCAAAAGCCGTACCACACCTGGGCCCCCCGGGCCTCCAGGGCCCGGCGGTAGTCCTCCACCTGCCGGATAAAGTCCTCTGTCAGCATGGCAGGGTCAAATTCGATGGGGGTGTCGCTGTCAAAGCCGCCCGGCATCCGGTTCGCCCCGCAGAGGGGGCTGACCACGTCCCCATATTCATTGAAAACGCTCTTTCGGTAGACCCCCTGAGGCTCCGGCCGGGTCCCCGTGAGAAAATAGGCCCATTTTTCCCCGGCAAATTCCGGGAACGCCCCGGCCAGCCGGGCCAGCTTCTCCCCCGGAAGGGACCGGAGCAGATCGTAGGCCCCGTCCAGCCCCTGCCAGGCGATCGCCGGATCAAAAAAGCCGGAGAGGGTCTGCCTCTGCTGCTCCGGCAGGAGGATCACGATGTCCCCCGCCCGGATCAGAGGCTCCGACAGGTCCAGCATCACCGTGGTGCCCAGGGCGGCGTACATGCCGAAGTTGACCACCCGGTATTCCGGCAGCGCCCGCTCCAGCAGGGCGCTGTCCACCCCAAAGGCCAGACTGCTGCCCCCCACCAGCACGACCCGCTTCCCCTCCGTTTGGGAAAGGAGCTTGGTTTTCTCCTTCAGCTCCCCCAGGAAGGTGTCTCCAAACTGCGCCGGCAGGCCGAAACCCCAGGCCAGAAGCGTCGCCGGGACCGATAGCAGCAAAACCAGGCTGATCCAAAAAATCCAAGTCTTTTTCATAGGCTAAAACTGAAAATAAATGAAAGCGTTCTCCCCGCCCGCCGCCAATCCGGCCAGCCAGGCAAGGCCCACCGCCAAAATACCCGTAAAACCCACCAGCGCCGCCCGCTCCGGGGCCGCTTCCCGCCCCAGCCGGGGCAGGTTTTCCAACGCCGGCATACACATCAGCGGAACCATCAGTAAAAACAGAGTAGGCAGGTCCAGAGGCCAGACATTCCATCCCCCGCCCAGCCGGGCGAGCAGGGCCCCCACCGCCGGCAGGGAGCCGGCCCGGAACAGCAGCCAGGGCAGGCTCACCAGCAGGTAGGTCCGCAGCCGCCCGAAAAGGGGTGGGCATTTTGACGTCCTAGGTCCAAACCGGTCCCAGAGTACCCCGCCGGCCTGATAAAGGCCATGGACAGCGCCCCAGAGAAGGAAATTCCACCCCGCCCCGTGCCAGAGGCCACTGAGAAGGAACACCAGCATCAAATTTGCCAGGCGCCGCTTGAGGCCCTTCCGGCTGCCGCCCAGGGGAATGTAGACATAGTCGGTAAACCAGGAGGTCAGGCTGATATGCCACCGCCGCCAGAAATCCCGCACCGTGGTCGCCTCGAAGGGCCGCCGGAAATTCTCCGTCAGGTCGATGCCCAGCAGCTTGGCGGTGCCCCGGGCGATGTTGGAGTAGCCGGCAAAGTCGCAATAGATCTGAAAGCCAAAGAGGAAGGTCGCCAGTAGCACCGCCGGGCCGCCCCCCTCCCCGCCGTAGACCCGGTCCACAAAGGGGGCCAGGCTGTCCGCCACCGCCACCTTCTGAAAATAGCCGGTCAGCAGCAGCCAGCCGCCGGTACGCAGGTTTTCCCGGGAAAAGGGCCGCTCCGCCCGCAGCTGGGGCAGCAGCCTTTCCGGCCGCTCGATGGGCCCCGCCACCAGCTGGGGGAAAAAGGACACAAACAGGGCGTAATACCCCAGGTGCCGCTCCGCCTTTACCCGGCCTCGGTACACATCTAGGACGTAGGAAAGGGTTTGGAAGGTGTAAAAGGAGATTCCGGCGGGCAGCAGAATTTTTTCCGCCGGAGAAAGTCCCGCCAGCTCCGCCAAAAAAGCGCCGTATTTGAAAAAGCACAGGCTCCCCAGGCAGACCGCCAGGGCCAGCCCCAGCAGCGTCCGCCGGATCCAGGGCCCGCGGCCCATCCCCAGGGCGCACAGCCAGGAGACCGCCGTAGCAAGAAGCAGCAGCCCCAGCGCCTCCGGGCTTCCAAGCCCATAAAACAGCCAGCTCGCCGCCAGCAGCAGCGCCCAGCGAAACCGGTGGGGTAAATAATAGTGGAGGGCCGTCACCGTGGGGAAGAACAGGAGAAAGACCAGGGTGTTGAAATTCATGGCTTCCCTCCCCCGGGCCAGGCGCAGAGCAGGAACAGCCCCACGGCCCCCAGAGCCATGTATTCCACGGAGACCCCCAGGGTCAGGCCGGTCAGCACCGCCCCGGCGGCAAAGGCCTCCCCCAGCGCCATCCAGAGCCCCCGGCGCTTTCCCAGCCGGCAGGCCAGGGCGCAGGCCGCCGCCAGCGCCAGGGGAAGCAGGGTCCAAAGCTCCATCACAGCGCCCCCTCCTTTTCCAGCTGGGCCAGCAGCGCCCGGATCACCTGTTCCGTTCGCAGCGCCACGCCTTCTGTGGACAGGTGATTGTCTGTTCCGTACAGGTACACCCCGCTCACCAGAGAGTCCGCCAGCCGGGAGATCACCGGGGCGGTCAGATTGGCGCGAAAATAGTCGTCCAGGGCCTGGATGGCCTCCGGCGTACTGTCCTGGGACACCGCCAAAGCGTTCCGGGGAGAGTAGGTGATGTAGACCCGGACTCCCAGGGCCTGGAGGCCCTCCGTCACCCGGTTCATAGGGTCCAGATAATAGGCCTTGGGATAGGCGGCCACCGTGTATTTCACCGGCAGGCCGTAAATGGGGGCGTCCCCGGCGGAATTAGGCCGGTAGAGAATATAGTCCCCGTACTCGTTGTAGCTGGGGGTGGACACCGGATTCCCGTCCTCGTCAAAGTCCCGGGGGGACAGATCATAGCTTCTCTCAGCCATTCCCGCCCGGCCCGCCTGATAGGCCTGGAAGGCGGTGAACACCTGGCCGTAATGCCGCAGATCCAGCAGCGACACCAGGTCGTAATCCGCCTCCGCCAGCATGAAAAAGGCGGCGTCCAGGTCGTAGGTGGTGCAGAATTGCCGCTTGGCGGCGTCCAGCTCCGGGCTGTGGAGGAAAATGTCCCCCTCCTTCAGATACCGGACGATGAGCTCGATCTGAGGCAGGGCGTTGGTATAGGCGAACACGCCCATGTTGGCCACCCGGTAGCCGGGAAAGGCCCGGTCGATGGCGGCGCTGTCGTAGCCAAAGCGGGCGGAGGAACCGGAGAACAGAACGATCTTCCGCGCCTCCGCCAGGCTCCGCAAATAGTCCATTTTATCGGCGAAGGTGGCGTAATAGGTGCCGCTGTACACCGGCCCCCGGGCGGCGTTGATATGAAGGGTCCGAAATTCCTCGCAGCCGGAAAACGCGTAATCGCTGACGGTGGTCAGGGTGTCGAAAATCGTCAATTCCCGGAGCTGGGAGCCGGTAAAGGCGCCGTCCTCGATCCGCCGCAGGGTCGCGGGCAGGATCACCTGCCGGCAGGCCGCGTTTTCAAAGGCCCCCGCCCCAATGGCGATGACCTTCCGCCCGCCCAGGGTCTCCGGCACGCACACCGTCTCCCCGGCGCCCAGCCAGGCGGTGATCTGTACGCTGTCCCCCTGGGGCTCCCAGCGGAAGTCCGTCTCCGGGGACCAGGGTTCCCACTGGGCATAAAGGGTCATGCCCGGCTCCGCCGCTATCCGGCTTCCAAGGCCGGCGGCGGTCCCGCTGCCGTCGGCGGCGGTGTTCCACCCCACCAGAGTGTACCCCTCCCGGGTGAAAAGGTCCGCCCGGGCGGTGTTCCACCGGAGATGGGCGGGGATCACCGGGACCTCCAGCGGCGTGCCGCCGGGGTAGTTGGGATCATATTGCAGGGAAACGCCGCTCTTTTCGGCAAAAACCGACACCGTCTTGGTGTACCGTACCTTTTTCAGCCGCAGCTCCACCACGCCCCCGGCCTGGGGAATCAGTTCCGCCCCCGGCCAGTCCGTGCCGGTGATGGTGTAGCCCTCCTTGGCCTGGAGGGAAAAAACCATGTCCCCTCCCGGAGCGCACCAGCAGAGATAATCGCTGGCGGTGAAACCATCTCCCCGCTCCAACACCACCTGACATTCCGGCAGGCTGTTTTCCGGGACCTTCGCACAGCCGGTCAGGCACAAAAGGCAGATCAGAGCGCAAAGAATTTTTTTGCCCATCTCTGATCTCCCCTTCATGTCCTAAATTGCCCGGAGCCGCCCCCAGGAATAGCTGGGGGCGGTCGGGCTTTGAGAAAAGTTACGCTTTGGTGGTGTCGAAGAAGGACGCCGCCACGCTGACGATGGTTGCCGCCAGGCAGCCGGCGATGCCCACGATGGCGCTGGTCAGATCAGCCATGGTCTTGGCGTTGCCTTCAAAGGTCATAATGGAGGCGATGCCGTTGATCCGAACGCTGACGAACAGGAGCGTCGCCACAACCAGCAGCACAGAGGCGGCTACGGGCAGAACATCGGTCCAAATGGGGGTCCCCTTTTGGGTGACGACCAGGTAGACCGCCTGCACCGCCACCGCGATCACCAGGCAGGCCACCACGGCGGGGTTCACGCCCAGGTTGGAGAAATAGTCGGTCCCGCAGTTGATCAGGTAGGCAATCAAACCTACGACAGCCAGGATGGCGGAGCATGCGGTGGTGTAGAAACCGACGGATTGCTTTTTCATATCCATATCAATGTTACCTCCTAGCTCAGTTTTCTTTACGCTTGGCGGACATGACATACATGGCGGCGCAGGCCACGGTCAGCACCGCGAAGCCGACCTGCAGACCGGTCAGCACATTGTCGTACACGGTACGGACGCTGACCAGCCGGGAGTTGGAGGACAGGCCGTCCAGGGCGTTGGAGTTAGCCAGAGCATAGTTCTGCCAGGTCATGGCCTGCTTCAGAGCGGCCAGCAGGGTCTCGTCCTTGCTCACGTTGTCCACAGTCCAGTAGTTCCACTTTTCGGACACGGCGGCCATGGTGCTCTCGCCGGTGTTGCAGGTCATGGTGACGCCGTTGAGGACGGCTTCCTTCAGCACCGCGTAGTTGGCGCTCTGAATGAAGTCCTCGGAGATCAGGCCCTTGTAGCCCCACTCCTCCCGGAGGATGTCGATCATCAGCCCGGTGTGGGAGTTGGCGGTGAGACAGCCTACCCGGTTGAAGGCGGTCATGAGGGCCAGGGCGCCGTCTTCCACGATGGCCTGGGTGCCCCGCAGCTCGTTCTCACGGGCCTGCTGCTCGGTCATGAACACAGCCACGCCGGTACGGTTGATCTCGGTGTCGTTAAAGGCCAGGTGCTTGGGGGCGATCAGGCAGCCGTACTTCTTGCCGCCCTGGACGAAGGAGGTACCCTGCTGAGCGGTCAGGACCGCGTCCTCGGAGTAGTACTCGTGGTTCCGGGCGTTGTAGGGCAGCCGGTGCAGGTTGGTGCCGCAGCCCCAGTAGATGGTCAGGTTGGCCCAAAGGGAGTAGTTGCCGCAGATCTCGCCGTACTCCTTGGCCAGCTCCTTGCTGAAGGTCTGGGCGATGACGGTCTCGTTGCTCATGGTGCCAAACTTGTAGGCCAGGTTGGGATCATCGGGGGACACCACGCAGGGATCGCCGGAGGAGGCGTCGGTGTTGGCGTACTGGCCCAGGGTATAGGAGTAGATGCCGTTGGGGCCATCGTTCTGGATGACTTCGGGGGACATGATGGACTCAATGGCCTTGGTGGAGGTGCCGCCGAAGCCGGTGCGGATCATGCAGTCCTCCAGGAGGATCTGGTCCATCAGCAGGCCCCAGCGCTCGTCCTCGATGTCGGTGACGCCCTTCAGGTCCGCCAGGGTGACGCCATTCTTGGCCCCAAAGGTGACGCTGGCGGGATTGCCATTGGCGGAGATGGCGTAGTTGTCATTATCCAGGACATCCACCATTTCCGCGGTAGCGGTCAGATCCATGTAGGTCTTGGGCCAGGTGCCGGCCCAGTCGGAACGGGACAGGTAGGTGACGGTGCCTTCGCCCATCCAGTGGTTCAGATCCATGTCGGCCAGATGGTTCTCCACGGCCACGCCAGCCTTGGTGTAGGCCAGGGTGGTGTCGTCCAGGGCGGACAGGTTCCATGTCTTCACGTTGGCGGCCACGCCCTCGGCGGTCATGCCGTCGGAAGCGGTCTTGCCCTGGGCGGCCAGGACGTTGTT
>CANQFY010000068.1 GCA_947600025.1 uncultured Oscillospiraceae bacterium
CCCTAAGGATTTGATTACTTGGTTCTCGCTGAACTTCGACTCAATATAAAGAGTTACAGCTTTTATTCGGTCTTCCCATGAATACATTTTCTCTCGATGCCCCTTTCATGGTCCAACTTTTCGTCCGCAGCCCCTTTACACGCAGCTTATTGTACTTTATCGCGCGCGGTTTTCGGAGTACAAAAGCGAGCAGGCATAGCGCCTGCTCTACATGTTCTACATAGAAAAAAATCGAGTGCCCACAAGGTCAAACACCTTATGAACACTCGAAATGGTGCCGGTGACCGGGATCGAACCGGTACGAGGTTGCCCTCACGGGATTTTAAGTCCCGGGCGTCTGCCTGTTCCGCCACACCGGCGTGGCCTTATCCTATCACATTTTCCCCCGGCAGTCAAGTAAGCTGATCCAAATTCAGGGAGAAAGCCGGCAGGCACTCCGCCAAAAACCAGTTCAGCTCGGGACTGTTCATCTCCTCCAGGGCCTGGCGGGTCTGCCGGGCGGCGGATTCAAATTCCTGGTTCCCCGCCTTCTGCTCTTCGACGCACTTGATGTAGGCGGAGAGCTTATCCGCCGCCTTGACGATGGGCGTGACCTCCGGATCGTCCTCCAGCACCAGGGGGGCGTAGCTGTCCCGCAGCGCCGGGGGCAGCTTGTCCAGCAGCCGGTTCCCGGCGTAGCGCTCCACCTGCTTGTAGGAGCGGCGAATGTCGGAATTGGCATACTTAATGGGGGTGGGCATATCGCCGGTGAGAATCTCCGAGGCGTCGTGGTACAGCGCCGCCGTGGCGCACCGGTCAGGGTCCGGCCCGGGCAGATGCAGCACCTCCCGGCGGATCAGAGCCAGGGCATGGGCCAGCACCGCCACCTGGTGGCTGTGTTCCTGGATGTTTTCGGAAAAGGTGTTGCGCATCAGGCCCCAGCGGGTAATGTAGCGCATCCGGCCCAGCAGGGCATAAAATTCGTTGGCCATCGATTTTACCTCTCCCGGCTCTTGAGGATCCGGATATCCTCCCCCAGAAAGGCCACCCGGCGGAAGGACCGGAGGCGGGAGGCGATTTGGGGGGAGTACCTGCGGGGCAGATCCTCCGTATTCAGATTGGTGGACAAAATGGTGGACTTCTCAGAAAGCAGCCGGTCGTTGAGCAGAGTGTAGAGGGACGCCGTCACAAACTGGCCAGGCAGCTCGGTGCCCAGGTCGTCCAAAATCAGCAGATCGCAGGCGGAAAATTTCTCTGCGTCCTGGCGTGCCGCCTCGTCGGAGGCAAATCGCGCCCGCTCCAGCTTGGAAAACAGGTGGGCGGCGCTTTCATAGACCACGGAGTAGCCCCGCTCCGCCACCTCCCCGGCGATGCAAGCGGACAGGAAGGTCTTCCCCAGCCCGGTGTCCCCGGAAAACAGCAGATTTTCCGCCCCCGGGCGGAAGCCCTGGGCGTATTGCAGGCAGGTGGCGTAGGTTTTCTCCATGACCCGGCGGGGGCTGACCCCCAGCTTGGGATCGATCCGGTCCGGGTAATAGTCCAGGCGGAAGTCCTCGAACCGTTCCTCCCTGCCGTTAAGGAGGGTCAGCTCCTTCCGCTGCTCCTGGGCGCACAGAGCCAGCAGGCACCGGCACATGGCGCTGCCCACATAGCCGGTGTCCCCACAAAGAGAACAGTTGGGCTTGTCCGACAGAAAATCCGGAGGAAATTTGGTGTTCAGCAGCTCCTGCCGCTCCCGCTGCAATGCCAAATTCTCCTGGCGGGCGGCCTCTATGGACTTCTCCACGTCCCCGCCCTGGGTAAAGACCGCCTGGGCCGCCTGGGCCATGGTCTGGCGCAGAGCACGGTCGATCTCCTGAAGCCGGGGCTCCTCCCGGTACGCTTGGGCCAGATGGGCCCTATAAAGGCTCTCCCGGTCCGAACGGGCCTGCTCCAACCGCCGCCGGGCGGCGCGCAAGACTTGTGGGCTATACCCCATGGTTATCCCTCCCGCAACATTCTGGCGATGGCGGCCTGCTCCTCCGAATCCAGGTGCCGTTCCGTGGGCGCGTCCTTCCGGACGTCTCCGGAGCGCACCTGGGCGCCGGTGTGGAGCCCCGCTTCATGCCAGCGAAGCAAAATCTTGTTCATGTAGTTCCAGTTCAGGCCTCCGGTGTTCAGGCAAGTGCGCTCGTAGGCCATGGTCAGGGCCTCCTGGTCAAAGTTCATGTCCAGCCAGCTCTGGGCGTACCGGGCCTCCGCCGCGGTCAGGCTCCGGCCCCGGATCTGCAAAATGGCCGCCAGCCGGCCCAGCCGGCTCTCCCGCTGGTTCTGGGTCTGGATGAAGGCGGCGGCGGCCTCCACCGTGTCGATCCCCGCCTCCGCCCAGGCGTAGGCCTCCTTCTCAATGGCCCGGAGGCTGGGGTTGCGCAGGCTCCCCCGGCGGCGGGCCCGCTCCTTGCAGTAGCACACCAGTACGGAGATCACCTCCGCCGGTAGGCCCAGATACCGGACAAAGCCCAAAAGGATCTTCA
Organism: uncultured Oscillospiraceae bacterium; assembly: GCA_947600025.1. Classification (GTDB taxonomy): domain Bacteria; phylum Bacillota; class Clostridia; order Oscillospirales; family Oscillospiraceae; genus Faecousia. The sequence continues at coordinate 2,493 of CANQFY010000068.1, forward strand.
GTTCCTCGGTGTTCAGGCTCCTGCCCAGCAACCGCTGCACCTCCCCATAGAGGGAGCGGAAGGAAGCGTCTGTATCCATGGCGGCCAGAACGTCCCGCTCTGTGTATCGGGGGCGCTCCCCAGACATCAGCACCGCCGGTTTTTCCTCGGGCCACAGGCCCAGCTGCCGCAGCACCGCTTCCGCCACGCCGTACCGGCTCCCCTCCAGGCCCAGGGCCTCCTTAGCAGAGGACTCGTCCCCCCCGGAGCGGAGGTACAGATATAGAAGGGCCGCGTCGCCGTTGGCGGCGGAGAGGATCTTTTTCAGATCGCCGGATGGAATGTTCAGGGATTCGATATTCATGGCCGCTCCTTACAGATTCCGGAAAGTCAAGTCGCTTAAAGATAATTATAACACACATTCCCCCCGGGCACAACCGGCCCGGGGGGCAGATTTTGGAGAAAAAAGCGGGGAAAATTTTGGCGGGCAACAGGATATTGTGTCTGATAACCGGGAAAAGCCCTATCCCTGCGGAGAAAACAGGGGGCGGATCTTCCTCCGGTAGATCCGAATGTAGAGGATCCCCGTCACGATCAGGCTCATGACCTCCGCCACCGGGAAGGCCCACCACACCGCCTGGACCTGGCCCGTCAGGCTCAGCAGATAGGCCACCGGCAGCAGCACGATCATCTGGCGGCAAAGGGAGGTGATGGTGGAGTAGATGCCCACCCCCAGGGCCTGGAAGGAGGCCCCCAAGGCGATGCACACCGCCGCCAGGGGGAAGTGGACGCTGATGATCCGCAGGGCGCTACGGCCGATGGTCCGGAAGCTCTCCGAAGGCTGGAAAATATCCATCAGCAGGTCCGGGAAGAATTGGAACACCAGCAGCCCCACGGTGGTGATGCACAGGGCCGTGGCGACTGTGCGCTTCAGCGTCGCTGTGATCCGCTCCGGCTTCCTTGCGCCGTAGTTGAAGGCGACGATGGAGATGGCGGCGTTGTTCAGGCCGAACAGAGGCATAAAGAAGAAGCTCTGGAGCTTGTAGTAGATGCCGAAGACGCCGGCGGCGGTCTCCCCCACCCCTTCAAAGCCCAGCAGGATCTGATTCATGGAGAAGTTCATCACGGAGCCGATGGCCATCATCACCACCGAGGGGATGCCCACGGTGAGGATGGGCCGCACCACGGCCCACTTGGGCCACAGGAAGCTCAGGCTAAAGCGGATATCCGAATTGAACCGGAAGTTGAAGAACACCGCCATGGCCGCCGCCACCCACTGGCCGATCACCGTGGCCACCGCCGCCCCGGCAATGCCCATGGCGGGGATGCCGAACCAGCCGAAGATGAACACCGGATCCAGAAAAATGTTGATCAGCGCCCCGGTGCCCTGGGTAAACATGGTGTACACCGTGCGGCCGGAGGCCTGGAGCAGCCGCTCAAAGAGGATCTCCACAAAGACCCCCAGGGTGAAGATACAGCAGATGGAGGTATAGGCGGTGCCGCCCTCCACCGTCTCCGCCACCTGGGACTGCATGGCATAGTAGGGCCGGGAGCCCAGGAAGCCGAAGGTCATAAAGGCCAGCGTGATGATGGCCGTGAGAAAAATGCCGTTCCCGGCGGCCCTGCTGGCCCGCTCCCTGTTCCCCTCCCCCAGGGATTTGCTCAGCAGGGAGTTGACGCCCACGGCGATGCCGGTGGCGAAGCCGATCTGCATATTCTGCACGGGGAAGGCCAGGCCCAGGGCGGTCACGGCGCTGTCGTTGATCCGGGAGACGTAGATGCTGTCCACCACGTTGTACAGGGCCTGAACCAGCATGGAGGCGATCATGGGCAGGGCCATAGTCAGCAGCAGCCGGCCCACGGGCATGACGCCCATTTTGTTTTCATCCAAAGAGTGATCGTTTCTGCTCATAAAATAATGCTTCCTTGTAAAAAATGGGAATGGAACCGCGCAGGAAAAAGGCGCCGCCCACCGGCGGCGCCTTTGGGTCGGTATGGATTTACAGATACTGCTTGATGCCCTCGGGGACCTGGGCAGGATCGTCGGAAATGGAGACGGTGATCTCCATACCGTTGGCCTGGGCAAAAGCGGCGCACCAAGTCAGGAACGCTTCGGCGCATGCCCGGTCGGAGCCGATGATTTTATACAGGCTTTCAATGTAAACATGGGTGATGTCGAAGTTCCCGGCGTGAAGACCGCTCAAAAAGCCCTTGAGCTGGTCGGCATTGGAAATGGAATACTCCTTGGCGTCCACCAGACGGACTCGGTAGCTCAGATCGTAGGTCAGCTTACGGCCATACTCAATACACACCACATCGCCGGTGGCGGAGGCGACGGTCTCGTTAATGGAGGCGATCAGCTTCTTGGTCTTGCCGGAACCCTTCAGGCCCATAATTACATGTATCATTGGAAAAAATCCTCCTTTGCAGTACGCACACGGGCGTTACCGACATTTTAACAGGAAACAGCGGATTTTGCAACCCCCTTTTCCTGGCAAAATCAGTTTTCGTAGCCGGGCTTGCCCAGCAGGTGGAACATATTCCGCTTGTAAAGCTCCACGCCGGGCTGGTTGAAGGGATTGACCCCCAGAAGGTATGCCGAAATGCCGCAGGACAGCTCCAGGAAATAGAACATCTCGCCCAGCTTGGGGTAGTCCAGCTTGCCCATGTCCATGGTGATCACCGGCACGCCGCCGTCCACGTGGGCGGCCACGGTGCCCAAAAAAGCCTGCTCGTCCACAAAGGAGAGGGTCTTGCCCTCCAGATAGTTCAGGCCGTCCAGATTCTTGTAATCGGAGCCCACTACCGCCTCCTGGACCGGGGGCGCGAAGCGGACCATGGTCTCGAACAGGTTCCGCTGGCCCTGCTGGATCATCTGGCCCAGGCTGTGCAGATCGGCGGTCAGCTCGGCGGTGGCGGGGAACAGGCCCTTGCCATCCTTGCCCTCGGACTCGCCGAAGAGCTGCTGCCACCAGCCGCCGAACATTTTGAAGCCCGGCTCAAAGGACTCGAACAGCTCGATGGCCTTGCCCCGGCGGTAGAGCAGGTTCCGCACGGCGGCATACTGCCAGGCGGGGTTCTCGAAGGAGCGGATGTCGTAAATTTTCTGGGACTGGGCGGCACCGGCCATGATGGCGTTGATGTCCATTCCCGCCACGGCCATGGGCAGCAGGCCCACGGGGGTCAGGACGGAGTACCGGCCGCCCACATCCGGCGGGATCACGAACGTCTCCCAGCCCTCCTCCTGGGCCATTTGCCGCAGCGCGCCCTTGGAGGGGTCGGTGATGGCGTAGATCCGCTTCTTGGCGGCCTCGGTGCCGTACTTCCGCTCCAGCATCCAGCGCAGGGCCCGGGTGGCGATGGCGGGCTCGGTGGTGGTGCCGGACTTGGAGATGATGGCGATGGAGAAGTCCTTGCCCTCCAGCAGGCGGCACAGCTCGTTCCACGCCCGGGTGGACAGGCCGTTGCCGGCGAAGAGGATCTGGGGATTGCCTTTCCCCTTGCCGATGTTGTGGTTCACGCCCTGCATCAGCTCGATGGCGGCCCGGGGGCCCAAGTAGCTGCCGCCAATGCCAATGACCACAAACACATCGGAGTCCGCCCGGATACGGGCGGCGGCGGCGGAAATGCGGCGCATTTCCTCGGTGGGCTCGGCGGTGGGCAGGTGGAGCCAGCCCAAAAAGTCATTGCCGGCGCCGGTGCCGTCCATCAGGGTCTGGTGGGCGGCGGCGACCTCCTTCTCCATGGACAGCAGATCGGGCAGGGACAGCTGGCCCCAAACATTGGATATATCGACTTTGATCATGGGAAATCATCCTTTCCGTTTTTTCGGTTCGCTTGTGTATATGTTACTCCAAAATCGGCGCAAACGCAAGGGGGGCTGGAAAAGTTTCAAAACTTTTCAAAATTTTTCCAGCTCCCTATGGCTTTTTTCTCCGGACGGCGGTATAATAAGAACGCTTATCAACCCACTGGGAGGAAACAAACCTATGAAATACGGCTTCGGCGTGGATCTGGGCGGCACCACCGTCAAGATCGGCTTCTTTAACGAGCGAGGCGTCATGCAAGGCAAATGGGAGATCCCCACCCGGACGGCGGAACGGGGCCGGCACATTCTGCCGGACATCGCCGCCTCCATCCGGCAGCATCTGGACAAGACGGGCATCCCGGACAGCGACATTTTGGGCATCGGCATCGGCGTCCCCGGGCCGGTGGACCCCAAGGGCAACGTCAATAAGTGCGTCAACCTGGGCTGGGGGGTGTTCAATCTCCATCAGGCCCTCTCCACCCTGACGGGTTTCCCCGTCAAGGGCGGCAACGACGCCAATGTGGCGGCCCTGGGCGAATACTGGATGGGCGGCGGCATGGGCTCCAGCAACATGGTCTTCGCCACCCTGGGCACCGGCGTGGGCGGCGGCATCATTGTAGGCGGGGAGCTGATCCACGGCTACCACGGCTCCGGCGGCGAGATCGGCCACATCGTCCTGGACAAGAACGAGCCCGAGGCCTGCGGCTGCGGCAAGCACGGCTGCGCGGAGCAGTACTGTTCCGCCACCGGGGTGGTCCGGGTGGCCGAGCGGTATCTGGCGGCCCATCCCGAGCCCTCCGCCCTGCGGGACATCTTCCCCCTGACCTGCAAGGACGTGTTCGACGCCTCCGCCACCGGCGACCGGGTCGCCGCCGCCATTTTGGAGCAGGTCTACGACTATTTGGGCCAGTTCCTGGCGGATATCTGCTGCGTCATCGACCCGGAGGTGGTGGTCCTGGGCGGCGGCGTCAGCAAGGCGGGCCTGCCCCTGCTGGACGGGGCCCGGCGGTACTTCAACAAGTATGTGTTCCACGCCGCCAAGGGAGCCCGGTTCGCCCTGGCCTCCCTGGGCAACGACGCCGGGACCTACGGGGCCTTCAAGCTGGCCCTCAACGAATTTGGAAAAGATTAAGGAGGAAATCAAATGTACTGCTATCGCCAGCTCACTTCCGATCTGTACTGGGTGGGCGCCAACGACCGGCGGCTGGCCCTGTTCGAGGGCGTGTACTCCGTCCCCCGGGGCGTGAGCTACAATTCCTACGTCCTGCTGGACGAAAAGACGGTCCTGTTTGACACCGTGGACAAGGCCGTTGGAAAGGTCTTTTTTGAGAACGTGGAGCAGGTCCTCTCCGGCCGGGACCTGGACTATGTCTTCGTCCACCACATGGAGCCGGACCACTCCGCCACCCTGGCTGACATTCTGCTTCGCTACCCCGGGGCGAAGATCGTCTGCAACGCCGCCACCCGGAACATGATGAAGCAGTTCTTCTCCTTCGACGTGGACAGCCGCTGGGTGGAGGCCAAGGAGGGGGAGGTCTTCTCCACCGGCCGGCACAATTTCTGCTTTGTCAAGGCCCCCATGGTCCACTGGCCGGAGGTCATGGTGTCCTACGACACCACCGACGGGATCCTGTTCTCCGCCGACGCCTTCGGCACCTTCGGCGCCCTGAACGGGGCCATCTTCGCCGACGAGGTGGACTTTGAGCGGGACTACCTGGACGAGGCCCGGCGGTACTACACCAACATCGTGGGCAAGTACGGCACCCAGGTCACGAACCTGCTGAACAAGGCCTCCCTGCTGGATATCCAGCTCCTGTGTCCCCTCCACGGCTTCGTCTGGCGGCGGGATATCGGCTCCTTCGTCAGCAAGTACCTGGCCTGGGCCAGCTACACCCCGGAGGAGACCGGCGTGATGATCGCCTACGCCTCCGTCTACGGCAACACGGAAAACGCCGCCGAAATTCTGGCGGTGAAGCTCCGGGAGCGGGGCATCCCCACGGTGATCTACGACGTGTCCGTCACCCCCGCCTCGGAGATCGTGGCGGCGGCCTTCCGGTACAGCCACCTGGTCTTCGCCTCCACCACCTACAACGCCGGCATCTTCGTCACCATGGAGGCCCTGCTGGCGGATCTGACGGCCCACAACATCCAGAACCGCACCGTGGCCCTGATCGAGAACGGCTCCTGGGCCCCCACCAGCGGCGGCCTCATGCGGAAAGTTCTGGAAAAGTGCAAAAATATGACCATTCTGGACGAGACGCTCTCCATCCGCTCCTCCGTCAAGGAGCCGCAGCTGGAGAACCTGACCAAAATGGCCGACGCCATCGCCGCCACCATTTCCGCCCCGGCGGCGGAGCCCCTTCCCGCCGGCGCGGTGGACAACAAGGCCATGTTCAAGCTGTCCTACGGCCTGTTCGTTCTGACCACCCGGGAGGGGGGCAAGGACAACGGCTGCATCATCAACACCGCCGGCCAGCTGACCTCCACCCCCAACCGGATCCAGATCGCCGTGAACAAGCAGAACTACTCCCACGACCTGATCCTCCGCACCGGGGTGTTCAACGTCAGCATCCTGACCCAGGACGTGCCCTTCCAGGTGTTCCAGCAGTTTGGCTTCTGCTCCGGGCGGGACACGGACAAGTTTGCCTCCGTCTCCTACGACTGCCGCACCGCCAACGGCCTGCGGTATATCCCCGAGTACACCAACGCGGTGCTCTCCGGGAAGGTGATCTCCGCCACGGATTACGGCACCCACACCCTGTTCGTGGCCGACGTCACCGAGGCCAAGGTCCTGTCCAGCGCCCCCAGCGTCACCTACCAATACTACTTTGACCACATCAAGCCCAAGCCCGCCCCCGCCGCCCAGAAGAAGACCGGCTGGGTCTGCAAGATCTGCGGCTACGTCTACGAGGGCGAGGAGCTGCCCCCGGACTTTGTCTGCCCGCTGTGCAAGCACGGGGCCGAGGATTTTGAAAAAATCAGCTGAAAAAAACCACGCCCCCGGCCAAAAGCCGGGGGCGCAACTCCATTCAAAAACCGCCCCCAGCCCGGGAGCGGTTTTCTATTTCTGGTAGGCGGTCTTGTTTTTCTCGATCAGGTGATCGATCAGACGGCGGACCAGGCGGATATCCTCCTGGGTGAGCCCCGCCACGCTGACGGTGGCGCTGTTGTCCAGCCCCAGCAAAAAATCCGTGGAGACCCGAAAATACCGGGCCAGCTCCGCCAAATATTGGGTGGAGGGCACCGAAAGTCCCATTTCCCAGGCGTTGACGCCCGCCCGCGTGATCCCCAAATCCCGCGCCAGCTCCGCCTGGGTGATCCCCCGCTGTTGCCGTAATGCTCTGATGTTCTCATC
>CANQFY010000069.1 GCA_947600025.1 uncultured Oscillospiraceae bacterium
ACAGACAGCAAGCCCTTTCGGTAGCTTGAACAGTTCTTACTTCAAATTATTGTCTAACATTTTGGGGGCACTTCATTGGCGGCTTTTCCGCGTTAAATCTCGTTTTTCGGACGGTACTTGTCCACTTTGTTAACGATGGCTCAACGCTGCCTTGAGGAAAACTTCATGCCCGGGTTGAGGCGCTACCGCTTTTTCCGCCGATCAGAAGGTGTTGACAGCGGACCTACCTTTTATTCATTATCCGCGGACTGGAGCTTGCGGAAGGATCCAGCGAAAAATCCAAAAACAAAAAAACCTTCCCCGGGCAGATAAAGCCGGAGGAAGGACTTTTCGCGTTTCACGCAAATGGTGGAGAGAAGTAGGATCGAACCGCTGGTCTCTTTCATGCCATTCAGGCACGATTTAAAATAGAGTCCGTATACGCGGCCAAGTAGACAAAAAAAGAACCCTCTCTGATCATCTAAAATCAGAGGGGGTTCTTTGCACCCACAGCCGTCAGCAGTTTTTCTTGATCGTCACAATGTTTTGACCGTCTTTGTACTCGTAGGTCACCGCGTCCATGCTGCCCTGCTTCTCCCGCATCACCGGCTCCCAAAGATGAACAAGATTTGCCAAAAGACCGGCTTCCGCGGCAACGTCCCCTTGGCTTACCGTTTCGCTTCGCAGAACCAGCTGCATGGTATAGGTATGGACGTTCGCCGCGTCGGGTGGCAGGACCTCCATGGGGAGATAATCCTCCGGCTCCGTGTAGAGCTGATGGGCGTAGAAGGCGGAATTGCGCACGAAGCCTGCGAAGCGCTCCAGCTTTTCATCCACCACGGTGGCTTCGCTCTGGGCCCCTTTATACAGATTCTGCTCCATCTGGCGCAGCAGCGCGTCGCTTCCGATCGCGGCCGCATTGCCGCCTAAATCCTGACTGTCCCGCTGCACCGTGTCCCGCAGGGTGAGCAGGCACCCCGCCCAAAGGATCCTCGTTAGCACCAGCGCGGCCACGCAGAGCAGAAGCACCATTCGCTGTACCTGACGGCGTATGGGTCTGCGTTTTTTCTGCTTGTCTTTTTCCATAGACGTACCCGTCAGATAATGGTCAGAATGTCCGCAAAACCGGTCACCTCAAAAATTTCCGAGATCGTCTCGTTCACATGGTGAATTTCCATCGTGCCCTGGTACGCTCGTAGCTCACCCCCACAAGGTGGTAGTTGGACTGGGCGGTGTTGAGTTTGGCAGGCTCCGGCCCCTTCACGATGGACACGGGCAGGGAATTGTCCTCCAATACCAGCGCCTCGCCCTGAATCTTCAGACGCACGGCAAAATAGGGGTAGCGCGTCATCGCCTTGTCCAAAGCCCGCCGCAGAGGCTCCGGCTCCACCGGGTTTTTCAGCGTCACCCGGACGCTGAACGCATTGGCAAAGTCCCGATTCGCGCCATAAAACATGGCAAGACTTACCGGCGCTAATTTTGTTACAGACATTTCTTTTCCATATCCTCCTTCTTTGTAGTTCGGTTGACTTTCCGGCGCCCCATATGTATGCCTTCCGGGCCTTCCACGGGGCGGCGGCGGGATTTGAGGTTCGGTTTTGTTCGGCAACATGATTTTTGCGATTCTGCCTTGTCCTAAATCTTTACTAAAAAAGTCGTGCGGACGCGGTTCCACTGTGGGGCTGGGCAGGAAAATCCTTCCTTTTTTACAATATAAAACAAAAAAGGTCAAGAGAATGTCCCTTCCATGAAACCGCCTTTGTAATCTCCTCCCGGGGTTGGGCAGCAAAGTAAATTTTAAAAGCTGTTTTCAAGTTTACATAAGCGGGAGCAGCGAAACAAAAAAATCCTTCCCCTGGCTTTTGCCAGAGGAAGGATTTTCTGCGTTTCACGCAAATGGTGGAGATAAGCGGGATCGAACCGCTGACCTCTTGAATGCCATTCAAGCGCTCTCCCAGCTGAGCTATACCCCCATAGGATACGTGAAACATATTCAATTTTTTAAGCAATACTCCAATCAAACCGCTCATTTTCCTGAGCGCTTGCGTATTATATCAGAAATTGCCGGACTTGTCAAGCGCTTTGAGAAACTTTTTTTGTGCTGAGATCTGCATAAAAATGAAATCAGACATTGCGTTTGTCCGCCGGGTGTAGTATAATTTAATTATCACTAATAGAACAATAGAAAAGGAGGAAGCGTTATGAAATTGCAGGGTAAAATCGCCATCATCACCGGAGGTAGCCGGGGAATCGGCTATGCCACAGCGGACGCGTTTCTTCAGGAGGGCGCCAAGGTGATCCTTTGCGCCAGCCGCCAGGAAACCGCCCAGCGGGCCGTGGACTGCCTGACCAAGGACCATCCGGGCGCAACCGTCGAAGGCATCTGGCCCAACCTGAGCGACCCGGAAGCAGTAAAAGCGGCCTTCCAGGACGTGGCGGCGCGGTACGGGGGCGTCGACATCCTGGTGAACAACGCCGGCACGGCGGAGAGTACGCCCTTCCGGGACTACACCCCGGAGCTGTTCAACAAGGTCATGGATCTGAATGTGAAGGCTGTGTTCAATTGCTGCCAGGCCGCGGTCCCGCTGATGGAGCGGCAGGGAAGCGGCGTGATTCTGAACACTTCCTCCATGGTCAGTATTTACGGCCAGCCCAGCGGCTTGGCTTACCCCACCAGTAAATTTGCCGTCAACGGCATGACGGTGTCCCTGGCCCGGGAGCTGGGGCCCAAGGGTATCCGGGTCTGTGCCGTGGCCCCGGGGATCATCGAGACGGATATGATGCGTTCCGTGCCGGAGAGCGTGATCGCGCCGCTGGTGGCCCGGATTCCCCTGCGGCGCATGGGAAAGCCCGAGGACATCGCCAAGGCGTTTGTGTTCTTAGCATCCAGCGACGCCTCCTATATTACCGGGGTGGTGCTCCGGGTGGACGGCATGGCGTCCAATTAAAATCGATCTTAAAAAACGCGGACCACCAAAGGCGGCCCGCGTTTTTCGCGCTTTAGAATTCCGTGTCGGGATAGATGTACGCCGCCAGCACCTGATAGGCCTGGTCATAGAGGTGGTTGGCCTTGTTGTGGAACAGGTTCTTGTCCAGCAGGTAGAAGTGGTCTTCTTTCACGGCCCGCAGGTCCAGCCACACCGGGTTGTCCCCCACCATGTCCATGAGTTGGTTATACATCTGGCCGGGCTCATCGTACCAGCTCAGGAACAGATAGTCCGGGTCCAGAGCGTACAGGTCCTCCAGGCTGATCTCCACGCTGGAGGATTTGGCGCTGTTGTCCGGGTCCACCAGGTTCACGCCCCCCAGCTCGTGGAGGATGGTGCCGGGCTGGGACTCACCGGTGTAGGCCTTCAACGTGTCGGAGCTGACCACCAGGATCACCGCCGTGGGGGCCTGCTCCACCTGGGGCACCTTGGAGACGATGTCAATGATGCCGTTGGCGGTCTTCTCCGCCACCTCGTCCCACAGCTGGGCGTTGCCGGTGAGGTTGCAGAACACCTTGAACCACTTCAGATAGTCCTGGACGCCGTCATAGTCGATGCCGATAACGGGGATGCCCACGGCGGCGGCGGGGCCGGAGATGGTCTCATAGCCCTTCATGCCCACGGAGCAGACGATCAGGTCCGGCTCCTCCGCCAGAATGGCCTCCACGTCCCAGCCGGTGCCGGAGGAACTCTCGGTGACCACCTTCACGCCCTCGTCCTGGGTGATGTCCCGGCCGATCTGCTCGTTATAGAGGGTCACGGCACTCTTGCCGCCCACCGCCAGAGGCACGGTGCCGCCGGCCTCGTACCACAGAGCCACCAGGCTGCCGTAGAGTACGGCCACCTTCTTGGGCTCCTTGTCGATGGCCAGCTCCTGTCCGCTGCCGTCGTCGGTGAAGAGCACCTGGGTGTCGGTTACGGTGACCTCGTTGGCCTTGCTCATGTAGTACTCCACAACTTGATTATCGACCTCCGGCTCCGTGGTGGGGGGCGCGGTGGGGCTCTCCGTGGGCGCCTCCGTCTGGGCGGAGGAGGAGGGAGGCGTGGAGGAGGTGGACGGCGGGGTCGTCTCCCCGGAGCCCGAGGGGCCGCAGGCGGCCAGGCTCAGGGCCATGGCCAGCAGCAGGAGCAGCGCGGTGAATTTTTTCATGCTTACATACCTCTTTTTGATATATTTACGCCTTTTGCGAGTGCGTACCGAGTTTTTCCGGGATCAGGAAGGGACAGTGGTTCTTCTCGTCCCGGAGGATCTGGGCGCCGATGGAGAACAGGCCCTCCATATTGGCCCGGCTGATGACCTCCTCCGGCGCCCCGGCGGCGTAGACGCCCCCGGATGCCAGGGCATAGACCCGGTGGGAATACCGGGCGGTGAAATTCATGTCGTGGAGGACCATGACGATGGTGATGTTCAGCTTTTCCCCCAGCTCCCGGATCAGCTCCAGCACCTCCACCTGGTAGCCGATGTCCAGGTAGGTGATGGGCTCGTCCAGCAGCAGAATTTCCGGCTGCTGGCAGATGGTCATGGCCAGCCAGGCCCGCTGCTTCTCCCCGCCGGACAGGTTGTTCAGCAGCCGGTCCCCCATTTTGTCCAGGCCCGTCAGGGCCAGGGCCCGGTCGATCATCTCCCGGTCCTCCCTGGTCATGCTCCGGCCGAAGCGCTTGTAGGGGTAGCGGCCGTAGGAGACCAGGGTGCGGATGGTGATGTCCCGGGGAGAGGTGTGGACCTGGGGCAGGTAGGCGATCCGCTGGGCCAGTTCCCGGGGAGAGTAGGATTTTAAGGGCTGGTCCTGATACACCGGGCCGCCGGTGTAGGGGGTCACCACCCGGGGGATGGTCTTGAGCAGACTGCTCTTGCCGCAGCCGTTGGGGCCGATGATGGTGGTGATCTTTCCCTTTTCAAATTCCATGGTGACGTTTTCCAGGATTTTCCGCTTGCCGTAGGCAATGGAGACGTTGTCGAAGCCGAAGTACATGGATTTTCCCTCCTTTCAGGCGGTCTCCTTCGTCCTGAGCAGGTACAGGAAGAAGGGCGCGCCAATAAAGGACAGCACGATGCTCACCGACAGCTCCCCCACCGGCAGCACCACCCGGCCCACGGTGTCGCAGATGACGATGAAGGAGTACCCCAGAAAAATGGAGGCTGGGAAGAGGTACTTGTAGTCCGAACCGATGATCAGCCGGGCGATATGGGGCACGATCAGCCCCACGAAGCTAATGAGCCCCGCCACCGCCACCGAGGCCCCCGCCAGGAGCGACGCCACGGCGATGAGGAACAGCCGGAACCGCTCCACCCGCAGGCCCAGGGAGCTGGCCATTTCGTCCCCCAGCATGAGAATGTTCATTTTTCCGGGGAGGAAGAAGCAAATACACACCCCCACCAGCATATAGGGAAAAATCAGCTGTAAATCCCCCCAGACCGTGCCGTTGAGGCTGCCCACCAGATGGCCGGTGGCGTTGGCCAGCCGCTCGGAGAAAAAGCTGCGGATGATGTCGTTAAAGGCGCTGAACATGGCGGACACCGCCATGCCGGAGAGGATCATCTTCACCGGGCTGACTCCCTTTTCATAGGCCAGCAGGTAGATCAGCATGGTGGTGACGAAGGAGCCTACGATGGTGCCTACCGGCAGCAGGCTGTAAAACTGGGGGAACGCCACCAGAGTCAGATACCCCACGAAGCTGGCCCCGCTGGTGACGCCGATGGTGGAGGGGGAGGCCAGGTGGTTGCGCATGACCCCCTGGAGGATGCACCCGGACAGGGCCAGGCAGACCCCCACCAGCCCGCCGCAGAGGACCCGGGGCAGCCGCACGTTCCAGATGATCAGCCGGGCCTCCGCGTCCTCCCGGAACAGGGCCTGGACCACCTGCCAAAGAGAATACTTCACGCTGCCGATGGCCGTGCAGGCCAGAGTGGCCGCCAGGCACAGTCCCGCCAGGAGCAGCAGCACCGTCAGCTTATAGGGCAGGGTCTGGCGGAGTAGTTTTGTTTTCGGCTGGGTTTCCATAGGCAGGGCACCTCCAAAATAAAAAATCGGGCATGACCAATTTGGCCATGCCCGATTTTCGCACGACAAACACCGCCCCCTTGCGGGAACGTCTGAAAAGCCACATCATCGGTCTTCCGGCTCGTGTATTGGGAGGCTTCCGCCCCTGCGCCAAAAGATCTACCTTCTCAGGGCTTTCCCCAATGGCCGACTCACGCCGCGACCTTTTGACTCCTACACATACGGCAACGGTAAAATGCGCCGGACTCCCACCGGCTTCCCTCATCCAGGCGCCTGCGAGAGCCGCAGTCTTCACGCCGGGACACGATGCTCTATGAAATTGGTAACATTATACCGATTGCGCCCCTGTTTGTCAAGCGGGAAGGACAAAATATTTCCGCCTTTTCGCCCCCCGCCGGCAAAAGCGGCCCTTGGGCGTATTGGTACTTGCTTTTCTGCTGATTTTCGCTATAATATAAGTAAATGCGCGCCCCCGCGCGAATCAAAATAAGGAGTTGGATAGTATGCAAGTAAATACCCTGCTTCACGGCTTCCGGGTCACCCGGGTGCGGGAGCTGGCGGAGCTAAAGGCCCAGCTGGTGGAAATGGTTTACGAGAAGAACGGCGCGCAGCTGGCCTGGCTGGACCGGCCGGACCAAAATATGTCCTTTGCCATCGCGTTCAAGACGGTGCCGGAGAACGACACCGGCGTTTTCCACATTTTGGAGCATAGCGTTTTGTGCGGTTCCGACAAATATCCTGTGAAGGAGCCCTTTGTCAATCTGCTGCGGACCTCCCTGCAGACCTTCCTCAACGCCATGACCTTCGGGGACAAGACCATGTACCCCGTGTCCAGCCGGAATAAGAAGGATTTTGCCAACCTGGTGGACATCTACATGGACGCGGTGCTGCACCCCGCCATCTATTCCCAGGAGAACATCTTCCGCCAGGAGGGCTGGCACTATGAGCTGGCCGAGGACGGCAGCCTCCTGCGCAACGGCGTGGTGTACAACGAAATGAAGGGCGCTTACGCCTCCGAGGACACCCTTATCGAGTCCCAGATGGAAAAGCTCCTGTCCCCCGATTCCTGCTACCGCTACGACTCCGGCGGCGACCCGGCTCACATCCCGGAGCTGACCTATGAGCAGTTCCTGAACGCCCACCGCCGGTTCTACCATCCCAGCAACAGCCGGATCTTCCTGGACGGGCAAATCGACCTGGACGCCACCCTGGCGCTGCTGGACGGGTACTTAAAGGACTATGGCCCCAGCCCCGACCCGGAGCCGGTGATTCCCATGCAGGCGCCCACCGGCTTCCACTCCGCCCGGATCGAATACGAGATCGCCCCCAATGAGGACCCGGCCCACCGGGGCCACCTGGCCATGGGGTTTGTGGGCGGCACCTTCGCCCAGCAGAAGGACCTGATTGGGCTGAATGTGCTCTCCGATGTGCTGTGCGGCTCCAACGAGGCCCCCCTGAAGAAGGCCCTGCTGGAGCAGGGGCTGGCGGAGGACGTGTCCATGTACGCCAACGCCGTCCAGCAGATCGTGGCGGAGATCATGGTCCACAATACCGACGAGGAGAAGGTCCCCCAGATCCAGGCAGTGTGCCGGGAGGTGCTGACCGGGCTGGCCCGGAACGGCATTCCCAAGGATCAGATCGTTGCCGCCCTGAACAGCCGGGAGTTCCGGGTGCGGGAGGCGGACTTCGGGCGGATGTCCCCCGGCGTGATCTACGCCATCTCCGCCATGGACACCTGGCTCTACGGCGGCGACCCGGCGGAGAGCCTGTGCTTCGAAGCGGTGTTCGCCCAGCTGCGCCGGGAAATGGACCAGGGCTATTTTGAGAAGCTGCTGGAGAAGACCTTCCTGGAGAACACCCACTGCGCCCAGGTCTACTGCGCTCCCTCCCACACCGTTGGGGAGCAGGCCCGGAAACGGGAGGCGGAGCAGCTCGCCGCCCTGCTTGCCACCTGGGACCAGGACAAGAAGGACCAAGTCGCCGCCCAGGCCAAGGCCCTGAAGGAGCATCAGCAGGCCCCCGATTCCCCGGAGGCCCTGGCAACCCTGCCCCAGCTCAAGCTGTCGGACGTGGCCAAGAAGCCGGAGCCCATCCCCATGGAGGTGGGGAAAGCGGGGCAGACGCCGGTGCTGTATGTCCCCGTGAACACCAGCGGCATCGTCTATGCCGATTTCTACTTTGACGCCCGGGACCTGACCCTGGAGGAGCTGCCCCTGGCGGACCTGCTGGCCAGCCTGCTGGGCCAGGCGGCCACGGAAAAGCGGGACAGCCTGTCCCTGCTCAACGCCATCAAGACCCATTTGGGCGCCTTTGACGCCGGCATGGAGGGCTTCTCCCGGAAGGGCGACCCCCATTTCTGCGCTCCGGCTCTGGTGGTCTCCACCAGTATGCTGAAAACCAGCGTGGACCAGGCCCTGCCCCTGATCGCCGAGGTGCTGACCGGCTCCATTCTCCGGGACCGGCCCCTGGTGGGCAAACTTCTGCGGCAGAAGAAGCTGGACACCCGGCAGTACATCGTGATGAGCGGCAACCGGTTTGCCTCCACCCGGGCCGCCGCCGGATTCTCCGCCTCGGGCATGGTGGCGGAGGCCCTGGGCGGTCTGGAATATTACCGCTGGCTGTGTAAGACCGAGGCCGCCTTCTCCCAGGGGGACGACACGCTGCTGGCCCAGCTGGAGGAACTGGCCAAGCGGCTGCTGTGCCGGGCCCGGCTGACCCTGTGCCTGACCGGGGACCGGGACGAGGCCCTGGCCGCCCGTTTGGCGGAGCCCCTGCCCATGGGCGAGGCGGTGACGGCCCCGGCATCCTATCCCGGCTGGGGCGCCCGGCGGGAGGGCTTTGTGATCCCCGCCGAGGTCTCCTTCGCCGCCAAGGGCGGCAACCAGCTGCTGCTGGGCAGCGCCTACCGGGGCGAACAGCGGGTGGCGGCCAGCGCGTTGTCTCTGGACTATCTGTGGAACACCATCCGGGTCCAGGGCGGCGCCTACGGCTGTGGCCTGCTGATCGCCAGCGCCGGCCAGGTGGTCTTCCATACCTACCGGGATCCCAACGCCGCCGGTTCTCTGGCCGCCTTTGACCGGGCCGGAGACTTCCTCCGGGCCCAGCACTATGGCCAGGAGGAGATCGAGGGCCTGATTCTGGGCACCATCTCCGACGCCGACCCCATGCTCACCCCCCGGCTCAAGGGCCGCAACGCGGCGGCGCTGTACCTCTCCGGCCGGACCCAGGCGGACCAGGACGAGTTGTACAGCCAGATCCTCTCCACTACTTGGGCGGATATGGAGCAGTTCGCGGACTTGCTGGACCAGACCTGCGCCCAGGGCAGCGTGTGCGTCATCGGCGGCAAGGCACTGCTTGATGCCTGCGGCGACGCTCTGGACACCGTGGAGGACCTGGCCTGAGCGACAAACTGCCCCCCGGCGCCCAACGAAAAAGCAAGCGGCACAGCTTTCGGGCTGTGCCGCTTCAGCTTGTCAAAAAAGCTTTCAAAACGCCCCAAAGTATGCTATAATAGTGGAAACAGGGGGTGCTGGAATGGAGC
>CANQFY010000070.1 GCA_947600025.1 uncultured Oscillospiraceae bacterium
GGCTGCAAGCACGCCGTGTTTGAAATTCTCTCCAACGCCATCGACGAGGCCCGGGAGGGCTACGGCGACCTGGTGATTCTCACCAGGTACGAGGACCTTTCCATCGAGGTGGAGGACTTTGGCCGGGGCTGCCCGGTGGACTATAACGAGAAGGAAAAGCGGTACAACTGGGAGCTGGTGTTCTGCGAAATGTACGCCGGCGGCAAATATGGCGAAAACGGGGAAAACTATGAGTACTCCCTGGGCCTCAACGGCCTGGGCTCCTGCGCCACCCAGTACGCCTCGGAATTTTTCGACGCCACCATCCGGCGGGACGGCTTCAAATACACCCTTCACTTTGAAAAGGGGCGCAACATTGGCGGCCTCCACAAGGAGCCGACGGACCGGAAGAAGACCGGCTCCCTATTTCATTGGCGGCCTGATCCCCAGGTGTTTACGGACATTCAGATCCCGGCGGAATACTACCGGGAGGTACTTCGCCGCCAGGCGGTGGTGAACCAGGGGGTGACCTTCCGGTTCCGCAACCAGGTGGGGGGCAAATTCGAGACCGAGGAATTTTGCTACCCCGGGGGCATTCGGGAATACCTGGAGGAGCAGGTGGGGGACAACGCCTTCACCATGCCGGTGTTCTGGGAAGCGGAGCGCCGGGGCCGGGACGCGGAGAACCGGCCCGAGATGAAGCTGAAAATCACCGCCGCCTTCTGCTTTTCCAAGCAGGTGGCGAAGATCGAATATTATCACAATTCCTCCTATCTGGAATACGGCGGCAGCCCGGACAAAGCGGCCCGCTCCGGCTTTACTACCGCTTTTGATAAATTCCTGCGGGACAGCGGCAAGTACGCCAAAAACGAGAGCAAGATCATCTTTCAGGACATTCAGGACTCCCTGGTTCTGGTGACCAACTGCTTTTCCACCATCGGCTGCTTTGAAAATCAGACCAAAAAGAGCGTCAACTCCCGGTTTACCCAAGAGGCCATGACCGCCTTTTTCAAGGAAAAGCTCCAGGTCTGGTTCCTGGAAAACAAGCAGGACGCCGAGCGGGCGGCGGACCAGATCCTGGTGAACAAGCGGGCTCGGGAGAGCGCCGAGAAGACCAAGTCCAACGTCAAGAAGAAGCTCTCCGGCAATCTGGATATCTCCAACCGGGTGCAGAAATTTGTGGACTGCCGGAGCAGGGACGTGAGCCGCCGGGAGCTCTACATCGTGGAGGGTGATTCGGCCTTGGGCTCCGTGAAGCTGTCCCGAGACGCGGAGTTTCAGGGCATCATGCCGGTCCGGGGCAAGATCCTCAACTGTCTCAAAGCGGACTACACCAAAATTTTCGCCTCCCCCATCATCACGGACCTGATGAAGGTCCTGGGCTGCGGGGTGGAGATCCAGGGGAAAAAGCATAAAGAGCTGTCCACCTTTGATCTGTCCGGCCTGCGGTGGAGCAAGGTGGTGATCTGCACCGACGCCGACGAGGACGGGTTCCAGATCCGCACCCTGATCCTGGCCATGCTCTACCGGCTCTGTCCCACTTTGATCCGGGACGGGTATGTGTTTATCGCGGAGTCGCCCCTGTATGAGATCACCTGCAAGGACAAGACCTGGTTTGCCTATAACGAGCCGGAAAAGGCGAAGATCCTTAAAGAGCTGGAAGGGAAAAAGGTCACTTTGCAGCGCTCCAAGGGCCTGGGCGAGAACGACCCGGAGATGATGTGGATGACCACCATGAATCCCCAGACCCGCCGGCTGATCAAGGTCATGCCCGAGGACGCGGAGCGCACCGCCTATTACTTTGATATTCTCCTGGGGGACAATCTCACCGGGCGAAAGAACTTTATTTCGGAAAACGGCGCCAAATATCTGGATTTGGCGGATATTTCCTAAGGAGAGGCCAGCATGGCACGAAAGAACAACAAAGAACCGGAGAAGAAAAAGAGCAATGTAGAGGGCGTCATGGGCCTCCACGGCTCCACCACAGAGCAGGCCATTTCCGAGATCCTGGAAATCAACTATATGCCCTATGCCATGTCCGTCATCGTCTCCCGGGCCATCCCGGAGATCGACGGCTTTAAGCCCAGCCACCGGAAGCTGCTCTACACCATGTACAAAATGGGCCTGCTCACCGGGGCCCGGACCAAGTCCGCCAACATCGTGGGCCAGACCATGCACTTAAACCCCCACGGGGACGCGGCCATCTATGAGACCATGGTGCGGCTGACCCGGGGCAACGAGACGCTGCTCCACCCCTTTGTGGACTCTAAGGGCAACTTCGGCAAGGTTTACTCCCGGGACATGGCCTACGCCGCCGCCCGGTACACCGAGGCCAAGCTGGACAAATTCTGCGCCGAGCTGTTTCGGGATATCGATTTTGACACGGTGGACATGGTGGACAACTACGACGCCACCACCAAGGAGCCCACCCTGCTGCCCACCACCTTCCCCAATGTACTGGTGACGCCCAATCAGGGCATCGCTGTGAGCATGGCCAGCAACATCTGCTCCTTCAATCTGCGGGAGGTGTGCATGACCGCTATCGCCCGGATGAAAAATCCCGACTGCGACCTGCTGGAGACCCTGCCGGGGCCGGACTTTTCCACCGGCGGGGAGCTGCTCTACGACGAGGCGGCGACCCGGGAGGTCTACGCCACCGGTCGGGGGAGCTTTAAGCTCCGGGCGGTCTGGCGGTATGTGAAGGAAGGCAACCTGATCGAGATTACCCAGATCCCCTACACCACCGCCACCGAGGTGATCATGGACAAGGTGGCGGAGCTGATCAAAGCCGGGAAGATCCGGGAGATCGCGGATATGCGGGACGAGACGGACCTGGGGGGCCTGAAGCTCACCATCGACCTAAAGCGGGGAGTGGACCCGGAAAAGCTGATGGCCAAGCTCTTCCGGATGACCCCCCTGCAGGACAGCTTCCCCTGCAATTTTAACGTCCTCATCGCCGGGATGCCCCGGGTGATGGGGGTGGGGGAGATCCTGGAGGAGTGGACGGCCTGGCGGACGGACTGCGTCCGGCGGCGGCTGTACTTCCAGATCCAGAAGAAGGAGGAGCGGCTCCATCTTCTCAAGGGCCTGGAGCGGATCCTGCTGGATATCGACAAGGCCATCGCCATCATCCGCAATACCGAGCTGGAGGACGAGGTGGTGCCGAATCTGATGATCGGCTTCGGCATCGACCAGGTCCAGGCGGATTTCGTGGCGGAGATCCGTCTGCGGAACATCAATCGGGAGTATATTCTCAAACAGACCAAGTCCATCGCCGAGCTGGAGGAGGAGATCGCCGGCCTTCAGCAGACCCTGGACAGCCCCAAAAAGCTGCGGGACCTGCTGATCCGGGAGCTGACCCAGGTGGCGGAAAAATACGGCCAGCCTCGGAGGACCAAAATCCTCTACGACGCTCTGGAGCTGGAGGCAGAGGCGGAGGAGCCGGACACGCCGGACTATCCGGTGACGGTGTTCGTCTCCAAGGAGGGATATCTGAAAAAAATCACGGAAAAGTCCCTCCGTGGTAGCGCCGACCAAAAATTCAAGGAGGGGGACAGCCTGGCCTTCTCCCGGGAGAGCAGCAACCGGGGAGAGATTCTGGTATTTACCGACAAATTCCAGTGCTACAAATCCAAGCTGTCGGAATTTGAAGACGGCAAGGCCTCGGCGCTGGGCGAGTATCTTCCCCAGAAGCTGGGATTCGATCCGGGGGAGAACGTGGTCCAGGTGGTGCTGCCGGGGGATTATCAGGGGTTCGTGCTGTTTTTCTTTGAAAACGGGAAGGCGGCGAAGGTGCCGCTGACCGCCTACGAGACCAAGACCAACCGAAAAAAGCTCACCGGCGCCTATTCGGATAAAAGTCCCCTCCGGGGCACCCTGGCCTTCACGGAGGACACCCAGGTGGCGGTATTCACCACCGACGGCCGGGCCGCCGTTTTCTCCACGGCCCAGCTCCTGCCCAAGACCACCCGTGCCACCCAAGGCGTGGCGGTGGTGACCCTGAAAAAGAAAGCGACGGTGGAATGGGCGGCGCTGCTGGAGGAGAGTGGCCTTGCCAATCCCGCCCGGTACCGCATCAAGACCCTTCCCGCCGCCGGGGCGGTGCTGAAGCCGGAGGACGCGCCGGACCGGCAGCTCAAGCTGAACGTGTAATCATCCGGAAAGGGGAAGCATGATGAAAAAGAGAATCTCCTGGATCCTTTGGGCGCTGAAGATCCTCATCGGCAGCGCCCTGTTTGCCCTGGGATTTTCCCTGTTTCTGGAACCCAAGAATCTGAACGCCGGCGGATTGTCCGGCCTCTCCATGGTGCTGTGCCACATCCTTCACATCGACGAGGTGGGCGTGGTGACGCTGCTGCTGAACCTGCCCCTGTTTGCCCTCGGCGGCGTGAAGATCGGAAAGAAATTCTTCTTTGGCTCCCTGATCGGCATGGCTTCCAGCTCTCTGCTTCTCGATGTGTTTTCCGTTTTACCCAAGCCGGAGATCGAGCCTCTGCTCTCCGCCCTCTACGGCGGGGTGCTGTGCGGTATCGGGATCGGCCTGGTCTTCGGGGAGGGCGCCTCCACCGGCGGCTCGGACATCATCGTTCGGCTGCTGAAGCGGAAGTGGCAGCATGTCCCTATCGGCATGATCAACACCGGCTTTGACGCCATGGTGGTGACCCTGACCGGCCTGGTCTTCTGGAATGTGTCCAGCGCGCTGTACAGCGGCGTGACCATTTTCGTTACCGGGAAGATCATCGACGCGGTGGTGTACCGGTTCGACTATTCCAAGGTTGCCATGATCATCACCCAGAAATATGACGCCGTGGCGGAGGAGATCTCCCGGGAGCTGGATCGGGGCGCCACCTTCCTCTACGGGGAGGGAACATACAGCCATCAGAACACCAAGGTGGTGCTGACCGCCGTGCGGCAGCAGCAGCTGGCGGATCTGAAACGACTGGTGGTGGAGATCGACCCCAACGCTTTTATTATTGTGCAGGAAGCTCACCAGGTATTGGGAGACGGCTTCTCCCGGTATTCCAAGGATGCTCTTTGAGATAGGAGGTGCGCTGTGAAAAGGCTGACGGCGCTGCTGCTGGCCATGTGCCTGCTTCTGGCCGGATGCAGCGGATGGATGGACGGAGAATATCACAGCGCCCGGCTCCACACCGAGGAGAGCGGCGCTCCGGCCGTGGATTTTTTGCAGGCGGAGAACTATGGGGACTTGCTCAGGGCCCTGACCGAGATGGTGGAAGGGGATCTGGAAACCGGCACCATCTCCGTGGACGGCTATCCCCAGGAGCGGCTTCCGTCGGATATGGACGCCGCGATTCGGGCCCTGCGAAATTCTACGCCCCTGGGGGCCTATACCGTAGACAACATCACCTATGAGCAGGGCATCAGCGGCGGCGTGCCGGCGGTGGCCGTGACTATTCACTATAACGGGAACCGTCCCTACGTTCGCCGGATGCGCCGGGTAGAGACCATGCAGCAGGTGCAAAGCCTGATCCAGTCCGCACTGAACCAGGTGGACGACCGGCTGGTGGTGCAGGTCAATCAGTTTTCCAATGTGGATTTCTCTCAATTCGTTCGGGATTACGGCGAGGCTCACCCGGAGGTGGTCATGGAGGCGCCGGAGGTCACGGTGAACTTCTACCCCGCCCAGGGCGCGACTCGAATCCTGGAGGTGCGGTTCGTCTATCAGAACAGCCGGGAGGATCTGAAAAATATGCAGAGCCGGGTACAGCCGCTGTTTACCTCGGCCAGACTCTATATCAGCGGCGGATCTTCCCCCTGGGAACGGTTCAGTCTGCTCTATTTCTTCCTCATGGCGCGGGATAACTATCAAATGGACACATCCATGACTCCTTCTTACAGCCTGCTGATCCACGGGGTGGGGGACAGCCGGGCCTTTGCCCTGGTGTACGCCGCCATGTGCCACCAGTCCGGGCTGACCTGCTATACCG
This sequence comes from uncultured Oscillospiraceae bacterium, assembly GCA_947600025.1. GTDB lineage: Bacteria > Bacillota > Clostridia > Oscillospirales > Oscillospiraceae > Faecousia. The sequence continues at coordinate 5,928 of CANQFY010000070.1, forward strand.
TGGCGGGCACCAAGGATGGGGAAAGCCATTTCTGGAACATCGTTGGGGACGGGGACAGCTACCGGCATCTGGATTTGCTGAGCTGCTGGAACGCCGGAAGCTTCCAGCTGCTGACCGATCAGGAAATGACCGGCTATGTGTGGGACTATTCCGCTTACCCCGCCTGCGAGCCGGAGGAGACCGAGGAGACGGAGCCTACCCAGGCGGAGTCGGAACCAACGGAGCCAACGGCCGCAACCGAGCCGCCCCAGGAGCCCACCGAGGAGTCCTTCCCCCCGCCGCCGGCGACCGGTGTGCCTGTTACTCCGCCGCCGGAAACTGACGCGCCCACCGAGTCGTCGGAGCCGGCCACCGATCCACCGGAGACATCCCAGCCCGAGGATCCTTCCGAGCCGCCGCCTGAAAGCTCCGGAGAAGGGGAGGATCCATCATCCCAGCGATCTGAAGGAACGTAGAGGGCTTTACGCTTTTTCACACCCGCGGGAAGAATTTGTCAAAAGGGGTATTGACAAACCCGGAATTTTTGATATAATTTCTTTGGTCCCGCGGGTGTAGCTCATCCGGTAGAGCGCCACCTTGCCAAGGTGGAGGTAGCGAGTTCGAGCCTCGTCACCCGCTCCAAAAGCGGCATTTTCCCTGAGAAAATGCCGCTTATCCTATATTTAGGAGATCAAGATGGCAAGCTATGTGATTTCGGATATCCACGGCGAGGCGGACCGGTTCGACAAAATGCTGGAGACCGTCGGCTTTTCGGGAAACGACACCCTTTACATTCTGGGGGATGTGGTGGACCGGGGCCCGGCGGGCGTGGAGCTGCTGGAACGGATCCGGAGGAGTCCCAATATGGTCATGCTCCTGGGAAATCACGAGTATATGTGCCTGCAATGCTTTGATCCAAACGCCACGGAGAAGGACCACCGCCGCTGGGCCCGCAACGGCAACGCCCCCACGCTGGCGGGGTTAGCGTCTCTGTCGGAGACCCGGCGGGAGGAGCTATTATCCTTTTTGAAGGCATTGCCCACCTTTTTGGAGGTCCGGGTGGGGAAGCGGGACTTCTACCTGGTCCACGGCTTCCCCGGAGAGAACGTCCACGACCGGGTCTGGGGCCGTCCCGCGCTGGACACGCCCAATCCCATCCCCGGGCGGCAGCTGATCATCGGGCATACCCCGGTGGTGAGCCTGCTGGTGGAGGAGGCCCTGGAAGACGCCTATATCCTGCGCATGGCATCCCGTGGGGAGCGGCTGACCATTCTCCACGCCCCGGGCTATATCGATATCGACTGCGGCTGCGGCCACCAGCTGCCGGTGAAGGCCCTGGCCTGCCTCCGTCTGGACGATGGGGCGGAATTTTACGTTTAGAAAATACGCCGGCACCGGCGAATTGTAAGGAGGAAGCAATATGTTGGATCTGCGGCAATTTCAATGGACCCGTCAGCCCAAGAGCTTTTCGTTTCTGGACGAAGGGCTGGAGGTGATCACGGCGCCCCACACGGATCTGTGGCAGCGCACCTATTATCACTTCCGCAACGACAACGCCCCGGTCTTCCAGATGGAGACGGAGGAGCCGTTCTTCTCCTTCCAGGTCAAGACCACCTTTGAGAGCAAGCACCGGTTCGACCAGTGCGGCGTCGTGATGTACCTGGACAGCGAAAACTGGCTGAAGGGCTCCATCGAGTACGAAAACGAGACCTTCCAGCACCTGGGCAGCGTGGCCACGAATCATGGCTATTCCGACTGGGCTACCACCGCCATCGACGCCTCCGTTCGCTCCATGTGGTACCGTCTCAGCCGCCGGCAGGACGATTTCTGCATTGAGTGCTCCACCGACGGGGTCCATTTCAGCCAGATGCGGGTGTGCCATATGTGGGAGGCTCAGGGGCGGATCCGCTTTGGGGTCTACGCCTGCAGTCCGGAGGATTCCTCCTTCCGGGCGGTGTTTACCGATATGGAGCTGACCGAATGTAAGTGGCTGGCCCACGACGGCCAGCAGCCCGACGCGGAGTAAGATGCCTAAAGAAGGCCGATTTTTGATATGATCACGGGCCCTCCGGATATTTCCGGAGGGCCCGTCAGTTTGTCAACGTACTTTTTTACCAAGAGAAATCAGCGGGGGAGGTGATTTTCCCGTAAGCATTCATGTTAAACGCGCGATAATTCTATTTCAGCCAGATTGATAACCGTCTTGCCCTGCCTTTGCGCGTATCTGACGGTGGTCCATGCGCCGCCGAAGTCCCGGCAGACGTAAGCAATCACTGTATCGGCCTGATCTACCATCCAGCGATTTCTAAGGCCAATGGCCGCCTTATAGTGGGCGGCGTCCAGTTCTTCCGGGATCATGATTTGGTCATAGCTGGATTCATAGTATTCTTTGTCTGTGTTCAGCCGGTTTGATGGATAGGGGAGAACCAGTGCCAGCGTGATACTCTTTTCGGGGTGGCGGCGCTTTGCCGCCCGAACCGCTCCGGCCCCCATTCCGTCAAACAGGCCCATGCCGCCGGTCAAAAACAGAAATTCATGATCTGCTTGCAGCAGCTTTTCAATTTCCAATTCCAACCGCTCCCCAATGCCGGACTGGTACACCTCACGATGACCCGCGAAGGTACAAACTTTCACAAGGCGCCACTCCTTTTTTCTGCATGGTATTCTCTGCAATTTGTAGTATAGCATATTGTGATTATAATCACAATATGCTATTTACGAAAAAAGGATATAATTTTTCATATATAATGAAAATACGGGGTGGTTCCTATCATTGACTATAGCCCCCTCTGGGAAACGATGCGGGCGCGAGGCGTTTCCCAATATAAATTACTTCAGTGCGGAATTGATAATAAGACGCTGGATTCGCTGAAAAAGAATAAAAATATCACCATGTTGACGCTTGAAAAGCTTTGTTCCATTATAGGCTGTACGCCTAATGAAATCGTTCGTTTTACAAAGTAAGTTGTAGTTATTTATGGGAGCAGGTCTGTGATGCCCTGCTCCCGTTTCGTTTGAGCAAACTACCGATTCTTCATGAATTGTGTCAAGGGCTGGGAATGGACCTGTGCAATTCTTTTCAATCACCGCTTTTCAAAGAAGATTATTTGGAACCATGACTATTACGAATATGCACAAAAGCAAGCCTGGGGTGGCTTGCTTTTCTTTGAGTAAAGCGAATTCCAAAACGCACGTCGAATTTGCGTCGTATCCGTCGGAACTTTTCGGTAAACTTTTTCAGTGAGTCCTTGATATTCTCTGGGTCATCTTTTCATAGCCGAGGATAAGGTACAATAAGTTGCGCAAATTGAAGATGGCAAAGAAGTAGACATGGCTTACGGTCTATGGTAGAATGAAGTTGCTACACAAACATTCGAAAGGAGACAGCAAACCATGTCCAACAACATTGTACAATTCAACGA
>CANQFY010000071.1 GCA_947600025.1 uncultured Oscillospiraceae bacterium
CCGGACACGAACCCGCCGCCGGTCACGAACCCGCCGCCGGTCACGAACCCACCGCCGGACACGAACCCGCCGCCGGACACGAACCCGCCGCCGGTCACGAACCCACCGCCGGATACGAACCCGCCGCCGGATACGAACCCGCCGCCGGATACGAACCCGCCGCCGGATACGGAGGCACCCACCACACCCCCGTCAGGTAGCAATGTCAGCGCCGGGTTTGTGCTGGAGTTGATAAACCGGGCCCGGGCCAACGCCGGGCTTCCCGCGCTGGATTCCGATGGGACCCTGGCCGGGCTGGGTCAGAGCTGGGACGGCAGCGAGTCCTTCCTGGAATATCTGCTTGCCAACGGCTATGTCTGCTCCGCCGCCGGTACCGGGAGTTACTCCGTCACCGATGATGCCTACGCCGCCGAGTTACTGGAAGACATGATCCTGTCCAGCGGCGGGGCGTTCCTGTCCGCCGCCTTCACCCGAGCAGGAATCGATCTCTGGCGCGACGGAAACTACATTTTCATTGCGCTATACTACGCAGGATAACAGAGCAAGGCGTCCCCAAAAGAGGACGCCTTGCCTTTTTTGCCGCTAAAGCCGCCGACAAAATGGGAGGCGCTCCCTACGGAAGCGCCTCCCGGCAAAAGAACTTACTATTGGCTTAGTACATTCCGCCGGCCTGGGCGGCGGCAGCCTGGGCGGCCGCGTCGGCGGCGGGATCGGGCTTGTCCACCACCAGGGACTCGGTGGTCAGGACGCAGGCGGCGATGGAGGCGGCGTTCTCCAGAGCGGAACGGGTGACCTTGGTGGGATCCACGATCCCGGCGGAGATCATGTCCGCGTACTCCTCGGTATAGGCGTTGTAGCCGTAGCCGATCTTGCCGGAGGAGCGGATCCGCTCGAAGACCACAGAGCCGTCCACACCGGCGTTCTCCGCGATCTGGCGGACAGGCGCCTGAAGAGCGGTGGCCACGATCCGGGCGCCGGTCTTTTCGTCCCCGTGGAGGGTCTCCACCAGGGCGTTCACGTCGTCAATGGCATTGACCAGGGCGGCGCCGCCGCCGGCCACGATGCCTTCCTCCACAGCGGCGCGGGTAGCGTTCAGCGCATCCTCCACCCGGAGCTTCAGCTCCTTCATGGCGACCTCGGTCTGAGCGCCCACCTTGATGACGGCCACGCCGCCGGCCAGCTTGGCCAGCCGCTCCTGGAGCTTCTCCCGGTCATAGTCGGAGGTGGTGGTGGCGATGGAGGCCCGGATCACATTGGCCCGGGAAGCAATGGCCTCGGCGTCGCCGTAGCCGTCCACGATGGTGGTGTTGTCCTTGGTGACCACGATCTGACGGGCCCGGCCCAGATCGTCCAGGGTAGCCTCGGTGAGCTCCATGTTCAGCTCGCTGGAAATGACGGTGCCGCCGGTGAGAATGGCGATATCCTGAAGCATTTCCTTCCGCCGGTCGCCAAAGCCGGGGGCCTTGACGCAGACACAGTTGAAGTTGCCACGGAGGCGGTTCACCAGCAGGGTGGCCAAGGCGTCGCCCTCCACATCCTCGGCAATGATGATGAGCTTCTTGCCGGTCTTGACGATGGGCTCCAGGATGGGCAGGATCTCCTGAATGGAGGAGATCTTCTTGTCGGTGATCAGGATCAGAGGATCGTCCAGGACGGCCTCCATCTTGTCGGTGTCGGTGACCATATAGGGGGAGATGTAGCCCCGGTCGAACTGCATCCCTTCCACCACGTCCAGACCGGTCTCGGCGGTCTTGGACTCCTCGATGGTGATGACGCCCTCGGTGCCCACCTTCTCCATGGCCTCGGCAATCAGCTTGCCCACGCTCTCGTCCCCGGAGGAGACGGTGCCGACCCGGGCGATATCATCGGAGCCGTGGACAGGCACGGAATGGGCCTTGATGGATTCCACGGCGGCGGCAACGGCCTTCTCAATGCCCTTGCGCATGACCATGGGGTTGGCCCCGGCGGACAGGTTCTTCAGCCCTTCCCGGGTGATGGCCTGGGCCAGCAGAGTGGCGGTGGTGGTGCCGTCGCCGGCCACGTCGTTGGTCTTGGTGGCCACTTCCCGGATTAGCTGGGCGCCCATGTTCTCAAAGGGGTCCTCCAGCTCGATCTCCTTGGCGATGGTCACGCCGTCGTTGGTGATCAGGGGAGCGCCGTACTTCTTGCCCAGGACCACGTTCCGGCCCTTGGGGCCCAGGGTCACGTTGACGGTATTGGCCAGCTGGTCAATGCCGGATTGCAGCTTCTTGCGGGCGTCTTCCCCGTAAACGATCATTTTTGCCATTTTAAAATCCTCCTCTTATTCCGTCACGATGGCCAGGATGTCATCCTGCTTGACGAATTTGTACTCCTCGCCGTCCAGCTTGATCTCGCTGCCGGTGTACTTGCCGACGACCACCTTGTCCCCGGCCTTGACGGTCATGGTCACGTCCTTGGTGCCCGGGCCGGCGGAGACGACCTCATAGATCGCGGGTTTCTCCTTGTTGGTGGTGGCCAGGATGATGCCGGAAGCGGTGGTCTCCTGGGCCTCGGACTGCTTGAGCAGCACATTGTCAGCCATGGGTTTGAGTTTCATGCTTGATTCCTCCATACAATAGTATTTAGACCGCGGGTTTTCCCGCTTTTATCTACGGCGTTGAACTTAGCACTCTTTTTCCCCGAGTGCTAATATATAATAGCGCAAACCCTTCCAAATTGCAAGAGGCAAATGTGGATTTTTCGTAAAAAATTTATGAAGTCGCCGTAGGAATCTGTTTTCCCCAGAAAAACGCCGCCGGTTTGGGATCTCAAACGCCCGGAATTTTCGGGGAAGGGACAAATTGTTTAAACTGATGAAATTTCTTCAATTTTTGCCGGATTTCCACTTGCATTTTGTGGACTATTCCTTTATAATGTTCCCATACGGGATGGGAGGCGGAGAGAATTGGGAGAAGCCATCGCGATCCTGTCCGGAAAGGGCGGGACGGGGAAGACGTCCGTCTGCGCCGGACTGTCCACCGCTCTGGCACAGGACGGAAAGCAGGTGCTGTGCCTGGACTGCGACGTGGGACTGCGGAATCTGGATATCTCCCTGGGCTTGGAGCAGGCGCCGGCCCTGTCCTTCCTGGATGTGTCCCAGGGCGGGTACACCCTGGAGCAGGCGGCGGCTCACCCGGATTTTCCCGGGCTGTTCTTTCTCACCGCTCCTATGAACTGTCCCGCCGGGGCCATCGACCCCGCCGCCTTTGGGGAGATGCTTCACGCCGCCCGGGAGCGGTTCGACTATGTGCTTTTGGACGCGCCGGCGGGGATCGACGCCGGCTTCCACCTGGCCGCCGCGTATGCCGACCGAATCCTGCTGGTAACCGGTCCGGACCCCGCCGCCGTCCGGGATGCCTGCAGAACCGGCGAACAGCTGGAGCTGATGGGAAAGATTGGAGTGCGACTCATTGTCAACCGGGTGGATTCCGATTTGATCTACGCCATGAATCTGACCGTGGACGATGTGATGGACCGGTCGGGACTGCCCCTGCTGGGGATCGTCCCGGAGGATTACAATGTAACGCTGGCCGCCGCGTTTTCCAGGCCCCTGCTGGCCTACACCAAGCGGGGGGCTGCCGCCGCCTGCCGGCGGATCGCCAAACGAATTGAAGGGTACCCAGTGCCAATCGCGCTGCGATAATACAGAGAAGGAGTGAGCTTCGTGAATATCGCGTTTTTGGCCCACGATAAGAAGAAGGAACTGATGGTGCAGTTCTGCACCGCCTACAAGAGCGTGCTTGCCAAGCATGAGCTGTTCGCCACCGCCACCACCGGGCGGCTGATCATCGACAATACCGGTCTGCCCGTCACGCTGCTGCTGTCCCATAAGCAGGGGGGCCATCAGCAGATCAACGCCCGCATCGCCTACAATGAAATCGACCTTGTGCTGCTTTTCACCGACCCCAACACCACCGACCCCTGGGACGACAGCCAGATGATCGAAACCATCCGCCACTGCGACAAGCACAACGTGCCCATCGCCACCAACCTGGCCAGCGCGGAGATGTTCATCATGGGCCTCCAGCGGGGCGACCTGGATTGGCGGGAAATGCTGCGCAAGCCCCGCTATTGAGGAACCAAACCCTTTGTTGGCGGGTATCCCGCCAACAATCTTTTTTACCGAAAGGAAGTTATTCATGGACATCATTCGGCCCCGGACGCTGTCCGGGTTTATGGAGCTGCTGCCGGAAAAGCAGCTGAAAATGGAGCGGATGATGGCGGTGCTGCGCCAGGTCTACGGGCTCTACGGCTTCGCCCCCCTGGACACGCCCATCATCGAGGACGCCCAAATTTTACTCGCCAAGGGCGGCGGGGAGACGGAAAAGCAGATCTACCGCTTTCAGAAGGGAGACTCGGATCTGGCCCTGCGGTTTGATCTGACGGTGCCCCTGGCAAAATATGTGGCCCTCCATGAGCAGGAGCTGGCCTTCCCCTTCCGCCGGTATCAGATCGGCAAGGTCTACCGGGGCGAGCGGGCCCAGCGGGGCCGGTTCCGGGAGTTTTACCAGGCGGACATCGACATCATCGGGGACGGCACTCTGGACGTGCTCAACGAGGCGGAGATCCCCGCCATCATTTACCAGGTTTTCCGCCGGTTCGGCCTGACCCGGTTCCAGATCCGGGTGAACAACCGGAAACTCCTGTCCGGCTTCTACGCCATGCTGGGCCTGGCGGAGCGGAGCGGGGAGATCATGCGCACCGTGGACAAGCTGGACAAAATCGGCCCGGAAAAGGTGGCCGGACTTCTTCAGGACGATCTAGGGCTGACGGCGGAGCAGGCGCAGGAGATTCTCCGGTTCACCTCCCTCTCCGGCAGCCGGGAGCAGGTGCTGCCGGCCCTGACCGAATATCAGGGGAAGGAGCCGCTGTTTGACCGGGGCCTGGACGAGCTGAACACGGTGACGAGGAATCTGGCCGCCTTTGGGGTGCCGGAGGAGAATTTTGCCGTGGATCTGTCCATCGCCCGGGGGCTGGACTACTACACCGGCACCGTCTACGAGACTGCCCTCTTAGACCACCCGGAGATCGGCTCCGTCTGCTCCGGCGGCCGGTACGACGACCTGGCCGGGTTCTACACCGCCCGGAAGCTCCCCGGCGTGGGCATTTCCATCGGGCTGACGAGACTATTTTATGTGCTGGACGAGCAGGGCCTTCTGAATGACGCCCTGCCCAGCGCCCCCGCCGACGTGCTGGTGCTGCCCATGACGGTCGACCCCGGCCCCGCCATCGCCCTGGGAGAGTCCTTCCGCGCCCAAGGACTGCGGGTCCAGCTCTACGCCGAGCAGAAGAAATTCAAGCAGAAAATGCGCTATGCCGACAGCCTCCACGTCCCCTTCGCCGTACTGCTGGGGGAGGATGAGCTGGCCCAGGGCAAGTGCTCCGTGAAGAATATGGCCACCGGCGAGCAGGTCCTTCTCACCCCCGAGGCCGCCGCCTGCCACATTCAGAAGACCCTGGCGGCCCTGAATGGGCCCATCATTCTGGAGAAGTGACGGTGGAACGGGCGTTTTTGACCGCCTGGGAGAAGGCCCGGCAGGCCGCCCAGGCCCTGGGCATCCGCCTCCGGCCCCAGGAGCTGACCCTCGCCGCCGCGAAAAGGGCCCTGTCCACCCGCCGCCTCAGCGACGGCTTTACCGCCCTGCAAGAAGCTCAGCGCCTGGACCTGACCCTGGAGGCCCTGGCGGTGGACCGGCGCTTCACCTCCCTGTTTACAGACCCGGAGGCCAACGAGGCCCTCACCCGGCTGTTGGAGGCCGGATACCGATTTTAACAGCGCGGCCCCGCATTTCCGGGGCCGCTTGTCCATTTAGAGAGGGATAAAAGTTATGTTAACTTCACGATGCCCGCTTCTGGAATACGATGGCGCCCAGGAGGCCGTCATCGACCCCGGCAGGGAGCAGGAAGAGCTGCGCCTGCCGTCCCGGGCGGTGTTTGCCTTTGTGGCCGGGGAGCTGGTGGACGCCTTCGCCGTCCGCCGGGGCATGGAAAAGGCGGCGGAATTTTTGACCGTCACCAAGCGCTTCCCCCTTTACATCGGACAGGAACGGGGGCAGTCCTTCGTCCTGTGTCCGGCGCCCCTGGGCGCGCCGGCGGCGGTCCAGATCCTGGACTGGCTTCTTGCCCACGGCGTGGGAACCGTCCTCGCGACCGGCTCCTGCGGGGTGCTGACGGAGCTGCCGGAGAATGTCTTTTTGATCCCCATCCGAGCGCTGCGGGACGAGGGGACCTCCTTCCACTATCTGCCCGCCGCCCGGTTCGTAGAGACCGACCCGGCGCTGCGGCAGGTCATTAAGCAGGTCTTTCAGAAAAGGGGGCTTCCCTATATGGAATGTGACACCTGGACCACCGACGGCTTTTTCCGGGAGACCCGGCAAAAGGTGGCGGCCCGGCGAAATGAGGGCTGCGCCTGCGTGGAGATGGAGTGCGCCGCCCTGGCCGCCTGCGCCAAATTCCGGGGCGCCGCCTTTGCCCAGATCCTCTTCACTGCCGACAGCCTTGCCCGCCTGGAGGCCCACGACCCCCGGGACTGGGGGAATGCCGCCCAGGCGCCGGCCCTGGCGCTGTGCGTGGAGACCATCGGAAGGTGCGGCGAAGGCGCGGCGTCTTGAACCGAAAACGGGCCCCGGTTGAACCGGGGCCCATGCTTTATTCTTTTTCCAGAGCCATGACCTTATCGATGCGGCGCTGGTGGCGGGGCGCCTCGGAAAATGGCGTTTCCAGCCAGGTGTCCACGATGGCCAGGGCCAGGTTTTCTCCCGTGACGCCGGCCCCCAGGGCCATCATATTGGTGTCGTTGTGCTCCCGAGTCAGCCGGGCGCTGAGCAGGTCCCCCAGCAGGGCGCAGCGGATGCCCTTGATCTTGTTGGCGGTGATGGAGGCGCCGATGCCGGTGGTACAAAGGACGATCCCCCGGTCACAATCCCCCGCCGCCACCGCCCGGGCCGCCTGGGCGCAGTAATCGGGATAGTCGCAGCTATCCTTGGTATAGGTCCCGAAGTCCTCCACCTGATGGCCCGCCTGGCGGAGATGGTTAAGCAGGACATTTTTCAGCTCCAGGGCCCCATGGTCGCAGCCAATGGCAATTTTCATTTCTCTTTCCTCCTAAAGGTGACGGGAGTCGAACCCATCCCGTCACCTAAATCACATAGCCGCCGTTTACAGGCAGTACCTGGCCGGTGACGAATTCCGCCTCCGCCAGATATTCGATGGCCTCCGCCACCTCCCCGGCCCGGCCGTTCCGGCCCAGGGGGGCGTCCTCCGCCAGGGTGGATAAGGTATCCTCCGACAGCCCGGCGCACATATCCGTCAGGATCACCCCCGGGCTGACGCAGTTGACCCGGATGCCGCTGGGGCCCAACTCCTTGGCCAGGGCCTTGGTCAGGGCGATCACCGCCCCCTTGGTGGCGGAGTAGGCCGCCTCGCAGGAGGCCCCGGTCTGTCCCCACATGGAGGACACGGTGACGATGCTCCCCCGGCCCCTGGCCAGCATCCCGGGCAGCGCCGCCTTGACGCAGTGAAACACGCCCTTGACGTTCACATCAAACAGCCGGTCCCAGCCCTCCTCCGTCACGTCCTGCACCAGGCCATAGGCGCTGACGCCGGCGCAGCAGATGAGATGGTCCACCGGCCCGATCCGGTCAAAGGCCGCCGCCACCCCAGGCCCATCCGCCACGTCCTGGCAGATGGGAACGGCCCCGGTTTTTTCCGCCACGCTTTTCGCGGCGGGGTGGTTCTTCTCATAGAGGAAGAAGACCCGGTCCCCCCGGGCCCGGAAACGCGCTACCGTAGCGGCCCCGATGCCCCGGGAGCCGCCGGTGATCACCACGGTTGCCATGATACCCCTCCTGACAAAGTTTTGACCGCTCAGAAAGCGGTCAAAACCAAACCCTATCTTCTCCGGCTGCGGGTACGGTGCTCCGAATACTGACGAATCGAGGAGATTTTGCTGTCCGACTCGGACATGAACTGCTTCAGCTTTTCCTCGAACACCTGATCCGCCGTTTTGGGCGCGGCGGGCACCATCATGGCGGGCCTGGGCGCTTTCTCCGATTGGCTCTCCTTCCGGGGGGCGGAGGAACGGAAGCTCCGGCTGTCCCGCTGGGGCTTGGGCTCCAGCCGCTTGATGGACAGATTGATTTTCCCGTTCTCACATCCGATGACCATCACCTTCACGTCCTGGCCCTCCGTCAGATACTGATGGATGTCGCTGACGTAGGTGTTGGACACCTCCGAGATATGTACCATGCCGGTCTTATTCTCCGGCAGGGAAATGAACGCGCCAAAGCTGGCGATGGATTTGACTTTGCCCTCCAAAACGGCGCCTACGGTTAACTCCATAATCTTTCGCGAATCCTCCTAGTGCTACTCCTCGGGTTCAATGATAACGGTGTTGGGATCGGCCAGGCCCAGCTCCTCCTGAGCGATGAGGATGACCCCGTCCACGGTGCCCAGAGCGGACACCTTTTCCTCCAGATGGGCCTTCTGCTGCTCCAGAGCGGCCGCCTGGGTCCGCAACGCCTCTACCTGGGACTGGGTGCTCATCACCGCCCCCCGCAGGGCCAACAGCGCCGCCATAGACAATACGACGGCCGCCAGAACCACGGTCTTGGTCAGGGATCTCCCCTGCTGAAATACAATCCGATAGCGGATCTTGGGTTTTCGTGCCATGGGCGCTGCCTCCGGTCCCCCGCCGCTGGGTACGGCGGGTATTTTT
>CANQFY010000072.1 GCA_947600025.1 uncultured Oscillospiraceae bacterium
CAAGGGCCAGTACGGCCATGTCAAGATCCATGTGGAGCCCAACGAGCCCGGCAAGGGCTACGAGTTCGTCAACGCCATCGTCGGCGGCGCCATCCCCAAGGAGTTCATCCCCGCGGTGGACGCGGGCATCCAGGGGGCCATGCAGGCCGGCGTCCAAGCGGGCTTCCCCGTGGTGGACGTGAAGGTGACGCTCTACGACGGCTCCTTCCACGAGGTGGACTCCTCCGAGCTGGCTTTCAAGATCGCCGGATCCATGGCCTTCAAGGAAGCGTGCCGGAAGGCCAACCCCTGCATCCTGGAGCCCATTATGAAGGTCTCCGTGGTGGTGCCCGACGACTACATGGGCGCCGTCATCGGTGACCTGACCGCCCGCCGGGGCAACATCCTGGGCCAGATCACCCGGACCGGATCCGTGCAGGTGGACGCCAACGTGCCCCTGGCGGAGATGTTCGGCTACGCCACCGATCTGCGAAGCAAGACCCAGGGCCGGGGCCAGTACACCATGGAGCCCAGCCACTACACCGAGCTGCCCAAGTCCAAGAGCGAGGAGATCGTGCGCACCCGTTCCGGCGGCTAAGGCGGCTGTCCCGGTTTTTTCCGGGTAAAAATTCCATTTTCTACTTGCGTTTCTGCCGGGTTTGTAGTATGATGTGTGCAGAAGCGTATTCATCCCCCAATTCATTTATTTAATTCATCTATCACAGGAGGATTTTTCAATGGCGAAGCAGAAATTTGAAAGAACCAAGCCCCATGTCAATATCGGCACCATCGGCCATATTGACCACGGCAAGACCACCCTGACCGCGGCCATTACCAAGGTCCTGCACATGGCGGACCCCAGCGCCGCCGAGTTCACCGCTTACGACCAGATCGATAAGGCTCCCGAGGAGAAGGCCCGTGGTATCACCATCAACACCGCCCATGTGGAGTACGAGACCAAGAACCGTCACTATGCCCACGTTGACTGCCCGGGCCACGCCGACTATATCAAGAACATGATCACCGGCGCCGCGCAGATGGATGGCGCCATCCTGGTCATCGCCGCTTCCGACGGCCCCATGGCTCAGACCAAGGAGCATCTGCTGCTGGCCCGTCAGGTGAACGTGCCCTCCGTCCTGGTGTTCCTGAACAAGGTTGACCAGGTGGACGACGACGAGCTGCTGGAGCTGGTGGAGATGGAAGTCCGCGAGACCCTGGATTTCTACGGCTTCCCCGGCGACGACACCCCCATCATCCGCGGCAGTGCGCTGAACGCCCTGGTGTGCGATTCCACCGACCCCAATGCCCCCGAGTACAAGTGCATCTGGGAGCTGATGGACGCCGTTGACACTTGGATCCCCACCCCCGACCGGAAGGCCGACCAGCCCTTCCTGATGCCCGTGGAAGACGTGTTCACCATCTCCGGCCGTGGCACCGTGGCCACCGGCCGTGTGGAGCGTGGCGTGATCAAGAAGAATGAGCCCGTTGAGATCGTCGGCCTGCGGGAAGACAAGCTCAACACCGTCGTCACCGATATCGAAATGTTCCACAAGCTGCTGGACTACGCCGAAGCTGGCGACAACATCGGCGCGCTGCTCCGGGGCATCGACAAGAAGAGCATCGAGCGGGGCCAGGTCCTTGCCAAGCCCAACTCCATCCATCCCCACACCAAGTTTGCCGGCCAGGTCTATGTCCTGTCCAAGGAAGAGGGCGGCCGTCACACTCCGTTCTTCAACAACTACCGTCCCCAGTTCTACTTCCGTACCACCGACGTGACCGGCATCATCACTCTGCCCGAGGGCGTTGAGATGTGCATGCCCGGCGACAACGTGGTGATGCATGTGGAGCTGATCACCCCCATCGCCATCGAGAAGGGCCTCCGCTTCGCTATCCGCGAGGGCGGCCGTACCGTTGGTTCCGGTGTTGTCACCGAGATCGAGGGCGACTAATTCCCAAATGATCGACCGGCCCTGGCGCAAGCCAGGGCCGGATCTTCGTTTTTGGGGCTTTTGGGCTGAAAGACTTCCAAAATTAACCGAGGCGGTCCCGTTTGGGGCCGCCTCACGCGATCGGGTCTGTAAGCCGGGTTCTGTTTTGACAGCCATCTATCTAGTCCCGCCGTTGCCGGCGGGATCCAGCCACCTCTTGGGGACGGCCGGGCCAGCCTCATGTCCCACACACGGTGTTGCTCCGGATAGAGTTTACAGCGGTCCCATGTCTCCATGGGCCGGGTGCGCTCTTACCGCACCTTTTCACCCTTACCGCGTCGGAACAAGCTTCGTATCACTCGCTTCGCCGCAGAAGCGGCAAAGCTTACTCATTTCGCTGCTTCTCCTCTCCCCACCGGAACTGCGTTCCGGCGGGGCCCCCATTTGGGAAATGCGGAACAAGCTTCGTATCACTCGCTTCGCCGCAGAAGCGGCAAAGCTCATTCGCTCCGCTGTTCCTCCTTTCCCCACCGGAACTTAGGTTCCGGCGGGGCCCCCATTGGGGGACGCGGCGGTATCTTTCTGTTGCACTGGTCCTGGGGTCACCCCCGGCGGGCGTTACCCGTTATCCTTGCCCTGCGGAGCCCGGACTTTCCTCACGGGGCGCCTTTCGGCATCCCCCCGCGGCTGTCCAACCCGGTCGCCAGGATATTGTAACCCATTCAAAAGAGATTGTCAAATGTCTTGCAAAATCTTTTTCCGCAGGCTATACTATATAGAGAAAACTGCGTGGAGAGGTGCCCTATGGAGGCTTTTGACCGCTATTTTACCGCTCTTCGGAACAAAACCGTCACCGTTCTGGGTCTGGGGGTCAGCAACAGACCCCTGGTGCGGCTGCTGCTGCGCTATGGCTGCGCCGTCACCGGCCGGGACCGCACCCCCCGGGAGAAGCTCTCCCAGGAGGTGCTGGCGCTGGAAGCCCATGGCTGCCGGCTGATCCTGGGAGACGGCTATCTGGAAAACTTAACGGAACAGGTGATCTTCCGCACCCCGGGACTCCATCCGGATACCCCGGCCCTGGCCGCCGCCCGGGAGCGGGGGGCGGAGGTCACCAGCGAGATGGAGGCGTTTTTCACCCTCTGTCCCTGCCCCATCATTGGCGTCACCGGCTCAGACGGGAAGACCACCACTACGACTCTGATCGCGGAGATGCTGAAGGCCGGTGGGAAAACGGTCTGGCTGGGGGGCAACATCGGCACGCCCCTGCTGGACAAGTGCCCCCGGATGGCGGCGGAGGACCTGGCGGTGGTGGAGCTCAGCTCCTTCCAGCTGCTGGACATGAAGCACAGCCCCCACATTGCCGTGGTGACCAACCTGGCGCCCAACCATCTGGACGTACACAAGGACATGGCGGAGTATGTGGAGGCCAAGAAGAACATTTTCCGCTACCAAAACCGGGAGGATCTGCTGATCCTCAACGCCGACAATGGGTTGACCGCCGGGTTCACCGGCGTGGGCCGGACGCTGTACTTTTCCAGAAAGGGCCCGGCCAACGGGGCATGGTGCGACGGGGAGGCTCTCCGCCGACCGGACCGGGTGGTGATAGCTAAGTCCGACATTCTCCTTCCCGGGGAGCACAATGTGGAAAACTACCTGGCGGCGCTGCTGGCGGCGGGGGAGTACGTCCCCGACGAGGCGGCGCGGCAGGTGGCCCGGAGCTTCCGAGGGGTGGAGCACCGGATCGAGCTGGTGCGGACAAAGGACGGCGTCCGGTACTATAACGACTCCATCGCCTCCTCGCCCACCAGGACTTTGGCGGCGCTGGCCAGCTTCCCGGAGAAGGTGCTGCTCATCGCGGGGGGCTACGACAAGCACATCCCCTACGACCCCCTGGGCCCCGCCGTCTGCCGGAAGGTCAAAAAGCTGTTCCTGGGCGGCGCCACCGGAGACAAAATTCGACAGGCGGTGGAATCGTGCCCTGAATATACGCCGGGGGCCCCGGAGATTCTGGACTGCGGGGACTTTGCCGCGGCGGTGCGGGCCGCCGCCGCGGCGGCGGAGCCGGGGGACGTGGTGCTGATGAGCCCCGCCAGCGCCGCCTTCGATCAGTTCGCCAATTTCGCGGTCCGAGGGGCCGTATACAAAAAGATCGTGGAGGAGTTGTAAGATGTCTGTCTCCAATGTTGTCGGCGCGGCAACCGGTGTGATGCGCAAGGCCCTGCCGCTGCCGGAATGTGCCGCCGTGATTGTGGCGGCGGGTTCTGCCCAGCGGATGGCGGGGCAGGATAAAATTTTGGCGGACCTGGCGGGCCAGCCGGTAATCCGCCGGACAGTGGGGGCCTTCCAGAACTGCCCCGCCATCAAGACCATCGTGGTGGTTGCTCGGCTGGACCAGATCATCCCCGTCCGGGACCTGTGCGCCGGGATGGATAAGCTGCTGGCGGTGGTGGCCGGGGGAAAGACCCGGGCGGAGTCCGTGTGGCTGGGCCTCCAGGCTCTGCCCAAGACCGTCAAGCTGGCGGCAGTCCACGACGGTGCCCGGCCCCTGGTGACCGGCGCGGTGATCGACCGGACAGTGCGGGCCGCCCACACCTACGGCGCCGCCGCCCCGGCGGTACCGGTGAAGGACACGATCAAGGCCGCCCAAGGCGGCGTGGTAAAAAGCACCCTGGACCGGAAGCTGCTGCAAGCGGTGCAGACCCCCCAGGCTTTCGACCTGGACCTGATCCGGGGGGCCCTTAAAAAGGCCCTGGAGGCGGGGGAGGAGCTGACCGACGACTGTTCCGCCGTGGAAAAGCTGGGAATGTCCGTGAAGCTGGTGGAGGGGGACGAGAAGAATTTGAAGATTACCACTCCCCTGGACCTGACCCTGGCCGCCGCTATTTTGGAGACGGGCCTATGAGGATCGGCCACGGCTACGATGTCCACCGGTTGGTGCCTGGGCGGCCCCTGGTGCTGGGCGGGGTGACCATTCCCTATGAAAAGGGTCTGCTGGGCCACTCCGACGCGGACGTGCTGCTCCACGCCGTCATGGACGCCCTGCTGGGGGCGGCGGCTCTGGGGGATATCGGGACCCATTTTCCCGACACAGACCCCCAATACGCCGGCATTTCCTCCCGGGCGCTGCTGCGCCGGGTGGGGGAGTTGTTGGTCGCCGCCGGTTACCGGGTGGAGAACCTGGACGCGACCGTTATCGCCCAGGCTCCCAAATGCAAGCCCTATATTCCCGCCATGCGGCAGGCCATCGCCGCCGATCTGGGGGTGTCCACGGACCGGGTCAGCGTCAAGGCCACCACGGAGGAGGGGCTGGGCTTTTCCGGCAGGGGAGAGGGGATCGCCTGCCACGCGGTGTGCCTCCTGGAGGAGGGGCCGAGGTTCGCAAGCTCCGGCCGGTGAGGCGTCTTTTGTGTAGTTTCCTTAGAAATCGAACGTTTCGGGGGCTGTTTTTCTCCTTTCCGGAAGCATAAGTTTGTTGACTGGTTAATTTTTCTCTGATATAATACGATTATCACAGAAAAATCAAAGGGGCCTAGCTATGAGCCAAATTCGCATCATGACCGACTCCGCCAGCGACATTTCCATGGCGGATGAGAAGAAGTATGAGATTTCCGTGCTGCCTTTCCAGGTGACTCTGGGGGGGAAAAGCTACCTGAGCCGGGTGGATCTGGACAACGAGCAGTTTTACCGCCTGATGGACCAGATTCCGGAGCTTCCCTCCACCTCCCAGATCACGCCCTTCCAGTTTCAGGAGATCTATGCCAAGGAGGCCGAAAACGGCACGGAGGACCTGATCCTGGTGCTGATCAACTCCAAGGGTTCTTCTACCTATGAAAACGCCTGCCTGGCGGCGGAGCAGTTCCGCCAGGAGCATCCGGAGCGCAAGATGAACATCCACTGCATCGATGGCATGGGCTACAACGGCATCTATGGCGGCCCGGTGATCGAGGCGGCCAAGCTCCGGGACCGGGGGGCCACCGCCCAGGAGATCGTGACTTATCTGCGGGACATTCTTCCCCACCGGGAGATTTACTTCGGCATTTACATTCTGAAATATGCCGCCCGCTCCGGCCGGATCCCCACAGCCGCTGCATTTTTGGGGGACAAGCTGGGCCTCAAGCCCGTAATGCGGATCTTTGATCAGGGGATCGCCACCGCCGCCAAGTGCCGGGGGGAGAAGCACCTGATCGAGCGCCTGGCGGATCTGAGCGTGGAGGACATGGTCCCCGGCTCCCCCTACGAGGTGATCTACGGCTGCGACGAGACCTGCCGGGACGAAATGGAGAAGGCCATGATATCCCGGGTGGGCTATGGGCCTACCAACTATTTCCAGATCGGCGCCGCTGTGGCGGCCAACGCCGGACCCAAGGTCGCGGGCGTTTCCTTTACGAAAAAATAAACAGCGGGCCGCCTCTCCGTGCGGCCCGAAAAACAAAAAGGAGCGAAAAACATGACTTGGCTGATTTATGCGCTGCTGTCCGCCTTTTTCGCGGCACTGACCTCCATTCTGGCGAAAGTGGGCATCGAGGGCGTGGATTCCAACCTGGCCACCGCCATTCGCACGGCGGTGGTGCTGGTCCTGGCCTGGGGGATGGTGTTCATCACCGGGGCCCAGAGCGGGATCACGGACATTGGCAAAAAGAGCTGGTGGTTCTTAGTCCTCTCCGGCATCGCCACCGGGGCCTCCTGGCTGTGCTATTACAGAGCCTTGCAGCTGGGGGAGGCGTCCAAGGTGGTGCCCATCGACAAGCTCAGCGTGGTCATCACTCTGATCCTGGCCTGCGTGTTCCTCCATGAGAAATTCGGGGCCAAGGAGTGGATCGGGTGCCTGCTCCTGGGCGCGGGGACGCTGTGCATGGTGCTGTAAGGAAAAATAAGGGACGCTTCCGCAGGAAGCGCCCCAAAATTTTTATTCGCCTGCCAGATTGACGTAGGACAGCACGATGTCCCGGTACTTGACCTTCATGGGGAAGGCGGCGATGGCGTCCTCCACGACCTTGTTGACGGCGTCCGTGAGGATGTCGCTCTCGGCGTACCGGTACCAGATCTCCTGCCCACCTACGAAGAACATGATGTGGTAGCCGTATTCGCTTTTGATTAGGCCGTGGTCCCCGTATTCCCGGGCCGGATCGAAGCACCAGTCGTTGAAGGACTGGACCATGCGGCCCTGGGTGATGTCGGTAATCAGGCCGCCGTTGGCGGCGGAGCCGTCCGCGGAATGCTCCACTGCCAGCTGGGCGAAGGCTTCCTCCGTGGCGTCCCCATTAAGCCACTGATCGTAAAGCGCCTGGGCCTCCTGACGGCAGGCCTCCCACTCTTCATCTGAGTAGGTCCTGCTGCCGGAAGCGTCGGTGGTGCCGCCCTGGGGCATGATGAGAATGTGGCGCACATCCACAATGTTCCCTGTCTCCTTGGTGATGCCCTGGGAGGCGTAGGTGTCGGCGTTTTCCTCATAGTAGGCGTCCACCTCCGCGGGGGTGGGGGCCAGGGATTCATAAAGGGTATCCAGGTAGTGGTATGCCCGATAGGATAGCCGCATATAGGCCAGGTAGTCGTCCAGGCTGCATCCGGGGAACAGATAGGCGTCCAGCAGTTCCTGGGCACCGGCAAAGCCGTAGGAAGCGGCCTGCTCCTCCAGGCGCTGGGGCAGTTCCTCCAGCGCCGTTTGCAGCGCCGGATCCAGTTCTACCCCTTCCGCCTCGGCCCGGAGGGCCAGGGCTTGATACCGGTGCCAGGTGTCCAGAGCAACGTCCAGGAAATACTGCTGGTAGGTGGCTCCGTCCATGGTGTTCTGATACTCCAAAGGCTGGGTATAGTCCACCAGATAACCACCGTAATCGGAGCTGAGAAAATCATAGACCTGGGTCCAGTAGTAGATATTCAGAAGTCCGTTGGTCAGCTTCTGCTCTCCAATGACCGCCACCGCCTTATCGGCAGCGGCTTTCAGCTGCTCCTCCTGGACGGTGTAGTTGTCCTTGTATTGGGCGTTGTTCTCCTTGGGCAGCCAGGAGCCGTTGACTCCGTAGTAGACCGACGCTGCCAGCCCCAGGGTCAGGGCCAGGAGGGCCACTACCGCCGTCAAGATGAGCACGATCCGCTTTTTGGACTTGCGGGCGGGCTTCTGTTCGTCTTCTTCCGGGGCTTCCTCCTGGGAAGTCTCCGCCGGGTTCCCGGCTTCCTCTTCCTCCGACCCCTCCGGGGCGGTCTCCTCCTCCCGGGTCTCCTGGGATGTTCCCTCCACCTCCGGCGTTTGGGCCTCTGGAGTTTCCGCCTGAGCAACTTTCGCCTGGGCGGCCGTTTCTTCTGCCCCTTCCTCCCGGACGGCATCCTCCGTAGTTTTTTCCGCCTCGGCGTTGTCCTTCCCGCAGGCGGGGCAGAGGGTCACGCTGTCCTCCAAGGGCTGACCGCAGTATTTGCAGTTCATGGGCATCCTCTTTTCTTCCAATAAAATGTTTGAGCTTAGTTTACCATGCCGGCGGGAAAAATGCAAGCGCATGGAAAAAATGTTTACCGTTTCGCAAAATGTATCCCTTTAGAAGGGCTTTGCCCTTGCAAAACCGAGGTAAAAATGGTAAAATAGACTTTCAAAATGACCATCGGAGGACTTCCCATGTACCAGACCGTCCAAATTTCCCCATCAG
>CANQFY010000073.1 GCA_947600025.1 uncultured Oscillospiraceae bacterium
CTTTGGGGGCGTTTAGGTCAATGTCGTGCAGCTTCGCGTGGGCGATTTCATGGATAGCGGTTTTTAGGGTTTGAATCCCTCCTTCTCCGTCAAACCGAAAAGCCTTGGAAATCCAAAGGCCAATCTGCCGTTAAATCATCTTCTTTGTGTTTGACAATTCTTCTGGGCTTGCGTATAATATAAATAAGTGGGTAAGGAATTAATCCTTTTCCACCGTGAGGGCCGTTCCTCTGCCGCTTTTTGGCGGGGGTGCAACGGCCCTCTTGTTTTTGTACTTTTTTTCACTTCTCAGTCGTCAAAAGCATAATGTAAGCCTGTTGCTAGTTAAAGGCTTCCCCTTCTCCTCCCCAAAAATCTTGCCAGTCCGCCCTCGCTGGTCTCCTTGTACTGCTTGGCCAGGTTCAGGCCCGTTTCGTACATGGCCTTGCAGACCATGTCGTAGCTGATGTTCCGGGTGCCGCAGAGGAAGTAGCTCAGATTGCAGGCGTTCATGGCCCGCATGGCCGCCACGGCGTTGCGCTCGATGCAGGGGATCTGCACCAGGCCGCTGATGGGGTCGCAGGTCAGGCCCAGGTGGTGCTCCATGGCCATTTCCGCCGCATACTCCACCTGGTCCAGGTTCAGGCCGTACAGCTCCGCCAGGGCCGCCGCCGCCATGGAACAGGCGGTACCGATCTCCGCCTGACAGCCGCACTCCGCACCGGAGATGGAGGCGTTCCGCTTAGTCAGGCTGCCAATGATCCCCGCCGTGGCCAGGCCCCGGAGGATCTGCTCATCCGAGGCGTTTTGCGTGTCCTGGAAGTATTTCAGCACTGCCGGCAGCACCCCACTGGCCCCGCAGGTGGGGGCGGTGACGATGGTGCCGTTGTCCGCGTTCTGCTCGGAGACGGCGTAGGCATAGGCGCAGATGATCCGGCACTCCCGGACCTGGGGCACCTCGGTAGCCAGCTCCTGCTCATATAGATACCGGGCCTTCCGCTGGACCCCCAGCCCGCCTGGCAGGGTCCCGGTGGCCCGCAGGCCCTGGTCAATGGAGGCTTTCATGGCCTGCCAAACCTCCATCAGGAAGTCCCAAATTTCTGGCCCCTCGTTGATCTCCACATACTCGCTGAGGGTGCCGATGTAGCGCCATTTGCAGAAATCCGCGATCTCCGCGAAGGAGTTTTCCGGGTACACCTCCGGCCCCTGGACCTCCGGCCGGCCGGGGATGCGGATGTCCCCGCCGCCGATGGACTCCACCCGCAGCTGGGCAAGCTCCCGCCCTTCGTAGTACGCGAAAAAGTCCATGGTGTTGGGGTGGCTGCCCGCCGGCGCTTCCCCGGCAAATTCGATCTGGGTTCCCCGGGGCGCGAACACCTGCCGCAGGACCCGGTCCGTACCGTGGCCCACCCCGGTCTTGCTCAGAGAGCCGTAGAGAACGATCCGAAAGGCGTCCGCCTGGGGATTCTCCGCCAAAAATAGCTCCGCCGCCCGCTCTGGCCCCATGGTGTGGGACGAGGACGGCCCTTTCCCGATTTTATACAGCTCCCGGATTGATTTCATAAAGCGTTCCCCCATTATGATTTTATTTAGTATAGCAAATCCGGGAGGAAATTACAACGGCAAATTCATGGTTCTTCCGTGCCCGCCGCCCGGAGAGCCTCCAATGACAGTTCTCCCGCCAGCTTGAACAGGGCGTCATGGAGGACCTGTTCCAAGGTCTTGCCGGATGCGGCGGCGATATGGGCGTAAAACCGGACCAGCTCCGGCTCCAAATGCAGCGTCACCTGGCTCATACGGGCCTCCCGTGAAAAATATCAAAAAAACTTCCCCCCATCCTATGCGAAGCCTTGACAGGTGTGATACAATAAACATTACAGAAAATGGGAGGTTTGAGACTATGGCAAAAGAAAAAATGGTTTCCCAAATCACAGACATGGAGCTGGATTTCGCCCAGTGGTACACCGACGTGTGCAAAAAGGCGGATCTGATTGCCTACTCCGGGGTCAAGGGCGTGTTCGTCTACCGGCCCTACGGCTACGCATTGTGGGAGAATATCCAGCACATTCTGGACGGGATGTTCAAGGAATCGGGCCATGAGAACGTGTATATGCCCCTGCTGATCCCGGAGAGCCTTTTACAGAAGGAAAAGGACCATGTGGAGGGCTTCGCCCCGGAGTGCGCCTGGGTGACCATGGGGGGCAGCGAGGAGCTGGAGGAGAAGCTGTGCATCCGCCCCACCTCGGAGACGTTGTTCTGCGACCATTTTAAGGACATTGTCCATTCCTGGCGGGATCTGCCCGTCAAGTACAACCAGTGGTGCAGCGTGCTGCGCTGGGAAAAGACCAGTCGCCCCTTCCTGCGCCACCGGGAATTTCTGTGGCAGGAGGGCCACACCCTCCACGCCACCGCCCAGGAGGCCATCGCGGAGACCGAGGGCCAGCTGGAATGTTACGCTGATTTCTGCGAAAACTACCTGGCCATGCCCGTCATCAAGGGCGTGAAGACCGACAAGGAGAAGTTTTCCGGCGCGGAGCGGACCTACACCATCGAGTGCATGATGCACGACGGCAAGGCCCTCCAGGCCGGCACCTCCCACTATTTTGGTGACGGCTTCGCCCGGGCCTACGACATCCGCTTCACGGACAAGAATAATCAGCTCCAGGTGCCCTTTGAGACCTCCTGGGGCCTGTCCACCCGGCTCATCGGCGGCATCATTATGACCCACGGGGACAACAGCGGTCTGGTACTGCCCCCCAAGGTAGCGCCCATCCAGTGCGTGATCCTGCCCATCGCCCAGCACAAGCCCGGCGTCCTGGACGCCGCCGCTCAGCTCCGGGACCGGCTGAAAAAGGCCGGCTTCCGGGTGAAGATGGACGACTCCGATCAGAGCCCCGGCTGGAAATTCGCCGAGTATGAGATGAAGGGCGTCCCCGTCCGCTTAGAGGTGGGCCCCAAGGACCTGGAGCAGAACCAGTGCGTTCTGGTCCGCCGGGACAACCGGGAAAAGCGGGTGGTCCCCCTGGCGGAGCTGGAGACGGCCCTCGCCGAGACCCTCCAGGCGGTCCACGACGGCCTGTACGCCAAGGCCAAGGCCAATCTGGAGAGCCACATTTTCGCCGCCTCCACCCTGGAGGAGGCCCGGGACCTGCAAAAGCGCAACGGCGGCTTCATCAAGACCATGTGGTGCGGCAGCGAGGAGTGCGAAACCAAAATGAAGGACGAGGCGGGCATGTCCTCCCGCTGCATCCCCTTTGCCCAGGAGCATTTGGGCGACACCTGCGCCATCTGTGGGAAAAAGGCGGAAAAGATGCTCTACTGGGGCGTGGCGTACTGATGATCCTCTGGCTCAACGGCCCCTACGGGGTGGGGAAAACTGCCCCAGGTTCTGTCCACGCTTCCCGAAATCGCGTGAAAAAACGGGCTCCCCGGCGGGGAGCCCGTAAATTATTCGGTTTGGGCGACCTTCATGTTGGGCCAGCGGGCCTCCATGTAGTCGTCGTCAAAGTTTTCGTCTAAGAATTCCTCCGCCACGTTGGCCGGTTCCGGCCGGTCCTGGCGATTATCGTAGCGGAGCATGGCTACCCCTGTGAGGGCGGCGTCGCAGACCAGGAAGACCACGATCACCCAGGTCAGCACCTTCCCCGCCACCACTGGCAGCTTTTCAATGCGCCGCTCCATGGGCGGATAGAGGATCTTGATCCACACCACCGCCAAAATGCCCCAGAAAAAGCAGTAGAGCACGTTGGTCCGGCCGCCGATATTCAGGGGCATATTGCTGTAATCCCAGAACACCACGCCGTAGACCAATTCCGTAAACACGCTGCAAAGATACTCATAGGCCCCGCCGATGAGGAATCCGCCGAAAAACACCCACCGGTCGGATTTGGCCGCCAGGTGCCGCAGCGCCACCGTGAGGACCACCGCCCCCAGGCCCCAGACGAAGCTGAAGGGGCCGTAAAGCACGCTGCTCCGGCTCATCCAGCGGCCCCCCAGGCCGCAGTAGAGCGTCTCGATCAGGTCTCCCAGCAGGGCACTGATGAAAAAGACCCAGACCAGCTTATCCAGGCACATTCCCTGGGCAAAGGTGTAGCGCTTCGCCAGCTCCGGGTCGGCGGCCACACCGGGGTAGGCCTTCTGGATCCGGCGCCAGATCTGATCCGTGATCCTTGCGCCCAGGCTGGCGGTGCGGTTCCGGCTCTCCACCGCCTGGGTGGGCACCCCATGGCGCAGAGCGTAGACCATCACGAAGAAGTCCGCCACCACCAGCCCTCCAAAGGCCAGAGCCAGGACCTTCACCACCAGCTCCGGCAGCATCAGCACCAGGAAGGCAAGCATGGGATGGAACACATGGTAGCCCACCAGCATGGCCCCGGCGATCAGCAGCCGCCCTGCCAGATCCATCCAGGACTGGGGCAGGGCCCGTTCCGTCTCCCAGTGGGCCATGTTGCTGACCACCCGGAGCAGGAAGCCGGACAGGCTCCGCGCCACCGTCAGCACCACGAAGGCCAGTACCAATTCCATCACATAATTTCTGCCCACCGTGGGCAGCACTTGGACCAAAATCGCGCAGGAGATGCCGTAGGGCAGGTCCAGCGGTAAGTTGAGAAAGCCCCGGTGGACGAATTTTCGGTCCTTCAGCGCGTACCAAACCACCTCTCCGGCCCAGCCGAAGAAGGCGTAGATCAGCATATACACGATCCATTCCCAGCCGGATCGAACCATATTTTCCCTCCGTTCAGCCGCCCGCCGTAAAAGCGGCGAATTTTATTTTTCCACGACCTCCAGCAGCTCCATGGGGCAGGCCTTGGCGCAGATGCCGCAGGCGATGCACTTGGAAGCGGGGCCCTCCGTGGGCAGGACCAGGACGTGCATGGGGCAGGCCTCCTTGCACTTGCCGCAGGAGACGCACTTTTTCTTGTTGATCATGTACACCCCGGTCTTGGGGTTCTGGGTAATGGCCTCATGCTCGCAGGTCCGGGCGCATTTACCGCACTGGATGCAGGTCACCGGCTTGGCGCCGCCGCCGGGCTTCGCCACCACCTGGATGCAGGACAGATCCTGATGGAAAGTCTTGTAAAAGGCGTTGGAGCAGGCCTGGACGCAGGCAAGGCACGCCATACATTCCACGTTTTTCTTGACGGTGAGTTTTTTCATGACAAAAAAATCCCCTTTTCGGTTATTTTGCTCATTATACATGAAACAGGCGGAAAAAGCAAGAGGCAATTCTATTTCCTCCGTTCCCTGTTTTTTCCTGTCTAGAGCGGGCGCTTTCGGAAATACTACCCTTGCGGCAATTTTGAGAGGAGGTTCATCTATGAAGACCTTTACTGCCATTGCCCTGGCCCTTGTCCTTACCCTGAGCCTGACCGGCTGCACAGACGGCAAGACCGCGGGCAAGAATCCCAGTTCCAGCAATCCCTCGTCCAGCAGCGCCCCCACTGTGGCGCCTTCGGGCTCCGTGCCCAGTTCCGGTACTTCCGCGCCCAGCGGCGCTACCGGCGGCAGCGGCTCCACCAACGCCCCCTCCGGCACCCAGGGCACCCGACCCAGCGGCGGCCAGACCAGCCCCAGCGGCTCCACGGGCGACTCTGACGGCACCGGAAGCTCCGGCGGCGCCGGTTCCGGGGAGAGCGGCGGCGCCAATCAGGGCGGCAGCCGAATCCGGCGGATCCAGGCCCGGTAAAAAGCGCGCCGGCTGGGCATTCGCCCGGCAATGGCGCGGCAAAGAAAGCAGCCATACTCGGAAATTCATTCGGGTATGGCTGTGTTTTATACGTTGACCGGCTTTCCACCGGAAGGAAAGAAAGCGCCCGTGGCTACGGCAGCAGGGGAAAAGGGCCCTATGGACTCACTTTTCCAGGGGGAACAGCAGCGTCAGGGAGAACAGATTGTCCTTCACGTTCACCCGCAGGTCCCCGCCGTACTTTTTGGTCAGCATCCGGATACTCTTCATGCCGTAGCCATGCTCCAGCTTATCCGCTTTACTGGTGACGGGCAGACCGTCCTGAAATTCCAGGCGGCCGGAGAAATAGTTCTCCTCGGAGATCAGCAGCATCTCACCAACGGGCTTGACCACCAGGGTGATCACCCGGTACTCCGGGTCCTCCACCTTCAGCACCGCCTCCACAGCGTTGGAAATGATGTTGCCCAGGAGGGAATAGAGATCCGCCGGCGTGATGAACAGGAGACTGCTTCCCTCCGCCATACAGGTGAATCGAATACCGTTCTTGGCGCAAAACAGACTCTTTTCCGTGAGGATGGTGTCCAGCGGCTCACAGCCGGTAGACACCCGGCTGTCATAAATGGAAATGGCGTTCTCGATCTCCTCCAGCTCCTCCCGGGAGACCTCCCCCTCCGAATTGCGAAGGGCCTGGAGCCGGAACCGCAGATCGTGGCATTTGATGTTGATCAGGCCGATATTCTCCTTGGAAAGCTCATACTGCTTCCGGTCCTGCTCCCAGAGCTGCCGCAGCACCGCCAGGTCCTGCCGCAGGCCTTCGGTCTGGAGCATACCGGACTGAAGGCACAAAATGAAAATGCAGCAGACACAGGAGAACAGGCAGATGATCATCGTCAGCGCGTCGCTCTGCCCGGCGTAAACATTGGTCCAGGAGCAAAGCACCACCGTCACCGTCATGGTAATGCCGGACAGGGCGTACACCTTGAGATTGCGCAGGGCCGCCGCGTCCTGCCGGAGCATGGGGCGGGTGAAGATCAGGTAGACCGCCGACGCCACCACGGCAAAGATCCCGTTCCAGCAGAGCAAATAGGCCACCGGCGCGCCGATCCGGTCCCCCAGACGCCAGACGGCGCCGGTCAGCTCGAAAATGCTGTAAATCCGGTAGGCCAGATTCTGGGTCGCGTAGGCGGCGATGCCGTAAAACAGAAGGGTGGCAAAGCCGGCCTGGAAGCAGAGCTTCAGGATACCCACCGTCAGGAAAAACAGCGCCAGGTATACCGCCGTGATCACAACCCCGTCCGGCCCGGGCTGCCAGGTGAGGGCCCGGGCGGCCAGCCACAGCGCCGCGGCGCAGACCAGGGCGCCGCCCAGGAGCCGCGGGAGCAGGAAACGCCGGACCTTCAGACGGCAGCAAAACATCCCCTCGGCCAACGCCAGCTGAAAAAGATAGGGCGGGAGAATATACAAAAACCAGGTCAGTGGGTTTGAATAGTCCATATCGGTCCTCTACTTCGTTTCCGCGCCGTCCGCGTATATTTCCATCAGCCGCCGCATGAATTCCTTCCGGCGGGGATGGCTGATCCGGAGCTGATGGCCGCCGATAAAAAGGTCGTAGCCCTTTACCGATTCAATATAGCGGGCATTGACGATATAGCAGCTGTTGCAGCGCAGGAAGCCCCAGCCCTCCAGCTTTTCCTCCACGCTGGAAAGGCTCCCTCGAGCCTCCATCACCCCGTCTACCAGCTGGAATCGCAGCCGGTGGCCGGTGACCTCCACAAACACGATCTTATCACAGGGAATACGGTAAAAGCCCCCGTCGAAGGGGACCTGGAGCATCCGAACCTGATTGGCTCGGGCCACGTTGACCGCCCGCTGGACCTTCATTTTGAACTCGGCGTAGGAAACGGGCTTGACCAGAAAATCCAGGGCGTTGACCGCGTACCCCTCCTGGGCAAACTGGACCATTTTTGTGACGAAGACCAGCACCACGGCGCTGTCCTGCTTCCGCAGCTGCCGGGCGGCCTCCATCCCGTCGATGGTGGGCAGCTCGATGTCCAGGAAAATGATCTCGGGATGTTCTCGGGCATGATTTTTCAGATAGACTTCGGCGTCCCGGTAATGGGCGGTCTCAAACGCCGTCTGCGTCTCCTCGCCCAGGCGGCTCAGGTGCTTTTTCAGCTGCGCCGCCGCCTGCGGATCGTCCTCAATGATAACCACCTTCATCGCGCAATCCCCCTTTTTAATTGTAACATTTCCCCCAAAACGCTTCAAGTAAAAAATAGAAAACCGGCATAATCTTGCATTTTTCCGGCTTAAAATTACAGCGCTCCCGGCACTGAGCGCTCCCGACTGGGGGCGGCCTTTGCGGAGAATGTCTAAATAGCTGCCGGGACGCTTCATAAGTCCCGGTATTTTGCGTTCATGGGTAGTTTTTTCGGGAAAAGGGGTTGCCCCGGGGCGAAGGATGTGGTATCTTATGGGTAGAAAATACTGGAGGAGACTGCTATGGATAACCGGCCCTATGTCCCCTGGAAGCTGATGAACGACTTTATGGTGGATGTATTCCAAGCCTACGGCGTGCCCGCGGCGGACGCCGCCATCTGTGCGGACGTGCTGCTGGAGTCCGACCGCCGGGGCATTGAAAGTCACGGCTGTAACCGGTTCAAACCCATCTATCTGGATCGGATCAAGAACGGCACATTGCTGCCGGTGACGAAAATCGACATTTTGAAGGAGACCCCCAC
>CANQFY010000074.1 GCA_947600025.1 uncultured Oscillospiraceae bacterium
TCGTTGGTGGCCACCGAGGGCGCCGCCGTAGGGGCCGAGGAATCCCCGCTCCGCAGGAACAGCACCAGCGCCACAACGATCACCGCCACAACCGTCAGGATCAGGGCGATCTTTTTCTTATCGACCTTTGCGGTCATTACCATCATGGTTTATCCCTCCTGTTTTGAATTGGCAGTTAAGCCTATTCCCTTGTCCCGGAGGATAGAACCGGAATATTGGAGGCAATATGCAACGGCTGGATAAATTTCTCTCTCAGGCCAGCGGGCTGTCCCGCAGCCAGGTGCGGCAGCTTTTAAAGGCGGGCCAAGCGGCGGTGGACGGCGAGCCGGAAACCGACGGCAGCCGAAAAATCGACCCGGCCGCCCAAAAAATCACCCTCTCCGGGGCGGCGCTGGGGAAAAAGGGACGGCGGGTGGTGCTGCTGAACAAGCCGGCGGGGTATCTCACCGCCACCCAGGACCGGAGTGCCCCCACCGTTCTGGACCTACTGCCGGAAAAATACCGAGACTTAAACCCCGTGGGCCGTCTGGACAAGGCCACCGAGGGGCTGCTGCTCCTGACCGACGACGGGGACCTGCTCCACCGGCTCATCTCCCCCCGGCGAGGCGTGGAGAAGGTGTACTATGCCCGGCATGAGGGAACGGCGGGCCCGGCGGATGTGGACGCCTTCGCCTCCGGGCTGGTCCTGGGGGACGGGACCAAGTGCCTGCCCGCCAAGCTGATCCCATTGGACCCCGGGGAGAGCCTGGTAATCCTCCGGGAGGGGAAATACCATCAGGTCCGCCGGATGATGGCCGCCCGGGGGCTGCCGGTGACCTATCTGGAACGGCGGCAGGAGGGGTTTCTCACCCTGGGGGACCTGCCCAGAGGCGGCTTCCGGGAGCTGGCGGAGGCGGAAATCGAAGAACTGGCCGCGGACTAAAGCAGGTCCGCGGCTTTGATTTTTAAGATTTTTAAGGTTTCTATAAGAATCCCTTAACCCACTTGACGGTGAAAATGGGACGTGCTATTTTGAGGGCGGAAAGGACGGGAAAGGTCTATGGCTGGTTTTATAAAGTATCTTCTGAGTCTTTTGTTATCCGCCGTGAAAGTCCTGCTTCCGGTATGGGCCGGGCTTCTGCTGGCCGTCATTCTTGGGGCCGTTCTGAAAAAATACGTTTGTAAAAAATATGTTTCGGTCTTGCGCCGCTTTTTCCTCTGGGGGTTGCTGTGCTACCTGGCGGGGCTGGTGTATGTCACTGTGTTTCGGGATTTCAGCTTCGACGCTCTGGATCTGGGACGGCGGCAGGGGAATGTGAGTCTCCACCTTTTCCGGTCCTTCCGGGAGGCGTGGAACAGCTTCACGGTACAGACCTGGCTCAACCCCATTTTGAACACGGCGGTGTTCGTCCCCCTGGGGGTGCTGCTGCCCCTGACCGGACAGCGGTCACGGAAGTGGTATGTCTCCCTGCTGGCGGCCCTGGGCCTCAGCCTGCTCATTGAGTCCGCCCAATTCCTGCTGGGCGCGGGGACCTTTGATGTGGACGATCTCATGTGCAACACCCTGGGAGCCGTCCTGGGCTGGGCGGCGGTGACGGTGGTCCTGCTGCTTCTCGAAAAAGCGCCGAAGAAGGCGTATCTTCCCGCCGGGGCGGTGCTGGGAGGCTTCCTGGCCGTAGTACTGGGCTTTGTGGGGCTGTATTTTATCCAGCCCTACGGCAACCTGGCCATCGCCCCGTCCTACACCGTGGATGTCAAGAACGTGGCCTGGACCGTCTCCTGCGACCTGCCCGACCAGGCCGGGGAGGCCTCCATTTGCAGGGGCAAACGGTTCTCCCAAGCGGACTGCGACGCCCTGCTCCAGCAGTGGATCGACGTGGTGGACCCGAAAAAGGACCCGGAATTTCCGATGGAAAGGCTGTACTATGACGACCAAGTGATTTACACCACTTATGGCGCCCCCGGCTGGCAGATGATCGTTTCCTATGCCGACGGCAGCTTCACCCTTAGCAATTACGACGCCTGGCAGGGCATGGATTACCGGCAGACTGACCGTCAAACCCTGACGGCGCTGCTCTCCGAGATCCAGATCCAGATCCCGGCGGAGGCGGACTTCTCCTACGACGGGGAACAGTGGCACACCTTCACCCTCCCGGCGACGGAGGAATATCCTTTGGGCGGGACCATCCGGGTCTCCTACCTGGCCGAGGGCAAGATCAAGGAGATAGAGTACCGGGTCCCCCAGGCGGAGGAGGTTGAGAAAGCCGTTCCGATCCGCTCTCCAAAAGAAGCCTATGAGCGGCTGCAAAAGGGCCAGTTTTTCGTGTATGGCGACTTTGCCGCCCGGAAGGCCCAAATTCTGGACTATACCCTTACCTACCAAGCCGATTCCAAGGGCTTTTTCCAGCCGGTGTATGTTTTCACCGTCCTCTGGGACGGGGAATGGGAGGGGACGGTTGCCATCCCCGCGCTGAAATAGGAAAAGCTTTCCGGCGGCTTCAACCGCGAAGCGCCCCCTCTGATCTCATTGGGATCAGAGGGGGATCTTTATTGACGGATCATTTCAAGATAGAATCCATATAAAAAATCCTCCGGATGCGGAAACAGCCGGAAATATTGGAAAATCCCTTGACTGCCCGGCAAAAATCCACTATAATGTGGGAGCTATCAATTTATAAATGTATGGAGGCGCCCACTATGGCAAAGGAATATAAGATCACCAGTCTGCGTCTGGCGGACCTGGAAAAGGAACTGAACTACTTGAAGACCACCCGGGAGCGGGAGGTTGCCGCCATGATCGCCGAGGCTCGGTCCTATGGCGACCTGTCCGAAAACTCCGAATACGATGCCGCCAAGAACGAGCAGGCCAAGCTCTATGGCCGGATCGCGGAGATCGAGGACATTCTGTCCCACGCCGTGATCATCGAAGACGAGAACGAGGCCAACGGACGGGTGGGCCTGGGCTGCACCGTGACCGTGCTGGACGTGAGTACGGGGATCGAGACGGAGTACCGGATCACCGGCTCCCAGGAGGCCAATCCCATGGAGCACAAGCTGTCCGACGACTCTCCCTTCGGCCGGGCCATCGTGGGCAAGGCAGTGGGGGAGACCTTCACCGTCAACGCCCCCTCCGGGGCCTTTGATATGAAGGTCCTTTCCGTCACCCGCGAGGGCTGAGCCATGGCCAAGTTTACTCCCCAGGCGGAGCTGCCCGTCGCGGATCAGATCCAGGTGCGGCGGGAGAAGCTGGAGGCCCTCCGTGCCGAGGGAATGGATCCGTTTCATCAGACAAAATTCGACGTGAACGCCACCTCCGCCCAGATCAAGGAGCATTTTGAGGAACTGGAGGGGCAGACCTTCTCCCTGGCGGGCCGGATCATGAGCAAGCGGGGAATGGGCAAGGTGCTTTTCTGCGATTTGCAGGACAGCGCCGGCCGGATCCAGCTCTATGTGAAGATCGACGAGATGGAGGAGGCCGCCTTCCAGCGGTTCAAAAAGTACGACATCGGGGACATTGTGGGCGTGACCGGTCCGGTCTTCCGCACCCAGCGGGGGGAGATCTCCCTGCGGGTGAAGGAGGCGACCCTGCTGAGCAAGTCCCTGCTACCCCTGCCGGAAAAATTCCATGGCCTGACCGACCGGGAGATCCGCTACCGCCAGCGGTATGTGGATCTGATCGTCAACCCCGAGGTGAAGGAGACTTTCGTCAAGCGCAGCCAGATCCTCCGGGAGCTCCGGTCCTTCCTGGACGGGAAGGGCTTCCTGGAGGTGGATACCCCCATCCTGACCCCCTTTGAGATCGGTGCCGCCGCCCGGCCCTTCGTGACCCATCACAACACCCTGGACATGGACATGGTCCTGCGCATTGAGACGGAGCTGTACCTGAAGCGGCTGGTGGTGGGGGGCATGGACCGGGTCTACGAGGTGGGCCGGATCTTCCGCAACGAGGGCATGGATCCCAAGCACAATCCGGAGTTCACCTCCATCGAGCTCTACCAGGCCTATACCGATTACCACGGCATGATGGATCTGGTGGAGGAGCTGATGAAGACCGTGGCCCAGAAGGTCTGCGGTACCCTGCAAATCACCTACCAGGGTCAGAAGATCGACCTGTCTCACTGGGAGCGGATGACCATGGTGGAGGCGGTAAAGAAGTATTCCGGCGTGGACTTTGACCAGGTGCAAAGCGACGACGAAGCCGTGGCTCTGGCCAAGGCCCACCAGGTCCCCCTGCCGGAGGTGCCTACCAAGGGCGCCATTCTGGCGGAATTCTTCGACGCCTTTGTGGAGGAGAAGCTGATTCAGCCCACTTTTATCTACGACTACCCGGTGGAGACCAGCCCCCTGGCCAAGCGGAAGCCCAGCAACCCGGCCTATACCGAGCGGTTTGAGTATTTCATCAACGCCACGGAAATGGGCAACGCCTTCTCTGAGCTCAACGACCCTATCGACCAGAAGGCCCGGTTTGAAAAGCAGGTTGCCCAGCGCAAGAGCGTTGATCCGGCCAGCCGGGCCCAGGTGGACTATGATTACGTCACCGCCCTGGAATACGGCCTGCCTCCCACCGGCGGCCTGGGCTTCGGCGTGGACCGGCTGGTCATGCTCCTGACCGACAGTCCCTCCATCCGGGACGTGCTGCTGTATCCGACAATGAAGCCGCTGGAGTGAGCGATGGAAGGTAAAGGTGAATCTGCCATGACGGATATCGCAAAGCTGCAAGCTGTGCTGACACCTGTATTTCTGGATTATGGGATCTCCCGCGCGGTGTTATTCGGATCGGTGGCGAAGAAAACGGCCACTGACAAGAGCGATCTGGATCTGCTGGTGACTAGCGACCTGCACGGCCTGCGTTTTGTCGGTTTTATGGAAGCAGTTCGCCGCGCGGCCCAGATGCCAGTAGATGTTTTGGATGTTTCGCATATTGAGCGTGGTTCCAAGATCTATCGTGAAATCGAGAAAACCGGGGTGACCATCTATGAGAAATGAAATCATCGTGGGAAAAATGTGCGGCTATTGCGAAAAATTGATCCGATATTGTGATGGATATTCTTATGAGACTTTTTCAGAAGACTCGAAGCTGGTAGAGGCTTGCGTCTTCAACCTCAGTCAAATCGGCGAGCTCAGCCATGCGATAGACGATGATTTCGCGGCTGCACACCCAGATATTCCATGGGCGGAAATGTATGGACTGCGGAACCGCATCGTACACGACTATGAAGGCGTCAATCTTCTGCTTGTTTGGGAAATTATCAGCGAAGATATTCCGGAACTGAAAAAGCTACTTCAAAACTTGTAAATCATAGACCTACCCGATGAAAGAATCGTAGGTTTTCTTAGAAATAACAAGTGGGAGGTGACAAAGATGAGAAAGTGCATTCGTTGCGGCGCGGAGATGGAGGAGGATTTCACGTTCACCGGCGGTTACGGCAACGTGATCCGCAAGAAGGGCTTGACCGGGAAAGCCGTTTATCCCAAAGCGGCAGTGTGCCCGAAGTGCGGCGAGGTCTCCATTTATGTAGACGATGAGCAGCGCGAAAAACTGATCAAGTAATTCTGGCTTTGCCCCTGAGAAAGCCCCCTTTCTCAGGGGGGCTTTTTTGAAAGAAGTTTATGACAGAATTATACAAGCGCATTATAAGACAAAAAGGGACTTTAACCATGGACGGTTGAAGTCCCTTTTTCGCATAGCTAAAAAACAAAATCATATTCGCCATACGCCACGAAGTTTTCCGCGGTGAAGGATATAGAAAAACCCATTCCAAAAAACACGATGCCCGCTCAGCCCCAACAGGCAAAAAAGTCGCAGAGTTTGCCCCTCTGCGTTCACATTATTTTTATAAATACACAGATAATTATAGCATTGCCATAACTCAAATTCAATAGTGGATCGGTAAAAATATGAAAAAATTTTTCTGAGGTATTGCACATAACGCTAAAAAAGAATGCCGTTTTCCGTTAAATCGCCTCCGCGCATTATGTCAATCGCAGTCAGAAGCGCAGTCAAGGCTCTTTTACGGAACCGTATAATAAAAATGCACATTAAATAATCATTCGAGGAGGTACAAAAAAATGTCAAGAAAAGGCGAAAACATTTTTAAGCGGAAGGACGGACGCTGGGAGGCCCGCTATATCAAGGGCCATGAGCTTTCCGGCAAGATCCAGTACGGGTTCTGCTACGGCAAGACCTACAAGGAGGCAAAAGATAAAGTAACACGACGCAAGGCCGATCTGATCGCGGGAATCCCGACTCCTGTGGCGAGCAACCGCCACAGGTTTGCTTATTTCTGCGAGGAATGGCTCCGCTTGGAGAAGGGGAAGGTGAAGGAATCGACCTATGTAAAATATGACACGATCCTCAATAATCACATTCTGCCCAAGCTGGGCGGCTGCTTCCCGCAAGGGATCACTTCCCAGCTGGTGGAGCGGTTCAAGCAGGAGCTGCTGGAGGAAGGACTCGCGGCTAAAACTGTCCGGGACATTCTGATGGTGCTGCATACCATTTTAAAATATACCGCCGCGCGGTTTCCGGGCATACTCCCCACGGTGGAGATCACCTATCCCAAAGAGCCGAAAAAGGAAGCCCGCGTCCTCGATATCGACGAACAGCGGCGCTTGATCGCTTATCTGCAAACGAATATGGACGCATGTAAATTCGGGATCCTCCTGGCACTGCTCACCGGTCTGCGGCTCGGGGAACTGTGCGCCCTGCGGTGGGCGAATGTGTCGCTGAGGAACGGAACGCTCCATGTGGACGCCACCATGCAGCGGCTGCGGGATGATAAAAGTACGGGGAGCGGAAAAACGAAGGTCATGATCGGTTCGCCCAAGAGCGATACCTCGATCCGGACGATCCCCTTAACCGAAAGCGCGGTCAGGCTATGCGGACAATTCGATCCGCACTGCCCGGCCGCGTTTCTTTTGACCGGCACGGAGCAGTTTATGGAGCCCCGGCAAGTGCAGAAGCGGCTGGCCAAATATACAAAGGAATGCGGATTGGAGGGGGTCCATTTTCATACCATCCGCCACACCTTCGCCACCCGCTGCGTGGAGGCGGGCGTTGAGATCAAAAGCCTCAGCGAGATCTTGGGCCACGCCAATACCACCATAACCCTCGACCGGTATGTTCATTCCTCCATGGACATGAAACGGGCCAATATGGAGAAGCTGGCAAAAGTAGGGCTGTAAATTATCGCAGTCAGGCTTTTTAGTCAAATGGGGAAATACGGGATCGCCGTTTTTTTAAAACGCACGGAAAGGGGGGAGAAAAAGCCGGCCAAAACGGGGAAAAACCGCTCTAAGCGCAGAGGGGCAAACTCTGCGACTTGTTTCACCCGCCCGGCAAGCGCAGAGGGGCAAACTCTGCGACCGAGCCGCCG
>CANQFY010000075.1 GCA_947600025.1 uncultured Oscillospiraceae bacterium
ATCCACAGCATCCCTTACAGTGTAGCACATGACCTTGGAGAGGGTCATTAAAAACTACTACTCTATAATACAAGGAGCGGGGAGCGATGAAACGGGTACTGCTATGGGGTACGGCGTTGGCCACGGTGGCGCTGCTCCTGCTTTACGGCAGGGAGCTGCTGCCGTGGCTCCATGTCAGCGCACAAAAGGACCAGGTGACGCGGATCGCCGGTGAAACGGCGGGGGAGCCCCATTTTTCCGGCCTCAACGATCTGGAGGCGGCGGTGGATACCCCGCCGGACTATACCCAGGGCGTCCAGGCCCTGGACGGGGTGGGGGAGGAGCTGGCCTTTACATACGACGATTCTGAGGTGGATCTTTCCACCCAGGGTACTTACTATGTGACCTACACCGCCCGGGACGCCGCCGGGAATCCCATTACCGCCCGGCGGCAGGTGGACGTGAACCATACCATGGCGGAAACCGAGAGCGTGGTGGCCTGGCTGGCGGGGGAGTGCGGGGATGACCCGCTGTCCATCAAGTGCTATATTCGGGATCACATCTATTACAACTCAAATTACGGCGCCGGGGACCCGGTGTGGTACGGCATCAACCACGGTATCGGCAACTGCTACGTCCACGCCCGAGTCCTCCAGGAGGTGCTGGAATATAAAGGCTACGACACCCGGCTCATCTGGACCACGGACAAGACCCATTATTGGGTCCTGGTGGACCTGGGCGGCTGCTGGCGGCACCTGGACGCTACGCCGGGGGCGTCCCACGGCTGGACGGAGCTGATGACCGACCAGGAGCGCTTGGCCTCCCTGGACGGCCGCACCTGGGATCAAAGCGCCTGGCCCGCTTGCGAATGAAAAAGAAAAGGGCCCCGGCAGTGCCGGGGCCCAAAATTTATAGGGGTTACTCCTGATCGTCCTCGTCTTCGGTCGCGAATTCCAGGGTCTCGCCGCAGGCGGGGCAGACGATGGAGCCCTTGTCCAATGTGGCCTCGTCAAAATCGATGACGTTCCCGCAGGGGCACTTCACTTCGTAGATGGTCTCCTCGTCGGGGCCAAACTCGACGTAATCATCCTCGTCGTCCTCGTCGTCGTCCTCGTCCTCGTCCTCGTCGTCGTAATCGTCTTCGTCCTCGTCGTCCTCATCATCGTCTATGATGTAGTCCTCGATGGCGTCCAGGTCGTCCTCGATCTCATCCAGCTCGTCGGAGATGGCGATGGTGGTCTCCTCCACGTCGGACAGCTTCCGGGTCACATCCCCCAGCAGCTCCACCACGGCGGCGAGGATCTTCCCCTCGTTGGTGGTGGTGTCCAGCTTCATGCCCTCCATCAGGCCCTTGAGGTAGGCGGCTTTTTCGGTAATGGTCATGGCTCCTCCTTACGATTTGGCCCGGCCCAGGTATTCGCCGGTGCTGGTGTCGATGCTGATCCGGTCGCCCTCGTTGATGAACAGAGGTACCTTGATCTCCGCGCCGGTTTCCACAGTGGCGGGCTTGGTGACGTTGGTGGCGGTGTTGCCGGCGAAGCCGGGCTCGGTGTGGGTGACGGTCAGGTCTACGAACCGGGGAGACTCCAGGCCAAAGACGTTGCCCTTGTAGCTCATGACGGTGCAGACGTCGTTCTCCTTGACGAAACGGAAGCCATCGTCCAGCACGGACTTCTCCAGAGGCTCCAGCTCATAGGTCTCGGGGTCCATGAAGTAGTACAGCTCGCCGTCATTGTAGGAGTACTCCATCTTTTTGCGCTCGATGTAGGCGGTGGGGTACTTGTCGTTGGGGTTGAAGGTGGTCTCAGTCACGGCGCCGGTGATGACGTTCTTCATCTTCACACGGACGAAGGCCGCGCCCTTGCCGGGCTTGACGTGCTGGAACTCGATGATCTGCATGACCTTGCCGTCCATGTCGAAGGTAACGCCGTTTCGGAAATCGCTGACAGAAATCATATGAAAATCCTCCTAAATTCTCCCCTCAGGGAATTTGTCATCGTTTTACGGATATATTCTAACCGAATCCGCCCCTATTTGCAAGGGGAAAATGGATTTTTTTACAAAATGATCAGCTCTTTCGGGCTGTGGGTGATGTCCTCGCAGCCGTCCTCGGTGAAGATCACCACGTCCTCGATCCGCACGCCGAATTTTCCCGGCAGGTAGATGCCCGGCTCGGCGGAGCAGACCATCCCCGCCTGCATAGTGACTTCGCCCCCGGCGTTGCAGCCCGGATTCTCATGAATTTCCAGACCAACGCCGTGGCCGTAGCCGTGGCCGAAGTAGGGGCCGTAGCCCGCGTCCGTAATGACTTTCCGGGCGGCGGCGTCCACCTCCTTGCCCTTGACGCCGGGCCGGGTAGCGGCGATGCCGGCGGCCTGAGCCTGGGCGACGATGTTATAGATCTTCCGCATCTCCTCGGTGGCGTGGCCCAGGGCCACGGTCCGGGTCATGTCGGAGCAGTAGCCCTGATACAGAACGCCAAAGTCCATGGTGATAAAGTCCCCGTCTTGCAGCTTCCGCTCGCCTGGAACGCCGTGGGGCAGGCTGGTGTTGGGCCCGGACACCACAATGGGGTCGAAGGACAGCCCCTCGCCGCCGTTTTTCAGCAGGCAGTAGATCAGCTCGGCGCAGAGCTGCTTTTCCGTCATGCCCGGGTGGATCTTGGTCAGCACCTCGGTAAAGGCGGCGTCGGTGATATCCTGAGCCTTGCGCATCCGGTCCAGTTCCCAGGGCTCCTTCACCGCCCGCAGGCTGCTGATGTCGTGATTCCGGGGGGTGAGGACGGCGTGGAGGTGCTTTTCATACCCCAGGTACTCCGCCATGGTCAGGTAGTTTTCTTCATAGCCCAGGGAGGTAACGCCGAAGTCCTCCAGGGCCTGGTTGATCCGCTGGAAGTAGCTGTGTTCCCGGTCTACCACCAGCACCTCAAAGCCCTGGATATTGTTCTCGGCAGACTCGATGTACCGACTGTCCGTAAAGTACCGGCATCCGGCCTTGGAGACGATGGCCACGCCCTCGGCGATGTCAAATTCCGCGGCGTAGAACCGGCTGTACCGGCTGGTCAGTAGCAGACCGTCCTGCTCCTTTTCCAGCAGGGCAAGATATTTTTCCATATTTTTCATTTGTTGATCCTCCTTTTTCTGGCGGCGATGATAAACGGCATTTCCGCCAAGTGGCGCAGCTTCAGCCAGAAATTATGATTGTGAATGGCCTTCACCAAAATGGGCCTT
Organism: uncultured Oscillospiraceae bacterium; assembly: GCA_947600025.1. Lineage (GTDB taxonomy): Bacteria > Bacillota > Clostridia > Oscillospirales > Oscillospiraceae > Faecousia. Next base: position 3,210 of record CANQFY010000075.1, read on the forward strand.
ACCCCCGCCAGATTGGCCCCCAGGGTATCGGTGTAAATTTGATCCCCCACCAGGGCGCAGTGCCGGGGGTCCTCCCCAAATTGGTCGAGGCACTGCCGGATGCCCCTGCCCAGGGGCTTTAAGGCCCCGGTGACGCAGGGAAGGTCAAATTCCTTGCAGAAGGCCCGTACCCGCTCCTTCCGGCTGTTGGAGACCACGCACAGCCGGATCCCGGCCTCCTTCATCTCCTGGAGCCACCCCACCACCTGGGGGCTGGGCCGGTCCGTGGTGTAGGGCACCAGGGTGTTGTCGAAATCCAGCATCAGCAGCCGGATATCCAGCCCCCGCAGTATCTCCGGGGTGAGGTCCGACACCTGATCGGCGATCAAACTGGGCAGAAAAGGCATATCTGTCTCCCATCTGGCATAGAGTTTAACCCTATTATAGCACGGAAGGAGGCGCTTGTCCATGGCTTTGCCGGTATATCTTGCCATGACGGCGGCGGATTTTTCTCATTGTCCCGTCCCGCCGCCCCGGATGGCGTGGATGTCCTGCCATTTTTCCCCCGCGGGGCCGGGACTTTCCAATCTGCCGGAGGCGCTGCCCCCCGGGTCGGTGCTGATGCTGGACGACAGCCTGCCCCTCCAGGGCCACGATCCGGCCCTGGTAGCGGCCACGCTGGGGGACCTGGCGGAGCGGTTTTCCTGTGTCGGGATTCTGCTGGACTTCCAGCGGGCGCCCACGGAGGAAGCCCATCAGGTGGTGCGCCGGGTGACGGCGCTGCCCTGGCCGGTGGGGGTGTCCCTGGAGCATTGGCAGGGGAGCAGAGGGGTGTTTTTGCCGCCGCCTCCGCCGGATTGCCCCCTGGAGCGCTACCTGGCCCCCTGGCGGGGACGGGAAATTTGGCTGGAGGCGGCGCTGAGCGCCCGCCGGATCGAGGTGACGGCCCAGGGGGCGAAAGTGACCGAGACCTGGTCCCCGGAGGGGGCGGGAAGGATGCTCCCGGGGCTCCACTGCCATCTCCTTCGGGAAACCGGGCCCGGATGGGCCGGGTTTACCCTCTGGCGGGAACCGGAGGATCTGGATACATTATTAAATGAGGCGGAAGAAAGAGGCGTGCGAATGGCGCTGGGGCTCTTCCAAGAGCTGGGAGAAGGTTAAATTCATCAAATTTCGCAAATCTATGTTAAAAAGCCGTAAGCCCACATATGTTTCCAATAATACTGCAATATCGGGGAGCGGCGGGGGAATCCAAGGGGGGCGCCTTTGCTCGAAGCGCCCCCTTGGTCGGCTTCTTTGCTTACTTTCTTGCCGAAACAAGAAAGTAAGGCCCCCGGCAGGGCTAGGGGGAGCAACCACAGCGTGGGTGGCACCAAAATAAGAAGGTAGGAAGGTGGACTCCGGCCCCCGCCCGCCCGGCAGCGCAAGTAGTGTAAAGGATCAAGGGCCCTGCCTTTCCGGCGGGGCCCTTGACAAGCTTTACATAATGTGTTAATATTCGACATGTGGAGACCACGCTTCTGTTTTACAAAAGCGGTGGCGGAAAAAGACGGCGCCTGTCCCGACAAGGGGGAGGTGATTACATAGCTCTCATCGGGGGGAGAAATTCCGCGCGAAAGGGGGCATGTGAAGCATGGATCTGCTGTCCATTCTGGCAAACCTGTGTACGATCATCGAATTTATTGCTTCGGTGATCCGCGGGATCCGGAACCGTGACACAGAAAAGTGAGCCGTCTGTCGCAAGCAGGCGGCTCACCTGATTAAGCCGGAGTAGCAATCCGCTTAATCAACGTGTCAGCTGATTGTTTGTGGCGCCGTCTTTGGGCCTCCACACTTTTATTATAGCGTGGGAGCCCACGGATGTCAATACTTTTTTGCGTGCCCCTGAGTTATCAAAAGCCCAAGGGCCCTGCCTTTTCGGCGGGGCCCTTGACAAGCTTTACATAATATGTTAATATTCGACATGTGGAGACCACGCTTCTGTTTTACAAAAGCGGTGGCGGAAAAAGACGGCGCCTGTCCCGACAAGGGGGAGGTGATTACATAGCTCTCATCGGGGGGAGAAATTCCGCGCGAAAGGGGGCATGTGAAGCATGGATCTGCTGTCCATTCTGGCAAACCTGTGTACGATCATCGAATTTATCGCTTCGGTGATCCGCAGGATCCGGAACCGTGACACAGAAAAGTGAGCCGTCTGCTGCAACAGGCGGCTCACCTGATTAAGCCGGAGAAGCAATCCGCTTAATCAACGTGTCAGCTGATTGTTTGTGGCGCCGTCTTTGGGTCTCCACACTTTTATTATAGCGTCGTAGCCCACGAATGTCAATACTTTTTTTGTGTACCCCCTTCGGGGATGCTCCCCCGGCCCCTTCCGGGGGAGGTACTTTCTTGCCGCCGAGCAAGAAAGTACCCAAAGAAGTCGGCTTAGGGGGCGCTTCGAGCAAAGGCGCCCCCCTAAGGACCCCCCGCCGCCTCGCCAGAGGCGCTGGCGGAGATTCGATAGGCCCCTGCCGGCCGCTTCTGGGCCATTGTGTCAAAAATTCATACTTGGCACCCAGAAAATTTACACTTTGGCCACAAACAGCGTCGAAAAAAGGCCGCTGTTCACAATCAATCCTCGGCCCGTTCACAGGCCGTTCAAAAATTTTTTGATTTTTTTGAAAAAAGGGCTTGCAAAATGCCTCAAGTTATGGTAACATATCCCTGCAAGCACCGTTAGGAACTCTGGCGGCCCCCTGTTGGGCAGGGGAAGACAGAGAGTAAAGGATGGAAGGAGGCTTGCTTGGATCTAAGAGGGCAGCTTTTTTCCGGATCTTCCCTCTGCGGAGTTCTTAGGGATGCTGGTACATCCGTTCAGCTTCCTCGCCGGTGGAGGCCCCACCTGCGTGACGCATATTATAACCCGAACGGCCGCTCTCCCGGGGGGTAAATGCATGAAGCAAATCTTCTCGATTTTAAAAAGGAGGAAAACATAGTAATGAAGAAATTTGTTAGCGTTATGCTCGTTCTGTGCATGGTCCTGGCGCTTGTTCCCGCTATGGCTTTCGCAGCCGATGCTCCCGCTGGCGCTGTCGCTATGGTTGGTGAAGACAACTACTACACCACTCTTCAGGCTGCTATCGACGCCGCTTCTAAGCCCGATGCTCCTACCAACCGCGTTGATATTATCGCTACTACCGATATCTCCGGTCTGGTTATCTCCGGCAACGTGGTCCTGCAGCTGGGTGGCCATGAACTGACTGCTGAACAGGGCATCCTGGGTACTGCTAAGCCTGCTGTTACCGTTATGCCGGGTGCTACCCTGACCATTCAGGGCACCGGTACCCTCAACTCCTACGGCGGCGCCAATGCTCTGGACAATGCTGTTCTCGGCAATGCTGGTACTGTTGTCATCGATAGGAGTGCCAAGATTAATGGCGTTGTTGTGAACGAGGGTTCCATGACCATTAAGAGCGGCAGCTTCTTTGGCTGGTTCATGAACACTGGTAGCATTACCATTGATGCCGGTAGCTTCAAGCTTAATACCGCTGGTCCTGACATTCTGTTCCGGGGCGCTGGCAAGGTCACCATCAATGGTGGCGTGTTTGATACTGGTAAGAACCAGCTGGATGACCATGATCCCAAGGGTTCCTGCGGCGGCCTGACCGTTAACGGCGGCGTCTTCACTGATTCCCATGTTGTGAAGCACACCACTCAGCCTGTTGCTGGCTGGTATCATGACCCCAGCGGCAAGAGCGCTCCTGATACCTATCAGACGTATCCTCTGAGCTGGTTCGATGAGTTCTGGGTTGGCAAGGCCGCCATGGAATCTCGGGCCAATGCGAAGAAGACTGGCACTGTTGAATTCCTGTATGGCGATGTTGCTATCAATGGTGTTC
>CANQFY010000076.1 GCA_947600025.1 uncultured Oscillospiraceae bacterium
TGGATGAACGGATCGAGGCCCAGGCCCATTTGCTAAGCGCCTACCCCTCCCTCCAGGCCATGTACCAGCCCGGGGACGGCAACACCCAGGTCTACCGCCTGGAAAACGGCGAGGCCCGGTTCTGCTCCTTCACCGCGCCGGAGCGGGTCGTAAAATTCTGACCGGCGGAACGCTCCATGGAGAAAACGATGGAAGCGCCGCCCGGCGAGGAGGCCCTGCTGTTAAAAAACCAGCTCTGCTTTCCGCTCTACGCCTGCGCCCGGGAGATCGTCAAGCGGTACAAGCCCTTTCTGGACCCCCTGGGACTGACCTACACCCAGTATCTGGTGATGATGGTACTGTGGGAAAAGCGCCAGGTGACGGCCAAGGCCCTGGGGGACTGCCTGCTGCTGGACTCCGGCACCCTGACGCCCCTCCTGAAAAAAATGGAGGCCAAGGGCCTGCTCACCCGCACCCGCTCTCCGGAAGACGAGCGGAATCTACTGGTGACTATCTCAGCCGGCGGCGAGGCGCTCAAGGAGAAAGCGGTGTCGGTACCGCCCAAAATGGCGGCGTGCGCCGGTTTGACCCCCCAGGAGGCAGGACAGCTTTACCGCCTGCTCTACAAGATGCTGAATAATCGGAAATAAGGAGCAATGCAACATGTTTCTCTTTCAGATCAGCAATTATGACGACCCCTCGTTGGAAAATGAAACAGCGGAGCTGCTCCGTCAGCGTTTGGAAGCCCACAGCCGAAGTGCTTTGCCCGGAATGTGGAAAATGACGGACCGGATGCATATCTACGCCGAAAAAGGACCGGGCCGGGTTAAGCGGCAGGGACGATACCGCGTTTACGCTGTGATCTTGATTGCGCTTGGTATTTTTGTTCTTGTGCCCGGTCTTGCGGAGCCACGGAACCCCGCCCTCATAATCGTCGGCGCCGCCGCGATCATCGCGGGCCTTTTGGAGCTTTTTCTGGCCCGGAAGGAAAAAGCCGTCGCGATTCCGGCCTCCTGCAAAAAAGAGGCGGAAAAGCTGCTGCATGGGCGGCGAGCCATCGATTGGACTAATGCCGGGGCCAAAATCGCGTTTGATGAAACGGGTATGGCGGTTTTCTTCGGGGAAAAGCAAGAAACGGTCCCTTACGGTCAAATATCGGAAGTATTTGAATCGGAACACCTCTGGCTTCTTCTGTACAGCGGCGAAAAGGCGCTGCTTCTGCAAAAAAAGGACCTGGTTTCCGGCGAGGCCGCGTCGTTCGCCGCGCACATTCTTGAGAAAACAAAAGGCAGCGGAGTAGAATAGATACAAGAGGCGCCCCGGCGAAAGCCGGGGCGCTCAGCTTGTAAAGCATCCAAAAAAACTTTGCTGGCTTCCACCGGCGCGGCCGGTGGGCAGGACTACTTCTTTTCCTTGATCCGGGCCTGGAGGTGCATGGACAGCACCGCCAGAGAGGTAGCCATATTCTCCTGCTGCACCAGGATCCCGGCGGGAACCTCCAAATGGGTGGGAGCAAAGTTCCAGATGGCCTTGATGCCGCAGGCGATCAGCTGGTCGCAGACCTCCTGGGCCTGTTCCACCGGCACGGTGATGATCCCCATCAGAACCTTATAGGTCCGGCAGAAGCTCTCCAACCGGCTGATGGGATAGATGGGCTTGCCCTCCCCCGCCGTGGGGTTCACGTCGAAAGCCGCCAGAATGTTCAGGCCGTACTCCTGGAAGCCGGTGTAGCTCAGCAGCGCTCGGCCCAGCTTGCCCGCGCCGATCAGCACGGCGTCGTTCAGATTGTCATACCCTAAAAACTGCTGAATGTCGTCGATCAGGCCCTCCCGGAGATAACCCACCTTGGGCCGGCCCCCGTCGGAGACCATGGCCAGGTCCTTGCGGACCTGCACCTCCCCCATGCCCAGGGCCGCGGCCAGGGCGGTGGCGGAAATATAGGGCGAGCCCCCGTCGGGAATGGTTTTGAGATAGGCGAGGTAATTGGGAAGGCGTTTCAAGACGGATTTGGAGATTTCCTTGCGCTCCATAGATTTCCCTCCTGTGTTATCGATATCTTTTATATCGATTATACCACGCTTTTCCCCATCTTGCAAGTAAAATTTTTTTACGCCGTCTGTCGCAGCAGCTCCGTCCGCAGCCGGTCCATGATCCGCTTTTCCAGCCGGGAGATGTAGGACTGGGAGATGCCCAGTTTCTTGGCCACCTCCTTCTGGGTCATCTCCCGGCGGCCTCCCAGGCCAAAGCGGAGGGTCACGATCTCCCGCTCCCGATCCGGCAGCTCCCGCACCGCCTGGCGCAGGAGCCGCAAGTCCACGTCGTCCTCCAGAGGCCGGAGGATCATGTCCTCGTCGGTACCCAGAATGTCGGACAGCAGCAGCTCGTTGCCATCGTAGTCCATGTTGATGGGTTCGTCCAGGGAAACCTCCGACTTTTGATTGGCGATCTTGCGGATGTGCATCAAAATTTCGTTTTCGATGCAGCGAGAGGCATAGGTCGCCAGCTTGATGTTCTTCTCCCGGCGGTAGGTGTTAATGGCCTTAATGAGGCCGATGGTCCCGATGGAGATCAGGTCCTCCAAATTGACGCCGGTATTCTCAAACCGCCGGGCAATGAATACCACCAGCCGCAGATTCCGCTCGATAAGAAGCTGCTTGGCGTTCTCTTCTCCCCGTTCCAGGGCTTCCAGAGCCTGCTGTTCCTCCGGCCCCTTCAGGGGCGGCGGAAGCACGTCGCTTCCGCCGATGTAATAGACGGGCTCCGGTTGGATCATTCCGATTTTGGTCAAAAAAGCAACGATTGCCTGCCGCATATTTCGCCATCCTTTCATCCCGTGGCGCCCACCAGCGCCTGACAGCCATCCTCCAATCCCTCCGGCGCGAAGGCCACTAGGGTGCCTGCGTGCCGGGCGTTGATTTTGACCTCCTCCAGCCGGAGGGCCAGCATCAGGCCCCCGGCATTTCCAACGCTTTTGTAGGGGATCAGCCGCAGCCCCGGCACCTTGCCCGAGGCCAGGGTCTCCACCGGGTTTTGAAGCTGCTCCAGAGTCAAGCCGGTGAGGGCTTGGGCCGTCCGGGGACCGACCACCGTCACCGCCTCCCCGGAAACCGGGTCCCGGAGGGTGTTGCCTGTGTCCCGGAGGGCCAGGAGCCGGACCTGGCGGCCCCGGTGTCGCAGCTCCAGGGGCAGATACTTGGGACCATTCAGGCCGGGAAGTCCCGTCCGGCACAGGAGCAGCAAGCCCGCCGCGCCCAGCACGGGCGAGAGCAGGGATCCATTTCCCAGGCCCATGGCGATGCCGCCTAAGGCCATGCTCAGGATCACGAACACCGCCGTCTTGGCGGCGGCCTCCCGGCACAGCCCGAAGGCCAGTGCGCCCATGCACCACAGGCTCACCAGATTCCAGGGGAGCCCGGCAAGAAAGGCAAAGCCCGGCAGCAAACACATCCCTCCGTACACCCCGCCCAGGGCGGCGGCCAGGGCCGCCCGGGCCGCTCCCGGCGGGCTGCCGGAGAGCCGGTTGGTCCCCAGCAGGAGCAGAAAGTCCACCACAAAATTCAGTCCCATCACAAGATCCAGGTAAACGGTCATGCCCTTCCCCCTCTCGCTTCGGTACCCAAAGTATAACCTGTCCCGGGAAAGAAGTCCGTCGCAACCCAAAGCCCCATCCGGGCAAAGAATCGGCCCGTCCTCCCCCGGCCCTCCAGATTGAAAACACAAAACCAAAAAAGCGGGAGCCGATTCCATCAGCTCCCGCTCGTTTCTGTCGAGGATTTTTCCTGCCGGGCCACCGCCCGGATATTTTTCTCCGCCTTGAACCGGGGCACCATCACTTCCCGGCCACAGGTCTGGCAGACCAGCCGGAAATCCGCCCCGGTGCGGGTGACCTTCCACAGCTTCCCGCCGCAGGGATGGGCCTTCTTCATGGTCAGAATGTCTCCTACCCGGATATCCATAAGCGCCTCCTAGCTCCGCTTTTTGATCTCCTCCCAGTACCGCTTGGCCGCCTGCTCCACCTTATTGGGGCCGTACTCATAGTAGTGGGTCCCCACCAGATCGTCGGGCAGGTACTGCTGGGCCACCCAGTGGCCCGGGAAGGCGTGGGGGTAGAGATAGCCCTGCTCCCGCTCCATGGTGTAGGTGTCGGCGTGGACGTTCTGCAAATGCCGGGGGAAGTCCCCGCCCCTGCCCTTCCGGATGTCCCGCACCGCCGCCTCGATGGCCTCGTTGCCGGAGTTGGACTTGGGGGCCGTGGCCATCAGCACCGCCGCGTCCGCCAGCGGGATCTGGGCCTCGGGCATGCCCACCATCAGGGCGATGTCCACCGCCGCCTTGACGATGGGAATAATCATGGGATAGGCCAGCCCCACGTCCTCACAGGCGGTGACCATCATCCGCCGGCAGGCCGAGGGCATCTGGCCCGCCTCCAGGAGCCGAGCCAGATAGTGGACCGCCGCGTCCGGGTCCGAGCCCCGGATGGACTTTTGGAGGGCGGAGAGAAGATCGTAGTAGTTATCTCCGTCCCGGTCCGCCCGGAGGGCGCTCTTTTGGGTGACGGTCTGGGCATCGTTTAAGGTGATTTGGAGCGTCGTACCCTCCACCTTGCCCACGGAGAAGAGGACCTCCACGGCGTTCATGGCCTTCCGCAGATCCCCGCCGCAGGCCCCGGCGATATACTCCAGGGCCCCCGGCTCCGCCTGGGCGGACAGGTCGGCGCGCTTTTCCAGAAATTCCACCGCCCGCAAGATGGCCTTCAGCGCCGCCTCGGCGGAGATCTGCTTGAACTCGAAAATGGTGGAACGGCTTAAAATCGCGTTGAAGACATAGAAATAGGGGTTCTCCGTGGTGGAGGCGATGAGGGTGATCTTGCCGTTCTCGATATACTCCAAAAGGGACTGCTGCTGCTTTTTATTGAAGGACTGGATCTCGTCCAGGTACAGCAGCACCCCGTCCGGGGCCATGAAGGTGTCCAGCTGGGCCACGATCCCCTTGATATCCGCCGTGGAGGCGGTGGTGGCGTTGAGCTGGTAGAGGGCCCGGTTGGTCCTCTGGGCGATGATCTTGGCCACGGTGGTCTTGCCTGTGCCGCTGGGGCCGTAGAAGATCATATTGGGCACGCTGCCGGCGTCGATCAGCCGGCGAAGGACCCCGTCCTTGCCCAGAATATGCTCCTGGCCGTAGATCTCGTCGAGGCTGGTGGGCCGCAGCAGGTCCGCGAGGGGCTGGTACATGGACGTCCCTCCTTGTATTATAGAGTAGTAGTTTTTAGTGACCCTCTCCAAGGTCATGTGCTACACTGTAAGGGATGCTGTGGATTGGTTCATTCCTCCTACCGCGAGACGGTTCACGAAAGGCTCCGACCACGGCCCCTTGCAGTTTTGTTAATCAGTTAGATACCACCAGAGGTTTGAACCAAGTATGTAGCACGGCGCTCTGATGCGTCAGTATTATCAGAAAGGTATCAATTGAGTTTAAGTTGAGTGGTATTTATGACAATAATTACAGCTTGCGTCGATGTCTTTACCCAAGAATACGGAAATCACTATTTACACCCTTAATTCTTTTTATTGAATCTTTCATTTTTCGACATCTGTTTAACTTTACTCTTAAACTTTAGCCGTTCTCGTTCATCTTGTAGCAACTTGGAGTATAGCACTTCACGAGATGCCTTGATATATCGGTCATATCTTTCTTTTGCCAAATCGCCATTACGGACAGCTAGTTTTACAGCGCAGTCAACCTCATTTGTGTGCTGGCAGTTTCTATATTTGCACGCCCGACCAATCAGGATAATGTCTTCAAACTCACTCAGATTTATATCATTAATCCAAAAACCAATTTCACGAATGCCCGGTGTGTCTATTACATATGAGCCATTCTCCAATTCAAACAATTCACGGTGCGTTGTTGTATGGCGCCCCTTGTCGTCCCGTTCCCTTATATGGGATGTTTTCATTAATTCACAGCCAAGAAGTCTGTTAATTAATGTTGATTTGCCGACGCCAGACGCGCCAACAAATACGTCGCTTACCCCGGGAACCATTTTGTTATAGACTGCGTCAACACCTATATCGGCGATTGCAGACACGGTCACAGTCTCAACATTCGGGTAATAAAAATTAATCTTTTTTATGTAGTTATCTGGGTCATCACAGAGGTCAAGTTTTGTTAGTAGAATAACAGGGGTTATATGGTTTGTCTCCGCCAAAATGATATATCGCCCGATTTTGTTTATGTTAAATTCTTTGTTCAAAGAAGATACGATAAACATAATATCGATGTTCGTCGCAATAATTTGCTCATCATGCCGCTTTCCTGCAACTTTTCGGGATAGTTGATTAGACCTTGCCTCTATCCGATCAATTAAACCATCATTATTGAGGTAAACCCAATCTCCAACAGCGGGATAATCGCTTCGGCATAAGGCACTGTTTCTAAAAGAACCCGTCACCTTTGTGATTTTTTCTTGGCCAAAATACCAGACTTTGCACGCATCTTTATATACCGCAACAACTCGCCACCTATTATCCATCTTCATAGCTTTTCCTTTCCGCTATGTTATCGCTATGTTATATCAATAAACATCAATGCATTAGACATATCTTTTAATTGCTCCATTCGTTTTTGTAAGTATAACACAGAACGGGAAAAAAAGCAACGGCATGACAAAAGTCATGCCGTCATTCGCTTTTTACGTCAGAAGGTCGCCACGTCCGGCTCCGCCGGGGCGGCGTCCTCCACGGAAATGGCGGTGAGGAAGGGTCCCTCCTTCCCCTTGTACAGGGCGTGGCGCTGGGCGCT
>CANQFY010000077.1 GCA_947600025.1 uncultured Oscillospiraceae bacterium
CTCCTTTTGGCATTATAAATCACCCCCACTTGTTAGACATTATATCACATCGTCTAACAAACGGGGTGCAGTTCACCAAAATAGGCGGCTTTTCTGTTATTCTTTAATCCAAGTGACGCTTTCCCCATATATCGGCCTGGGCAGCGGAGACGAAAAATGCCGATCAAAAAACAATCTGCACGACCTCATTTGGTCGCAGAGTTTGCCCCTCTGCGACTCGCGATTTTAAGCAAAGAGTCTGCAGAGTTTTCTTCTCGGGTTTTCATTATACAGCATCAAATTGCCAATTTCAATACCTGGCCAAAAAATTTTTGAAAAACCTCTCTACCAGTTCTTCCCCTAATTCCCTGATGAGCTGATAGAAAACACATTTTTGGCGCGCGGGTAGGCAGCTGTGAAAACAATTCGCAGTCAAAAGCGCAGTCGGGTGGCTTTCCCGGCGCCGGAGACTGGAATCAATAAAAAAGCAAAGGAGGTACACGTTCATGGCAAGAAAAGGCGAAAACATTTTCAGGCAGAAGGACGGACGCTGGGAGGCCCGGTATATTAAGGGCTATGAGCTTTCCGGCAAAGATATTTTTTCGATCATTGGCCCGAAACGAAGAAATCAAATGCTGGCGCTGATCCCCGCCATGCTGCTGGCCTCTCTCATGGAAATGGTGGGGCTCACAATGGTGGTTTCCATTTGCGCCTCGTTCGCAGACAGCGCATGGGTGGAGAAAAACCCCGTGATGCTGTGGCTGCGCGGCGCGCTGCGTCTCCAATCGGAGGCGTCTTTGATGGCGGTGATCCTGCTGGCGCTGATCGCGCTGTACGCCTTGAAGCTGCCCTATCTGGCGTGGGAAAACTACATGGCGGCAAAGTTTGTCCGGATCAACCGGCATGAATTGTCCGTCCGGCTGTGCGCGCGCATTGTGAACAGTCCCTATCCCTTTTTCACCCAGCATACCACGGCGGAGCTGCAAAACCTGCTGGGGCAGGATACGCAGCAGTTTTCCAATGGGCTCAACGCCTATATGCAACTGTTCATGGAAGTGCTGGTGGTGCTGGGCATGGGAATCTGTCTGCTGCTGATCGACCCGGCCATGACGCTGTTTTTGGCGGCGGGGATCATGGCCCTGATGGTGCTGGTTCGGGTGATCCTGATCCGGCCGATCCGCCGGACGTCCCAGCGCCAGCGGGACGCCAACAGAAGGCGGTGGAAATGGCTGCACCACATGCACTATCAGGACAACACCTGCGTGGAAATGCTCAAAAGAGCATGCTCGACAACAGATAAAAATAAAGCGGGGTTTTGCGGGCTGTTTCTCGCGAAAAATGGAAAATACTGGGTGATGATCACCTTCCAGAAGAAGCACTACACGCTTGGGTACTACAAGAACTTTGACGAGGCGGTGTGGGTCCGGCTCCGGGCGGAGGCGGAGCTGCACACAGGCTATATCGGCGCTTTTGAGTGGTACAGCGAGAAAGTGAAGGCCGATCCGGCCTGGGCGGAGAGCAATCCGTTTTTCTATCAGGTGACGAGGATAAACGGAGATTTTCAAGTCCATACCAACGGAGAATAACACGAAAGAAGGATGTTCTTTGCCGCAGCCGCAAAGAACATTCTTCTTTTCCATCATAGTCCCTGTTTTCTGTCTTTTGGAATTCTCCCGGATCCTTCCGCAAGCTTCATTGGAGCCACCCGGAGCGATCCGCCTTCTTCTCCCGATCGGGGTTGGTGACAAAGGGCGCTTCCCAGGGCAGGCTGTCGGGAATGTAGTCATACAGCAAATTCAGCATTTTGCCCTTTTTTCAACTCCTCGCGGATCTTGGTCAAAATGGTGCCCAGATGATTCTCCCCTTTTCCGTTGGACAGATGGGTCCCCCAGAAGGTGTCATTCCAGGTATTGCCTTCCTCCAGCCGTCCGCTGCCGGTGGCAAGCAGAAGCCGCCCCAGCTCCGGGTTCTGGGTGAATTTGGCCCGAACAATCTGCTCCATGATCTCCACCTTCACATCCTCCCAATCCGGACGAAGGCGCACACGGCGGCCCAGCTTCTTGGCGGCGTCAGGCGGAAGGTCCGCGAAAGCCGCCCGCTCCTCCCGGGTGACGCATTTCTGGGCCTGAAAAGCGGCCTCGTTGTTCTGGTACAGCACCCCATCGTACCGCACCGGGGCGGCATAGAAGTTGCTGAGGAAGAAATAATCGTCCTGAAATTGCAGGACAGCCCTGCCGTCCATGCAGCCGTGGGCCCGCAGCAGCGCCCACACCTTGCTTTGGCACATGCTTTCGGCGCCGGGGGCGCCGGTACGCAGCAGGTCCCGGACAGCGGAAGAGCTGATCCCCTCCAGCCCCGGCGGCGCGTCCATGACGCACAGCATCCGGCTGTATTCCCGCAGAAACGGGTTCTCCCGCAGCGCGGCTTCCACGTCCTCCCCATTCCGCCGGACAACGATCACCCGAAAGCGCTCCAGAAACGCCCGGCTCCGGTGCCACCGAGGAATGACCTCCAGCTTATCGCCGCCGGCCAGGAAGTACATTTCACTGTCGGGGTTCTTTTCCTGAATGGACAGCATTGTCTCATAGGAATAGCCCTTTTCCGTGCGGTGGTATTCCAGATCGTCCACCGCCAACCGGGGGTCATCCTCTGCCATTGCCTGGAGCATCGCCAACCGCACGTCCTCGGGAAGGGTCTCCTCTGGCCGTTTCGCCCGCCGCATTTTGATCTTCACATAAGTATGGGAGGAAGGGACAAAAATCCCCCTGTCCGCGCAGAATGTGTCCACCGCCGCCAGTAAGAGCCGCTGGTGAGCAATGGTAGGTGGATTGAAGGAACCACCCATCACAATGATCCGCTCCGCCATCGTCTAATCTCCTTTCTCAGAGACCTGAAGCGTGGCACCATGGAAGTCTGCCCCGCTAAAAATGTGATCTTTCAGCAGGAACAGCTCGTCCGTGCCGCGCTTGCGCTCTATCCGATCTCCGTATCAAAATATCCCAGGGACTGAAACTTCTCCATCCACTGCCGTTCCAAATTCGCCACATCCTCGGTGACGGTCACCGTGTTGGACTCATCGGTGTACTGCACCCGGGTCAGCTTTTCCCCTTCCCGGAGGAAGAAGAACCGGTAAAACCGTTTTTCATACAGAAAGTCCTCGCTGTCAAAGCATGGAAAGCGCTCCGCCAGGTACAGCACCTCCCGGCCATAGATGTCCCGGCACCAGGTCAGCCTTTCGTCATGCTGGGCATAGAGCTGGCTGATGCTTTGGTAGTGTTTGCCCGCCGCGGTGAATCCCAGGTGTGCGGGATAGGTCCTGGTCGTCTCCTGTGGCTCTCGGACCTCTCCAGTGGTCCGGCTCACCCACTGTAAACGGTAGGTGGGGTAACGGCAGCCGGGATAACGCGCCGGCTCCCCGCCGCCGCAGGCACGGATGACCATATCCCCGGTCCAGTGCATTTTCCCCACCGGCACGGCCGCGCCTTCCCCATCTTTTTTAGACCATGTTTCCATCATATCCGCTCCTTTCTATTCGCAGATCCATTCTACCTCGTCCGCCTCTCACCGCTCCGGTCGGATGCCCTTTAGCGTACTCGGAGCCGTCCAAGGCCCTTTTTCAACGCACCGCGGATATCGGCCGCGGCCGGCGTTTCCTCATATTCCTCCGTCTGAGTCCTCCCTGATCTCAAACAGCCGCGCCGCTTCCCACCAGGACAGGCTGTCGGCATAGTCGGCGGCACAGTTCTCATACAGCCATTTCAGCCCCATACGGACACTGGGCGGGCGGTGATAGGTCCGATGGGCGTCGGTACCCAGCACATCCGCCACCCGGTCCAGCGCCAGACGCTGGGCAAACGTCCGGATGGCCGCGTCCTCCTCGTCATACAGGCTGTACGCATTGATCTGCATCAGGCACCCCATGGCCCGCAGCGCCGTTACTGACGAGCGAAGCCGTTCATACCGCTCCACATGGGCAAGCACCGGCTTCCAGCCGTCTCGGAGCAGGGCCGCCGCGCAAACGAGGGCGTCTTCCTCTGTGACCCAGGGAGAGAACTCCGTCAAGACATAGCTCGTGCCGTTCATGCGGGGGTAGCGTCCCGTTTTCAGCGCCTCCGTCACCGTGCGCATCCGTTCCGGCGCGCAGTACACCTCGCATCCCAGGTACACGGGGAGCAGTCTGGACAGCCCTGCCCGCAGACGGTTGAATTGCTCCACGGTCCGCTGGGGATCCCCATCAAAGGCGGCGCTGTGGGGCGTGGCAATAATGGCGGTGACGCCCTGGTCCATGGCGCGAAGGGCCATACTCAGCGCCATTTCCATATCCGCGGCGCCGTCGTCCACCCCTGGGATCAAATGCATATGGATATCGATCATTTTATCTCCGTTTTCGCTCCCTTTGCCCATGGGCGGTACCTCCGTGAAAGCTCCAGGCAGTTTTCCCTGGAGTCTTGGCAGCATTCCTCCGGGACAGCCGTTACCAGCGCCTGGCAGCGGTCTGCCGTCTCTAGGACAGCTTACGTCTATGTTTCCTGTTTTTTATAGTATACAAGATGTATCGCAATTTGACAAGATTTTAAAAGGTAGTTTTATTCTAAAGGGGGGTACACGTTCATGTCAAGAAAAGGCGAAAACATTTTCAGGCGGAAGGACGGACGCTGGGAGGCCCGGTATATCAAGGGCTATGAGTTGTCCTGGAAGATTCGGTACGGGTTCTGCTACGGCAAAACCTACAAGGAAGCGAAGGACAAAGCGACACGGTGCAAAGCCGCCTTACTCGCGGGAATACCCATTCCTGTGGCGAATAACCGCCACAGGTTCGCTTATTTCTGCGAGGAATGGTTGCGGCTTGGGGAACTGTGCGCCCTGCGGTGGGAGAAAGTCTTGCTGCGAAACAAAACGATCCATGTGGATGCCACCATGCCGCAGCCGCGGAACCGGTACGACGTGAAAAGACGCGCGATCATATGCGCCGCCAGGACAGCATCCGGAGAAAATGCAGGTTTATGGTGACACAAATTGCATCCCGGCAGCAAAGTGCTATAATAGGATCGTTCAAGAATTGGAGGGTAGCGATAAAACTAATCGATCCGACGGAGGATTACCGGACACTGATAAGGGTCGCTGTAAGCGCTTTTGTCGAATCCTGACCATTTTTGCAGTTTTGCGCTTTTGGCACTTGCATTTCTGAAAACGGGGGTATATAATGTGGGCTGAATCTGAGAAAGGAAGATGACCCTGTTTGTTTGCCCTGATCTTTGCCGCGTGGCTGATTTTGAACGGGAGAATCACACTGGAAATCTGTGTGCTTGGCCTGGTTCTGTCAGCCGCGCTTTTTGGGTTTCTGTGCCGCTTTTTGGACTACAGCCTGGAAAAGGAACTGCGGTTCTGGCGGCTGTCGCCCCTATTGGTCCGGTATCTGGGGGTGCTGATCCGGGAGATCGTGAAGGCCAATCTGGAGGTGCTGGGGCTGATTCTGTCCCCGGAGCTGGAGCCGGAGCCGGCGCTGGTTTATTTTACCACGGACCTGACCTCCGATTGGGCCAAAGCCATGCTGGCCAACTCCATCACCCTGACCCCTGGCACCATCACCGTGTCCATGGAGGGCAGCCGCTTCTGCGTCCACTGCCTGGACAAAAAATACGGGGAGGGGCTGGGAAGCTCGCCCTTCGTCCAGCTCCTGCGGGAGATGGAGGCCCGGGATCGTGAATTCGGCCGAAAGGAGGCGGAACGGGCATGATGGAGCAGGCTTTTGGGGCGCTGTTGATCGGCATGATGGTGGCGCTGGGGATTCTCATTGTCATCAGCATCATCCGATCGGTGCTGGGGCCGGGAATTTCCGACCGGATCATCGCGGTCAATATGATCGGCACCATCGTCATTATGCTGATCGCCCTGCTGTCCGTGTACCTGGATGAGAGCTACCTGGTGGATGTGTGCCTGATCTACGCCATGATCAGTTTTCTGGCGGTGGTGGTGCTCTGCAAGGTCTACACCGGCGTGTATCTCCAGAAAAAGCAGATGAAGGCGGACCTTCAGGCGGTGGAGGACAATTTGAAGCATCAGGAGGAGCCGGAGAGCTCCCCGGAAAAGGAGACGGATTGACATGGAATGGGTACGGTATTTTCTGGCGGGGGTCCTGCTCCTGCTGGGGCTGTTTTTGGAGGTTTTAGCGGTGTTCGGCGTCAACAAATTCCACAAGGCCCTGAACCGGATGCACGCCGCCGCCATTGGGGACACCCTGGGAATATTATTTGTGTTCCTGGGGTGCATGGTCCTGCGGGGCTTCAGCATGGACAGCCTGAAGCTGTTCCTGGTGATCGCCTTTTTCTGGCTGGCCTCCCCGGTCTCGGGGCACATGATCAGCCGGTTGGAAGCCATGACCAA
>CANQFY010000078.1 GCA_947600025.1 uncultured Oscillospiraceae bacterium
AACATCTGCAAGAGCAACCAGGCCCGGACCAAGATCAAGCAGTGGTTCAAAAAGGAGCGCCGGGAGGAGAACATCGTTCACGGCAAGGCCAGCTTCGAGTCGGAGATGAAGCGCCTGGGCCTGCCGCTAGCCGCCCTGGCCGACGAGGAGCTGTCCGCCGCGCTGCTGAAAAAGCTGGCCTTTGACACCTGGGACGATATGTACGCCGCCATCGGCTACGGCGGCCTCACCGCCGCCAAGGCGGTGGGCCGGATCCGGGAGGATATCAACCGGGCCACCAAGCCCGTGCCGGACAAGAATCCGGCCATGCCCCTGCGGATCACCCCGGAGGCGGTTAAGAGCCGCCACGCGGTGAACGGGGTCATTGTAGAGGATATCGACTCCTGCATGATCAAATTCTCCAAGTGCTGCACCCCGGTGCCTGGGGATCCCATCGTGGGCTTCATCACCAAGGGCTACGGCGTGTCCATTCACCGCACGGACTGCCCCAACGCTCTGAACCGGGACGATCCCCGGCAGGCGGGCCGCTGGGTGCGGGTCCGCTGGGCCAACCAGGAGGAGCAGCCCTTCGACACCACCTTGGAGCTGGAGTGCGTCACCCGGGACGGTCTGCTGCTGGACGTGGCCACGGCCATGACCACCGCCCGGCTGCGGGTAAAGGAACTCAATGGCAAGGATCTGCCCGGTGGCCGCAGCGTGTTCACCGTCCGCTTTGAGGTGAAGAACGTGGAGGAGCTGGTGGCGGTGCGCAACCGGCTGATGAGTATTCCCGACGTAATCAGCTCCCGCCGGGGGCAGAATTAGGAGGCGGCCATGCGCGCAGTTGTGACGCGGGTAACCTCCGCCTCGGTTGCCATTGGAGGCAGGCAGGTGGGGGCCATCGGGCGGGGCTTTTTGATCCTGCTCGGGGTCGGCCCGGCGGATACGGAGGAAGAATGTCGCTTTTTGGCGGAAAAAATCGTGGGTTTGCGGGTATTTTCCGACGAAAACGGGAAAATGAATCTGGATTTAGGTCAGGTAGACGGCGAACTGCTGGTGGTAAGTCAGTTTACCCTCTACGGCAACTGCCGGAAGGGCCGCCGGCCCAGCTTCACCGGCGCCGCCGGGCCAGAGCTGGGAAATAGGCTATATGAGCGGTTCCTGGCCCTCTGCGCCGAGCTGGGCTATCCCCCTCAGCACGGGGAATTTGGGGCGGATATGCAGGTTTCCTCCGTCAACGACGGCCCTGTGACCCTGATCCTGGACACCGATCAGCTACTACTGACTCCCAGACATTCATAAGGAGAGATTATGACCATTGAAACGCTGACTTTGGGTGAAAACCGCTTTTTCACCAACTGCTATCTTCTCCACCAGGGGCAGAAGTGCCTGGTGGTAGATCCCGGCTTCCAGCCGGAGGTAGTGCTGTCCGCCCTGGAGCAGCGGGGACTGTTCCTGGAGGCGATTTTGCTGACCCACGGGCATTTTGACCATGTGGGCGGCGTGGGGGCGCTGGTGGACGCCACCGGCTGCCGGGTGTTCCTCCATCCCGAGGATCTGACCCTGCCCAAGGCCCTCACCGCCGGGCCGCTGACCTATACCGATGAATTTTCCGACAACCAGACCCTGACCCTGGCGGACATGACCTTCCGGGTCCTCCACACCCCGGGCCACACCCGGGGCTCGGTGTGTCTGCTGTTCCCCCAGGCCCTGATCTCCGGGGATACCCTGTTCGCCGGCTCCTGCGGCCGGACGGATCTGCCAGGCGGAAGCAGATACCAGCTGATCAACTCCCTGGCCCGGCTGGCGGGGCTGCCCGGCGACTATGCCGTGTACCCCGGTCACGGCCCCGCCACCACCCTGGCGGAGGAGCGGGCGTTCAACCCCTACCTCAGCCGGATCCCATGAAGCTCTATCTTCGCGGCCACAACGACCGCTACTGTGTGGAACAGCTTCAGCTGTCCCTGTTTCCCGACCGGCCCCTGGAGCCGGTAGAGACGCCCTTTACCGGGGATGGAGCGGTTTCCGCCCTCTTCCGGGGGAAGACCTGGCTCTCCATCTCCACCGCCATCACCCTGGACGGAGTGACCCACCGGTGCCTCCGGCGGCTCCGGGCGGACCGAGAGACAGTCCGTGACCGCCGCCGGCTGCTGCAACAGACCTACTATCTGGCGGCCCTGCCCTTTCAGCCGATGCCGCCCCCCTGGGGCGCTCTGGCGGGCGTGCGGCCTACCAAACTCTCCACCGCCATGCTCCTGGCCGGCCAGACCCAGGCTGAGGCCCAAAAGTTCCTGGAGCGGAAGCTTTTCGTCACCCCCGCCCGGGCAGCTCTGGCCTTGGAATGTTCCCAGGCAACCCTGGAAACCGCCCGGCTCCTGGGGCGGGAGGATGTGTCGGTGTACATCGGCATCCCCTTTTGCCCCACCCGCTGCGCCTATTGCAGCTTCGTCAGCCGGGGGATCGGTTCCCGAACGGAAATGATGGAGCCCTATCTGGACGCCCTGCTCCGGGAGTTGGAGATCACGGGAAAATTGATGGGTATTTTTCACAGGAAGGTCCGTACCCTTTACATAGGGGGCGGCACCCCCACCACCCTCTCCCCGGGCCAGCTCCGGCGGCTTCTGGAGGGGATCCGGGCCCACCTGGACCTGACGGATTGCCTGGAATTTACGGTGGAGGCCGGCCGCCCCGACACCATCGATCCGGAGCGCCTGGGAGTGTTGCGGGCCTACGGGGCGGACCGGATCAGCGTCAACCCCCAGAGTATGATCGATTCCGTGCTGGCCGCCTCCGGTCGGCCCCATCGGGGGGCGGATATCCTCCGGGCGGTGGCCCAGGCCCGGGAGGCGGGCTTTGCGCAAATCAACATGGATCTGATCGCAGGGCTGCCTACGGACACGCTGGAGGGCTTCCAGTCCTCCCTGGACCAGGTGGCGGCGTTACAGCCTACCAACATCACCGTCCACACCCTGGCCCTGAAAAAGGGCGCCAACCTTTTCAGCCAGGACCGGCCCCGGTCCAACGCCCAGATGGTGGGGCAGATGGTCCGCGACGCCGGGCAGACACTGTCCCGGCTGGGCTACCGGCCCTACTACCTGTACCGGCAGAAATACATGTCCGGCAGCTTTGAAAACGTGGGCTGGACCCTCCCTGGCGGGGTGTGCCGCTACAACATCTGCATGATGGAGGAGCTGCATCCCATCGTCTCCCTAGGCGGCGGGGCCATGAGCAAAGTCCCCCTGCCCGGCGGGGCGCTGAAGCGGTTCCCCAACCCCAAATACCCGGAACAATACCTCTCCTCCCTGGACAAGGTGCTGCGCCAAAAGGAGGAGCTGTTTTCCTGCATGGAAGGAGGCCTTTGATTGGACACGCTGATTGCCAATGCCACCATCGTCACCATGAACGAGGGGATGGAAGTGCTTTTCGGCGGTTACCTGGGCGTGACCGAGGGAAAAATATCCTATCTCTCCAAGCGGCCCCCGGTAGAGCATCCAGAAACCATTGTGGACGGGGCGGGCATGGTGGTCCTGCCCGGACTCGTCAACTGCCACACCCACCTGGCCGCCACAGCCCTGCGGGGGCTGGTAGACGACGCCTCCAACCGGGCGGCCCTGGAAACAATTTTGCAGCGGGAGGCCAAGCTGGACAACCGGGCCGCCAAGGCCTCCGCGTCTCTGGGCATCGCCGAATGCCTGCGGTTCGGGGTGACCTCCGTTTCCGATCTGTACTACTACCCCGAGGCCACCGCCCAGGCGGTGAAGGAGGCGGGGATCAAGGCCAATTTGGCCCTGTCCGCCTACCGGTTCGAGGACGAAAGCGAGCCCTTTGACTTTGAGACCGACCCCCAGTGCCGCTATTTTCGGCAAGTGGCGGAGACCTGGCACGGCTTCGACCGGGGCCGGATCCGGGTAGACGGGGGGATCTTTGCCGAGTACACCTCCAACTATCCCCTGTGGGAGTCCCTTTCCGGCTACGCCGCCGAAAAGGGCCTGGGCTTCCAGCTCCACCTGGAGCAGACCCCCAGCGAAGGGCCCTCCTGCTTAGAGCGCACAGGGTTGTCCCCGGCTCAGCTGCTGGACTGCCACGGCCTTTTCCGGGTGGGCGTCACCGCCGCCGGGTGCGGATATCTGACGGAGGAGGAGCGGACCCTGCTGGGCAAGCGCCGGGCCTCCGCCGTGGCCCTTCCCTTGGAAGCCGGAAAGGCGGGGATGGATCCCGTGGACGTGCCCGCCTGCGTGCGGGCGGGGATGAACGTGGCCCTGGGTTCCGGAGGCGCGGCGGAAGCCGGGAATCTGGATCTGTTCGAGGCCATGCGCTCCATTGCCATCTCCGCCCGCCGGGCGGTTGGGGACGCCGCCGCCTTTCCTTCCTCCGCCGCGCTGATGATGGCCACCGTCTGCGGCGCCCGGGCCCAGGGCCGGTCCCAGGAGTGCGGGATGCTGAAAACCGGCATGGACGCGGATTTGATCCTGGTGGATTTTTCCGCGCCCCACTTGATTCCCTGCCACAACGTGCTGAGCGGCCTGGTGTTCTCCGCCAAGGGCGCCGATGTGGCCATGACCATGGTGCGGGGAAAGATCCTCTACCAGAGCGGCAGATTCCCCACCCTGGATCTTCCGGCCATTGTCCGGGAGCTGACCGAATACACCATCCCCCGGCTCTTCCCCCGGGAGGAATCCTAAGGAGGCCCCTATGTCCCAAAGCGCGAAAAAGCAAACCTTCCTCCACGGCGCGGCCCTGCTGGCGGCGGCTACCGCCATCGTCAAGGTGGTGGGCGCTCTTTACAAGATCCCGCTGAAAATGATCATAGGCGATAGGGGATACAGCTATTTCTATACCGCCTACGATATCTATACCGTGCTGCTGTTCATCGCCACGGCGGGGCTGCCGGTGGCCATGAGCCGGATGGTCAGCCAGACCAGCAGCCTGAAAAGATATAACCAGATGCGGCGGGTGTACACCACCTCCCGAACCATTTTTGTGGGCGTGGGCCTGGTGGGAAGCGGCTTGATGATCCTGTTCTGCCACCAGCTGGCGGAATTTGAGCATCAGCCCGACGCCTGGGCCGCCATCGCCTGCTTAGGGCCCTGCGCCTTTCTCATGTGCCTGATGTCCGCCTACCGGGGCTTCACCCAAGGTCTGGGCAACATGATCCCCACCTCCGTCAGTCAGGTGCTGGAGGCGGTGATCAAGCTGGTGGTTGGCCTGGCCGCAGCCTTCCTGCTGATGCGTCTGACCTCCAGCGTGTCCCTGGCCGCCGCCGGCGGCATCCTGGGCGTGACGGTGAGCTGCCTGGTGTCCACCTTCTATCTGGCCCACTGCTTCCACAAGGTCTATGGCTCCCTGCCCCAGTCTGAGGATTCCCCCGGCACCTTCGCCGCCGCCACCAAGGAGCTGATGGTCATCGCGGTGCCCATCACCATAGGCTCCGCGGGACTGCAAATACTCACGGTGCTGGAAACCAACCTCTATATGAATCAGCTCCTCACCTCCGGCGGGCTGGCCCAGGGGACGGCGGACACCATGAAGGGCGTGTACAACATGACCCAGACGGTGTTCAACCTGCCCTGCGCCTTCATTGTGCCCATCACCGTCAGCGTGATCCCCGCCATCACCGCCCACCTGACCCTTCTCGACAACAAGGCCGTCCGGGCCACGGAGGAGTCCGCCGCCCGGATCGCCGGACTGATCAGCCTGCCCTGCGCCGTGGGGCTGTGCCTGCTGGCAAAGCCCATCATGGCCCTGCTGGGGAGCTACTCCGGGGAAAATCTGGAGCTGGCGGCCCAGCTCATGCGCGTTTTGGGCCTGGCCGTGTTCTTTTACGCCGTGATCCAGCTGACCAACACCGTTATGCAGGCCCACGGCTATGCCCATCTGCCGGTGATCAATATGCTTCTGGCCGGGGTGGCAAAGCTGGCGGTGGTGTATATCCTGGTGGGCAACTCCGCCATCGGGCTGCTGGGGATGCCCATCAGCGCGGTAATGTGCTATGTGTGCATCTGCGTAATGAACCTGCTGGTCATGCGGCGGGTGGTGCC
>CANQFY010000079.1 GCA_947600025.1 uncultured Oscillospiraceae bacterium
ATCGCCCAGAAGCGGAAGATCTCCGTGGGCGACAAGATGGCCGGCCGCCACGGCAACAAGGGCGTGGTCTCCCGGGTCCTGCCGGAGGAGGATATGCCCTTCCTGCCCGACGGCACCCCTCTGGATATCGTGCTGAACCCCCTGGGCGTGCCCTCCCGTATGAACATCGGGCAGGTGCTGGAGGTCCACCTGGGCTACGCCGCCAAGGCCCTGGGCTGGAAGGTCTCCACCCCCGTCTTTGACGGCGCCAACGAGAAGGACATCCGTGAGACTCTGAAGCTGGCGGGCCTGCGGGAGGACGGCAAGACCGTGCTCTACGACGGCCGGACCGGCGAGCCCTTTGACAATCTGGTAACGGTGGGCTATCCCTACTATTTGAAGCTCCATCACCTGGTGGACGACAAGATCCACGCCCGCTCCACCGGCCCCTACGCCCTGGTCACCCAGCAGCCCCTGGGCGGCAAGGCCCAGTTCGGCGGCCAGCGGTTCGGTGAAATGGAGGTCTGGGCCCTGGAGGCCTACGGCGCGGCCTACACCCTCCAGGAGATCCTCACCGTCAAGTCCGACGATGTGACCGGCCGGGTCAAGACCTACGAGGCCATCGTCAAGGGCCACAACATCCCCACCCCCGGCGTGCCCGAGTCCTTCAAGGTCCTGGTCAAAGAACTGCAGGCTCTGTGCCTGGACGTGCGGGTGCTGGACGAGAACGGCAACGAGATCGAGCTGAAGGACGACGAGGACGACGACGATATCGCCTTCGCCGACAGCCGCAGCGAGCTGGTGGTGGACACCGACGAGGTGCTGGATTCCGGCTTCAACATCGACGAGGACGGCCCCGAGGACATCATGGACGTGTTCGGAGACGATCTGGACAACCTGGATGATTCCGAAGCATATACGGATAACAACGAAGACTAAGGAGGCGTGATGAATGGCAGAAGCCACCTTTGATGCCATTAAGATCGGCATTGCTTCCCCGGAGATGATCCGGTCATGGTCCTACGGCGAGGTCAAGAAGCCGGAGACCATCAATTACCGCACCCTCAAGCCCGAGCGGGACGGCCTTTACTGTGAGCGGATTTTCGGACCCACCAAGGACTGGGAGTGCCACTGCGGAAAATATAAGAAGGTCAAATTCAAGGGCAAGATCTGCGACCGCTGCGGCGTGGAGGTCACCCGGGCCAAGGTCCGCCGGGAGCGGATGGGCCACATCGAGCTGGCCGCCCCCTGCAGCCACATCTGGTATTTCAAGGGGATCCCCTCCCGGATGGGTCTGATCCTGGACATTTCTCCGAAGGTGTTGGAGAAGGTCCTCTATTTTGCCGCCTATATCGTTACCGACCCCGGGGATACCCCCCTGATGCTGAACCAGGTGCTTTCCGACAAGGAGTACCGGGATATGCGGGAAAAGTACGAGGACGATTTCCAGGCCGGCATGGGCGCCGAGGCCGTCAAGAAGCTGCTGGAGCAGATCGACCTGGATCAGCTCTCCGAGCAGCTTCGCGCCGAGCTGAAAACCGCCTCCTCCCAGAAAAAGCTGCGGCTGGTCAAGCGCTTGGAGAGCGTGGAGGCTTTCCGGGAGTCCGGCAACAAGCCCAGCTGGATGATCATGGACGTGCTGCCCGTGATCCCGCCGGATATCCGGCCCATGATCCAGCTGGACGGCGGCCGATTCGCCACCTCCGACTTAAACGACCTGTACCGCCGGGTGATCAATCGGAACAACCGGTTGAAGCGGCTGATGCAGCTCCACGCCCCGGACATCATCATCCGCAACGAGAAGCGGATGCTCCAGGAGGCGGTGGACGCCCTGATCGACAACGGCCGCCGTGGCCGGGCTGTCACCGGCGCCAACAACCGGGCCCTCAAGAGCCTGTCCGATATGCTCAAGGGCAAGCAGGGCCGGTTCCGCCAGAACCTGCTGGGCAAGCGGGTGGACTACTCCGGCCGGAGCGTTATCGTGGTGGGCCCGGAGCTGAAGCTCTACCAGTGCGGCGTGCCCAAGGAGATGGCTCTGGAGCTGTTCCGCCCCTTCGTCATGAAGAAGCTGGTGTCCGACGGGCTGGCCAACAACATCAAGTCCGCCAAGAAGATGATCGACAAGGGCAAGACCGAGGTTTGGGACGCCCTGGACGAGATCATCAAGGACCGGCCCGTGATGCTGAACCGGGCGCCGACTCTGCACCGGCTGGGCATCCAGGCCTTTGAGCCCATTTTGGTGGAGGGCCGGGCACTGAAGCTGCACCCCCTGTGCTGCACCGCCTTCAACGCCGACTTTGACGGCGACCAGATGGCCATCCATGTGCCCCTGTCCGCCGAGGCCCAGGCCGAGGCCAGAATGTTGATGCTCTCCGCCAACAACCTGCTCCGCCCCCAGGACGGCAAGCCCGTTACCGTTCCTACCCAGGATATGATCTTGGGCGCTTACTACCTGACCTACGTTCGCCTGGGCAAGGCGGAGAAGGGCGCGGAGACAGTCTTCGTCACCGACGCCGGGGACACGGGCCTGCCCGTAAACCAGGTGGTGGACGCCGACGAGTTTGTGGCCGCCAACAAAAAGGCCAAGGCCGAGGGTACCGCCCCCGCCAAGTTCCGGCCTGTCCACAACTACTCCAGCGTGGACGAGGCCATTACCGCCTACGCCTCCGGCAACGTGGGCCTCCACGCCCCCATCCGGGTGCGCTATGGCAAAGAGATCGACGGCCGGATGGCGTATAAGATCATCGACGCCACCGTGGGCCGCCTGATCTACAACGAGCCCATCCCCCAGGATCTGGGCTTTGTGGACCGGAGCATCCCCGGCAACGAGTTCGATCTGGAGGTCAGCTTCCTGGTGGGCAAGAAGCAGCTGGGCAGCATCATTGACCGGTGCATCCGCCGCCACGGCTTCACCATCGCCACGGAGATGCTGGACCGGATCAAGGCCCTGGGCTACAAATACTCCACCAAGGGCGCCATTTCCGTGTCCATCGCGGACATGGTGGTGCCGGAGAAGAAGTACACCCTGGTAAAAGAGGCCGAGAATAAGGTGGTGGAGATCGAAAACTACTACCGCCACGGCTTCATCACCAACGACGAGCGCTACCGCCTGGTGGTGCAGCAGTGGGAGAAGACCACCGCCGACGTGACCAACGCCCTTCAGGGCAATCTGGACGAGTTCAACCCCATCTATATGATGGCCGACTCCGGCGCCCGTGGCTCCATGGCTCAGATCCGCCAGCTGGCCGGCATGCGGGGCCTGATGGCGGACACCGCCGGTCGTACCATCGAGATCCCCGTCAAGGCCAACTTCCGGGAGGGCCTGTCGGTTCTGGAATATTTCATCTCCTCCCGGGGCGCCCGGAAGGGCCTGACCGATACCGCCCTGCGGACCGCCGACTCCGGCTACCTGACCCGCCGGATGGTGGACGTGTCCCAGGAGGTCATCATCCGGGAGCCGGACTGCCACACCACCCAGGGCATCTGGGTCAGCGAGGTGGTCCAGAACGGCGACGTGATCGACACCTTCGGCAACCGGATCCGGGGCCGTTATCCCGTTGATGACGTGGTGGATCCCCAGACCGGGGAGCTGCTCCATCCCAAGGACAAGCTGATGATGCCCGAGGACGCCGCCAAATTCGAGGCCCACGGCATCCATCAGATCTATATCCGCACAGTGCTGGGCTGCAAGGCCCGCAGCGGCGTCTGCGCCAAGTGCTACGGCATGAACCTGGCCACCTCCAAGGAAGTGGACCTGGGCGAGGCCGTGGGCATCATCGCGGCCCAGTCCATCGGCGAACCCGGTACCCAGCTGACCATGCGGACCTTCCACTCCGGCGGCGTGGCTGGTGACGACATCACCCAGGGCCTTCCCCGCGTGGAGGAGCTGTTCGAGTCCCGCCGTCCCAAGAAGATGGCCCAGATCTCCGAGATCACCGGCACCGTGTCCATCGACGAGACCCACCGCAGCGCCCTGCGGAACATCACCGTTACCGCCGAGGACGGCGAGGTGAAGATCTACCAGGTGCCCTATTCCGTGGGCCTGAAGGTCACCCAGGGTCATGTGGTCCAGAAGGGCGAGCCCATCACCGACGGCGCCCTCTATCCCCAGGATGTGCTGCGCATTTCCGGCGTGGAGGCGGTGCAGAACTACCTGGTCCAGTCCGTTCAGGCGGTGTACCGTCAGCAGGGCGTGGAGATCAACGACAAGCACATTGAGGTCATCATCCGCCAGATGATGCGGAAGGTCCGGGTGGAGGAGCCCGGCGACAGCGGCCTGCTGGTGGGCAGCGTCATCGACGCCTTCGAGTTTGAAGACGCCAAAAAGGCCATCCAGGACCGGATCGACGCCGGAGAGACGGAGCTTCGGCTGCCGGAGGCCTCCGTGGTGCTGCTGGGCATCACCAAGGCGTCCCTGGCCACCGATTCCTTCCTCTCCGCCGCCTCCTTCCAGGAGACCACCAAGGTCCTCACCGACGCCGCCATCAAGGGCAAGGTGGACCATCTGGTGGGTCTGAAGGAGAACGTCATCATTGGCAAGCTGATTCCCGCCGGTTCCGGCCTGATGGCCTACCGGGACTATCAGCCCCTGGAGACTCCGCCCCAGCGGGTGGCGCCGCCTCCGGCCCCCACGCCGGAGTCCGCCCCGGAGCAGGAGGCGGAGGACGCCGAGGCGTGATCCAAGGATAAACGCCTCCTGAAAGCCCCCGGCCTTGCCCGGGAGGAGCTGAAAAGCAAAATCTGCCCCCTGACTGTGCATAGGCGACGCACAGTCAGGGGGCGTTTCCTTTGGAGCGCTCCGCCTTCCCCGGCCGGCGCGCCCGCCGGACAGCGCCGGCCCCGGTTTTTTCTTCCACCCGGCGGCGGGACGGGAAAAATCCGGGGGAAAACGGGAAAAATCTCAAATTCTTCCGGAAAATTTGTTGACATTTTCAAAATATGGCGTATAATATCCTTCGTGCGGACTCTTTTTGGGATAGGGGTATTGCGCCCGCTTGACCGGGAGAGAAAGCCAATCTTTGAAGAAAGGAGAACATTGATGCCTACTTTTAATCAGCTCGTGAGAAACGGCCGTCAGCAAGCCAGCTACAAGTCCACCGCTCCCGCACTGCAGAGAGGTCTGAACACCCTTCAGAACAAGGCCACCGACCTGCCCTCCCCCCAGAAGCGCGGCGTGTGCACCGCCGTCCGTACCACCAGCCCGAAGAAGCCCAACTCCGCCCTGCGGAAATTCGCCCGTGTCCGCCTGACCAACGGGATGGAAGTCTCCGCCTATATTCCCGGCGTGGGTCACAACCTGCAGGAGCACTCCGTGGTTCTGATCCGGGGCGGCCGTGTCAAGGATCTGCCCGGTATTCGTTACCACATCATCCGCGGCACGCTGGACACCCAGGGCGTACAGGGCCGGATGCAGGCCCGCTCCAAGTACGGCGCCAAGCGGCCCAAGGCCGGCAAGAAGAAGTAATTCCCACCCATTCGCAAGGGTAAGCCTTGCCATGAAGGTTTTATATATTGTACCTATGTAAGATCCTCTTGGCAGGCACAACGAAAGGAAAACACTTTCGAGTACCGATGACATCATTTTATTTATGAAGGAGGGAAGCAAAGTGCCCAGAAGAGGTAATGTTCCCAAGAGAGAGGTCCTTCCGGATCCCACTTACAATTCCGTTCTGGTAACGAAGCTCATCAACAGCATTATGCTCGACGGCAAGAAGGGCGTGGCCCAGAAGGTGGTCTACGGCGCTTT
>CANQFY010000080.1 GCA_947600025.1 uncultured Oscillospiraceae bacterium
GTTGTGGCGCTGGTGCTGTTCCTGCGGAGCGGGGATTCCTCGGCCCCTACGGCGGCGCCCTCGGTGGCCACCAACGACGGGCGGGTCAAGTTCCTGACGAGCTTCGGCTGGGACGTGGCCAATTCTCCGGTGGAGAGCAGCCAGGTCCGGATTCCCAAGGAGCCCACGGAGGTATTTGAGCGCTACAACGCCCTGCAAAAGAGCCAGGGCTACGACTTAAGCCAGTTTTCCGGGAAAACGGTGATGCGCTACGTCTATAAGATCAACAACTACCCCGGCGCCACGGACCCGGTCTACGCCACAGTGCTGGTCTACAAGGATCAGATCATCGGCGGAGACGTGACGGACACCGCCGCCAAGGGCGTGATCCGAGGCTTCCAGATGCCCCAGAAGACCCCAGCTGCCTCCCAGCCCACCGTTTCCCCAACCCAGGAGCCCTCCCCTACTCAGGGCACGGTTCCCCAAAGCACCTGAACCCCTGCGCTCCCGGCCCCGCCGGGAGCTTCTTTGCTGTTGACAATCTGACGAACACGTGGTATGCTGTAAGAAATGAATCAGGTGTCTTCAGGGCAGGGTGAAAATCCCGACCGGCGGTACAGTCCGCGAGCGCTCCGGCGCAGAATCGGTGCAACTCCGATACCGACAGTGAGGGCAGCCCCAGCCGCTTTGGCGGCGGGCTCCAAGTCTGGATGGAAGAAGATGCGTGGCAGGACCACGTTTATTTTCGCGCCCTGGGGTTTCCCCCGGGGCGTATTTTGATGTACGAGGTGTTTCAAAATGTTGGAAAATTTGCAGGGACTTTGGACCCAGGTCCAGGCCAATCTGGCGTTTTTGGGGATGTGCGTGCTGATCTGCGCCGCCCTGGGTCTGGCGGCGTGGCTGGCGGAGCGGTATCTGCCGGGAAGGCGGACGGTCTCCGCCACCCGGCGGGCGGCCATCATGGCGGTCTGCGCGGCGCTGGCGGCGCTGTTGCAGCTGTGGGATTTCCCGCTGCCCTTCCTGGCGCCGGATTTTTATAAGGTGGACTTTTCCGAGGTGCCGCTGATGCTCTGCGGAATGTACATCGGCCCCACCGCCGTGGTGGCGGGGGAGGCAGTCAAAACCCTGCTGAAGCTGCTCCTCAAAGGCACCAGCACCGCCTTTGTGGGGGAGTTCGCCAATTTTGTGGTGGGGGTGGCCTACGCTCTGCCGGCGGCTGTCGTCTACCAGGTGGCCCACACCCGGAAGGGCGCCTACTGGGGCCTGGCCCTGGGCACGGCGGTGATGACGGTCTTCGGGAGCCTGTTCAACGCTTTTTTCCTGCTGCCCAAATTCGCGGAGCTCTACGGGATACCTCTGGACACCATCCTGGCCATGGGCACGGCCATCAATCCGGCCATTACCGGCCTGGGCAGCTTTGTGGCCCTGGCGGTGGCGCCGCTGAATTTCCTCAAGGGGCTGGTGGTGTCATTGCTGACGGCGCTGCTGTATAAAAAGGTAGCCCGGCCCCTGTTTGGGAAGGAATGAGCCCCTGCGGTCCGGATGCCGCCGGATTTATGGCCATTCTAGCATAATTCCCCCGCCGCCGTCAACCTTTAGAAAAATTCCTACCCATTTTTTCAAAATATGTGCTACAATATAGAAAAAAGGGGGAATGGATTGTGCCGCTGAACATTGTCCGCAACGACATCACCAAAATGAAGGTGGACGCCATCGTTAACGCCGCGAATCCCAGCCTGTTAGGCGGCGGAGGCGTGGACGGGGCCATCCACCGGGCGGCGGGACCGGAGCTGCTGGAGGAGTGCCGTGGCCTGGGGGGCTGTGAGACCGGCTCCGCGAAAATCACGGGCGCTTACCGCCTGCCCTGCAAATATGTGATCCATACCGTGGGCCCCATATGGCATGGCGGCCTTTTGGGAGAGCGGAAGCTGCTGTCGTCCTGCTACCGGGAGAGCCTGAATCTGGCCCGGGACGCGGGCTGCGAGAGCGTGGCCTTTCCGCTGATCTCCGCGGGGGCCTACGGCTATCCCAGGGACCGGGCCCTGGATGTAGCGGTGGAAACCATCGGGGCATTTCTAAGGGATCATGAAATGACGGTGTATCTGGTGGTCTTCGACCGGGCCTCCTTCCAGATCGGGGAGCGGCGGTTCCAGGCCATCGAGAGCTACATTGACGATCACTATGTTGATCTTCGCCTGGACAAGGCCAGAAGAGTCCAGAGCGTGGGATTTCCTCAGCCGCAGACCATGGCCTATCCCCTGGGAAGCGCCGCCCCCGGGAATCTCCGGGAGGCACTGGCCATGATCGACGAGAGCTTTTCCGAGATGCTCCTGCGGAAAATCGACGAGAAGGGCATGACCGACGCCCAGTGCTACAAAAAGGCCAACATCGACCGGAAGCTCTTTTCCAAGATCCGCTCCGACCGGCTCTATAAGCCCAGCAAGCCTACGGCGCTGGCCTTTGCCATCGCTTTGGAGCTGCCCTTGGGGGAGACCAGGGAGCTGCTGGAAAAGGCGGGCTTCGCCCTGTCCCACAGCAGCAAATTTGACATCATCGTGGAGTACTTTATTCGCCAGGGCAACTACAATATCTACGAGATCAACGAGGCCCTCTTCGCCTTCGATCAAAGTCTGCTCGGAAATTAAATGTCGCCTGCCAGGCGACCACTTCTTGAAAATCGGAAGGTATAATGTGGCTGTAAGAACCAAACAGCCACATTATATTTTTAAGGAGGAATTTCCAATGAGAAAGAATTTGACGGAGCTGGTATTCATCCTGGACCGGAGCGGTTCCATGGCCGGTCTGGAAGCGGACACCATTGGCGGCTTCAACGGGATGCTGGAGAAGCAGCGGCGGGAGCCGGGGGAGGCCCTGGTCTCCACGGTGCTCTTTGACAATGAAAGTCAGGTCCTCCACGACCGGGTCCCCTTGAACAAAGTGGCCCCTCTGACGGACCGGGACTACACCGTTCGGGGCTGCACCGCCCTGCTGGACGCCATTGGCGGGGCCATTCATCACATCGGCAACATCCACAAGTATGCCCGGCCCGAGGACGTGCCGGAACACACCCTGTTTGTCATCACCACCGACGGTATGGAAAACGCCAGCCGGCAGTATACCGGTGACCGGGTTCGGGCCATGATCCAGCGGCAGAAAGAACAATATGGCTGGGAATTTCTGTTCTTGGGGGCCAACATCGACGCGGTCCAGACGGCGGGCCGGTTTGGCATCGGCGCGGACCGGGCGGTGAACTACCACGCCGACAGCCAGGGGACGCAGCTCAACTATCAGGTCCTCAGCGCCGCCATCGGCGCGGTCCGGGCCTCCCAGCCCTTGGACGCCGGCTGGAAGCAGCGGATCGAGGAGGACTACGAGGAAAGAAAGAAGAAATAAGGAAAGCGCCGGCCCCCTTCGCGGATCGCTTCCGGGGGCCGGCAGCATTCGAGGCTGGTATGGCTCTGCCACACCAGCCTCGGACTTTTTAAATGAATCGGGGAGCGGCCTTCCAGCGGCCCTTTACTGTTCCCAGGGCCCCTGGGGGGGACGGGTAGACTCCCACCAGGTGGGGGGTTGAGGCGTCCAGGTGGGCTGGGGCGGGATCTGATCCCGACGGGGCGGCATCCCCAGGTCCTTGTTCCGCAGGGCAAACAGCAGGAACGGCTCGGTGACGCGCAGGAAAATGCTCAGCAGCAAAAAGACCACCGCGCTGCCGGGATCGCAGGAGCGATAGATGTCGTACAGGCAGAAATACTGGATGATGGTCAGAGGAATGGTCAGGCACAGATCCAGCAGGATCGAGCCGCTCATGCTCAGCACCGGGCCCAAAAGCAGATTCAGGGTCATCTCCTCGGTCATGTTCATGGGCGGGTTCAGGGTGAAGCCGATCACGGCCCCCATGGCCCGCATAGCCTGGAAACTGACCGCAAGCTCCAGCGCCAGCTGCAAAATGCTCAGCACCAGCAGAGCCTTGCGCTTATTGCGGATCTGGCCCCGGACCACATACTGGTATTGATCGGAGATACAGCCCCACATCCATGCCCAGCCGATGGGCAGCCAGGCCAGCCAGGGATGGTTGATGCCCCGCCGCCGGGCGATGGTTTGGACCGCCAGCGCTTCCAGCACATAGGTCAGGATCAAGAAGCCCAGGGCCAGCAAGATTGACGGCAAATACAAAAACGTGGCCACATTGTAGGCAACAGCAGGTTCCATAGGCAATGCCTCCTTTTTTCTTTTTCGCGCCACTAGTATACCACTTTTTTCCCAAAAAAGCAAGGGGACCGGGGCGGGGGAAGGGCAATCTGACCGATAAAAACCCTTCATTTTCAAGGCGGCCCAAAAGGACTTGGGATATTTCCATAAAAAAGCCCTGAGATTTTGCAATAAAATGTCAAAAGGTACTTGCAAAATGCGCAAAAGCCGTGTATAATAGTTACGGAATTTTGTGGAATCCGTTTTTGTGCAGATTTAAAGATGGGGGCTTGTATCATATGTCCAACAGTGTGTTTCAGAGCGTGATTTTGCAGCTCAAGGACGTGACGGACCGGGTTTTCGGCGTCATCGATACGGAGGGGTATGTGATCTCCTCCACAGATACCATGCTTCTGGGGGAGCGGTGGGCGGACTGCGCCCTGAAGGCCTCCGCTGCCGGGGAGGGCATCGTCACCTACCACCAGAAGGCGTTCAAGGCCATTCTGAACAGTTCCAATTACTTTGAGTACGCCGTGTTCTGCACCGGGGACGACGAAACCGCCAAGTCCTTCTGCGCCATGGCCCACATCGCCCTGAACGAGGCCAAGACCTTCTATGAGGAGAAGCACGACCGGGGCACCTTCGTAAAAAACATCATCATGGACAATATCCTGCCCGGCGACATCTATATCCGGGCCAAGGAGCTGCACTTCTCCACAGACACCCCCCGGGCGGTATTTCTGGTGCGGCAGGTGGGCCACGCGGAAGTGACGGCGGTGGATGTGCTGACCGGTCTGTTCCCCGACCGGACCCAGGACTTTGTGCTGAGCATCAACGAGACGGACATCGCCGTAGTGAAGCAGATTGGCCCAGGCACCCCGGAGGGAGAGCTGGAGCGGCTGGCCAAGACCATGGAGGACACCCTGAAAAACGATCTGTACGTCAAGACGGTGATCGGCATCGGCACTGTGGCGGAGCATCTGCGGGAGCTGGCGGATTCCTATAAGGAGGCCCAGACCGCCATCGACGTGGGCAAGGTCTTCGACACGGAGAAGTCCATCATCAACTACGAGAACCTGGGTATCGGCCGGCTGATCTACCAGCTGCCCACGACCCTGTGCGAGATCTTCCTGTCCGAGATCTTTAAGAAGAGCGCCATCGACTCGCTGGACCAGGAGACCCTGTTCACCATCAACAAATTCTTTGAGAACAACCTGAATGTCTCCGAGACCTCCCGGAAGCTGTTCGTCCACCGGAACACCCTGGTGTACCGCCTGGAGAAGATCAAAAAGCTGACGGGCCTGGATCTGCGGCAGTTCGACCACGCCATCGTCTTCAAGGTGGCGCTGATGGTCCGCAAGTACCTAGCCTCAAGGGAAAA
>CANQFY010000081.1 GCA_947600025.1 uncultured Oscillospiraceae bacterium
GCCGGGACCAAGGAGATCGCCTGCTGCCTGCTCTTAGAGGACAGCCTTTACCTCTCCGTGCGGAATACCTCCCCCAAGGTGGCGATCTACAACGGGCACATCGCCACCACCAAGGCGGACAAGCTGAACCACGGCTACGGTCTGGCCACCGTTCGCGGCATCCTGGACCAATGGAACGCGGAATACACCTTCAATTACGCGGGGGGCTGGTTCCAGTTCGCGGCGGAAATTCCCCGGCCCCAATAAAGGTATTCCTTTTGAAGAAACGCTCCCGCTTTTCGCCGGAGCGTTTTTCGTTACATTTTGTTGTTTTTCTCCAGTTGCGCCGGAAAAGCTCCAGTTGTGCCAAGCCTCTTGAAAGAAACCAATTCTCCGCCTATAATGGCGTTATCGGGGCGATTTGTGAAGCTGCCGGAGGGTTTTCACTTTCTATTCGGAGGATTTTTGATATGAAAACAAAAGGTTTTAAAGTGACTACATCCATCATCATTTCCCTTGGATTCCTCTGTCTGGCCATTTGCGCCTGGCAGACCGCGAATTTGATTTCCAACCAATCCGTTTTTCAGGCGGAACACCCCCAGTACGTCACCCATAGCTGGGTCCTCCTGGGCTTATCCGGCGCGCTGACCGGGCTTGCCTGCTGCCAGGCGATCATCGCCTGCGGGATGGCGTCGTCCGTGAAAAGCGCGGGGCTATGCAGTGTTCTTTCCATCGGGATGATGGTTTTGGAAGTGCTGACCTTGCGGGCAGCCGCTACCCAGCTATACAATCTGGGGATGCTGGTCAGCGACTATGGGATCCGATTTCCCTTTGACGGCGGCTGGCTGCTGATGGCGCTGGTGATTTTGTTTATCATCGCGGCCATGGCGCAGCTGCTGATCATCCTCTTTTCCTGGTTGGCCAAGCGGGCGGAAGCGTAGAGCCGCGCGGTTTTTTCCTGATTTCTGCCGGTAATGGAAAAAACCCGGCTTTGGCCCCAGGGTTGCATTTTTCACCCGATTTTGCTAAAATGGAGGTGAAAAACAGAAAGAAGGGCGCCGCCATGAGACTCATTCACTTATCGGACCTGCACCTGGGGAAACGGGTAAACGAGTTCTCCATGCTGGAGGATCAGGCGTACATTCTAAAGCAGATCCTTGCGATCATCGACGCGGAAAAGCCCCACGCCGTGCTCCTGGCCGGGGACATCTACGACAAAGCCGTTCCGCCCACGGAGGCGGTGGAGCTGTTCGACGAGTTTCTGGTGGGCCTGGCCCGGCGGGGACTGGAGGTGTTCGTCATCAGCGGCAACCACGATTCCCCGGAGCGGATCGCCTTCGGCGCCCGAATCATGGACGCCAGCGGAATTCACCTTTCTCCCGTGTACGGCGGCAGGGTGCTGCCCACGTCGTTAGAAGACGAGTACGGCCCGGTGGACATCTATATGCTCCCCTTTTTGAAGCCCGCCCAGGTCCGGCGGTTTTTTGAGGGCGAGGAGCTGTCCACCTACACGGAGGCGTTGGGCCGGGCCATTCAGAGCATGGATATTGATCAAAAGCGCCGAAACGTACTGGTGACCCACCAGTTTGTCACCGGGGCCAGGCGCTCTGAATCAGAGGAGCTGTCCGTGGGCGGGGCGGACAACGTGGACGCCGGGGTGTTCTCGGCCTTCGACTATGTGGCCCTGGGCCATCTCCATGCCCCCCAGAACTGCGGAACAGACCGTATCCGCTATTGCGGCACGCCGCTAAAATACTCCTTTTCAGAGGCCCGGGACGCCAAATCCGTCACCGTTGTGGAGCTTGGGGAAAAAGGAGACTTTTCCTGCCGGACGGTGCCCCTGACGCCCCTCCACGATCTGGTGGAGCTAAAGGGGACCTACTCTGATTTGACTCTGAGAGCCTTTTACGAGAACACCTCCTGGCAGGAGGACTACGTCCACATCACCCTGACCGACGAGGAGGACGTCCCCGACGCTGTTGGGAAGCTGCGGACCATTTACCACCGGCTGATGAAGCTGGACTACGACAACACCCGCACCCGGAGCCAGGGGGCGCTCCAGGCCGCGGAAGAAATCGAGGCCAAGTCTCCCCTTCAACTCTTTTCCGATCTTTACCTGGCGCAGAACAACCGGCCCATGAGCCGGGAGCAGGCGGACTTCGTGCGAACGCTAATGGAACGCGTATGGGAGGGAGAGCCATGAGACCGCTGAAACTGACGATCTCCGGATTCGGCCCCTACGCGGACCGGATCGACCTGGATTTAGAGCGGCTGGGCGAGAGCGGCCTTTACCTGATCACAGGGGACACCGGCGCGGGAAAGACCACCATTTTCGACGCCATCACCTTCGCTCTCTACGGCAGAGCCAGCGGCGACAACCGGGAGCCCGCCATGCTGCGCTCCAAGTACGCCGCCCCCGGCACCCCCACCGAAGTGATTTTGACCTTTTCCTGCGGGGGGAAAATCTACACCGTCCGGCGGAACCCGGAATACAGCCGCCCCAAAGCCCGGGGGGAGGGCGTGACCATCCAGAAGGCCGAGGCGGAGCTGCGATACCCCGACGGGCGGGTGGTCACCCGGCAAAAGGATGTGGATCAGGCCATCCGGGAGGAAATTCTGGGCATCGGCCGGGAGCAGTTTTTGCAGATTGCCATGATCGCCCAGGGGGACTTCTGGAAGCTGCTCCTTGCCTCCACGGAGGAGCGCAAGGCGATTTTCCGCAGAATTTTCAAAACGGAGCGGTATCAGAAGCTCCAGGACCTGCTCCGGGAGGAGGCCAGGACCCTGGGGGGCCAGTGCGCCCAGCTTCGCGGCAGCCTCCGGCAGTTTATAGAGGGCGTTCAAGTGGAAGACGGGGACCTCTTTTCCCTGGACCTGGCAAAGGGCCGGGCAGAAGCGCTTCCCATAGAGGACACGGCCCGGCTCCTGGAGGACTATATTCAGCGGGAGGAGGTACGGAAGGCCGGTCTGACTGGGAAAATCCAGGAGATCGACGGGCAGTTGGCCCAGGTCAATGGGAATCTGGGGAAGCTGGAGGCCCAGGCCAAAGCAAGATTGGACCGGGAGAATACGGAGCGGGAATGGATCCAGGAGCGGGCGCGCCACCAGAGCTGGAAGGCCGCCTGGGAGGCGGAGCAGGCAAAGGCCCCTGAAGTGGAGCGCCTCGGGTCGGAAAAGGCCAGGCTGGAGGCGGAACTGCCCCGGTATCTTGCTCTGGAATCCCTTTCCAGGGAGATCCAGCAAAAGCAGAGCGCCCTAGAAGCCCAAAACGAAAAGCTGACCGAGACGGAGGCGGCCTACGCCCTGGCCGAGCAGGCCCTTCTGCGGGCAAAGGAGGAGCTTTCCGCTCTCTCCGGGGCGGAGCTGGAATTGGAAAAGCTCCGCGCGCAGCGGGAAAAGACGGTGGAAAAACAGGGACGGCTGGACGCCCTGGCCGCATTGCTTGCCAAATACGCTTCGGACGCCCAGCAGCTCCGGCAGAAGCAGGCGGACTATGTGGCGGCATGCTGCGCCGCCTCGAAAAAGGAGGCGCTGTTCCGGGAAAAGCGTCAGGCGTT
Source organism: uncultured Oscillospiraceae bacterium (assembly GCA_947600025.1). Taxonomy (GTDB): domain Bacteria; phylum Bacillota; class Clostridia; order Oscillospirales; family Oscillospiraceae; genus Faecousia. Next base: position 3,537 of record CANQFY010000081.1, read on the forward strand.
TCTGGACGAACAGGCCGGGATCATCGCCGGGACCCTGGAGGACGGGAAGCCCTGCCCCGTCTGCGGCGCCCTGGACCACCCCCATCCGGCCCGCAAATCCGAAAACGCCCCCACGGAGGCGGAGCTGAATAGGCTGGAAAAGGACGCCAGCGCCGCCCAGCAGGCCGCCCAGGAAAAAAGCCGGGCCTGCTCCGGGGCAAAGGCCAGTCTGGAAACCTTCCGCCAAGGGCTGGTCGAGCGGATCCAGGCCCTCTGGCCCGACGCTTCCCTCCGGGACGCGCCGGAGCGGTTAAGCCGGGAGCGGGGGCAGACCGCCCAGGCCCTGGGGCATTTGGCGGAGGCCATTTCCCTGGCGGCGGGGCGGCAGGCCCGGAAAGCGGCTCTTGAGAAGGATATCCCTCAAAAGGAAGGGGCGCTGACGGGTCTAAAAGCGGATTTGGAAAAGATTCGGGCGCAAAAAGCGGCGGCAGCGGCGGATATCGCCGCGAAAAAGAGCCAATTCGACAAGGAGCGGCAGCGTCTGCGGTTTGAAAGCCACCGCCAGGCGGAGGAACAGCTCCGGCTTTTGGAGGATCAATACAATCAAGGAAAAGACGCCCAGCTCCAGGCTCAGGCCGCTTTTCGCGACTCCGAAATGGCGCTGGCCGCCCTGGAAGCCAAAATAGCGGCCCTGGACCATCAGCTCTCCGTCACCTTGGATTTGGAGGAAGGGGCGGAAAAGCAAAAAAAGAACGCCCTCCTGGCCCAGCGGGCAGGGGCGGAGGAAATTCGGATGGGCATCGACCGGCGGCTGGCCGTCAACCGGCCCGCCCTGAAAAACATCCGGGAAAAGTCCGGCGATTTGGCGGCGTTGGAAAAGCGCCTGACCTGGCTGGAGGCCCTGAGCAAAACCGCCAACGGTGCCATCCCCGGGAAGGGGAAAATCACCCTGGAGGCCTACATCCAGACCACCTATTTCGACCGAATCCTCCGCCGGGCCAATCTGCGGCTGATGGTCATGTCGGAGGGTCAATATGAACTCCGGCGGCAGCGGGAGGCGGACAACTACCGGAGCCAAAGCGGCCTGGAGCTGGACGTGATCGACCACGCCAACGGCACGGAGCGCAGCGTCAAGACCCTCTCCGGCGGCGAGTCCTTCCTGGCGTCCCTGGCCCTGGCCCTGGGCCTCTCCGACGAGATCCAGTCCGCCGCCGGCGGCGTCAGGCTGGACGCCATGTTTGTGGACGAGGGCTTTGGCTCCCTGGACGACGGCGCCCGGGACCAGGCCATGAAGGCTCTCTCCGACCTGACAAGCGGCAACCGCCTGGTGGGGATCATCTCCCATGTGGCCGATTTGAAAGACCGGATCGACCGGAAAATCGTCGTCACCAAGGGTCGGAGCGGCGGCAGCCAGGCCGTGATCGAGGTCTGAGGGGCAAAAAACCGGCCAAATGCCCCACCAGTCTAAAACCATATGGGAAAAGGACCCCGCCGTCAGAGGTTGAACTTAGGGATTTGCCAAAACAAGCAAATTTAAGCCGACTATTTTCTTTGAACCGCACCCCATTTGTTAGACGATGTGATATAATGTCTAACAAGTGGGGTGCGGTTCATTTGTGTGGTCTTTTCTTTTTTGTGAATTTTTCGCAGGCTATTGCGAAAAAACTATTTGTATGGTATAATTAGTCATAGTCTTGTAGGAGGTGCGTTATGGCCTTATCATATAATAAACTATGGAAATTGCTGATTGACAAAAAAATAAGCAAAGCAGAATTAAGAAGGATGACAGGTATTTCACCTAACACTATGACAAAATTAAACCGTGATGAGGAAGTTACGTTATCTGTTTTGAGTAA
>CANQFY010000082.1 GCA_947600025.1 uncultured Oscillospiraceae bacterium
CACAGACAGCAAGCCCTTTCGGTAGCTTGAACAGTTCTTACTTCAAATTATTGTCTAACATTTTGGGGGCACTTCACCGGGGACGGCGGTTTTTTACGCTTCCTCCGGCGGAGGGGTGAGCATGGCGATGGAATCCGCCTCGGGGATGGGCCTGCCTTCCATACAGGCGGCAAACTGAGCGCCGGTCATGGTCTCGTTTTTCAAGAGGAACTCCGCCACCTGGCGCAGCTTTTCCCCGTCCCGGGTCAGAATTGCCTTGCATTTTTCATAGGCCTGGTCGATGACGGCCTTCACCTCCTGGTCGATGATCCCCGCCACCTCCTCGGAGTAGGACTTGGTCTTTTCATAGTCCCGGCCCAGGAACACCTCGTCGTCGCTGGTATAGGACACGGTCCCCAGCCGCTGGCACATGCCGTACCGGGCCACCATGTCCCGGGCCAGTTTGGAAGCCCGGTCAATGTCGTTGGAGGCACCGGTGGAGATATCCTGGAGGAACAGCGCCTCCGCCACCCGGCCGCCCAAAAGGCCCACAATGCTCTCGAACATCTGGTTCCGAGTCAGGTGCTGGCTGTCCTCCTGGGGCCAGCTCCAGGTCATGCCCAGGGCCTTGCCCCGGGGAATGATGGAGATCTGCCGCACCGGGCTGTGGGTGGGCAGGCTGTGCATCGCCACGGCGTGGCCCGCCTCATGGATGGCGGTCAAGCGCAGATCCTCCTTCCGGATCACCCGGCTGCGTTTCTCCGGCCCGGCCAGAATTTTCATCATGGCGTCGTTCAGATCCTGCATATTCAGCGCCGGCCGGCCCTCCCGGGCCGCCAGGATGGCCGCCTCGTTGAGCAGGTTGCTCAGGTCCGCCCCGGTAAAGCCGCTGGTGGCCATGGCGATGGTTTTCAGGTCCACCGAATCGTCCAGCCGCTTGCCCCGGGCGTGGACCTTCAGAATATCCTCCCGGCCCTTGGCGTCGGGGACGCCCACATAGATCTGCCGGTCAAACCGGCCCGGCCGCAACAGGGCCGAGTCCAGAATATCCGGCCGGTTGGTGGCGGCCAGGACGATGACGCCCTCGTTCTTGCCGAAGCCGTCCATTTCCACCAGCAGCTGGTTCAGCGTCTGCTCCCGCTCGTCGTGGCCACCGCCCAGGCCCGCGCCCCGCTTCCGGCCCACGGCGTCGATTTCGTCGATGAAGACGATGGCGGGCGCCACCTTCTTCGCCTGGTCGAACAAGTCCCGCACCCGGCTGGCGCCGACGCCCACATACATCTCCACAAAGTCAGAGCCGGAAATGGAGAGAAACTCCACCCCCGCCTCCCCCGCCACGGCCCGGGCCAGCAGGGTCTTGCCGGTGCCCGGAGGGCCCACCAGCAGAAGGCCGTGGGGCACCTTGGCGCCAATCTTGGTGAATTTGTCGGGATTGCGCAGAAAGTCCACCACCTCCTGCAGCTCCGCCTTTTCCTCGTCGGCGCCGGCCACGTCGTCAAAGGTGACCTTCTCCCCGTCGGACAGGCCCATCCCCGCCCGGGCCCGGCCGAAATTGGCCATGGGGTTGCCCCCGGCGTTGTTGATCCTGCTCATCAGGAAGAACCACACCAGCAGCACCGCCAGTCCCGCCAGGATCAGAGGGAATACATAGTCGTAGGGGCTGGGCTGGGCATCAGGTGGAAAATCGTAGCTTTCCAGCACCCCAGAAGCGGACTGATCCTGAACCAAATCCCAAATCTCCCGGCGAAATGCCTCCACATCCGACAGGGGCACCGTCAGGGTGGTGCTGCCGTTATAGGGCGCATAGAGCTGCAAGGTCAGCTGGCCTTCCCGGGCGGAAAAGGCGCGCACCTGCTCCTCTTGAAACAGCTCCACCACCTGAGAATAGGTCAGGTTGGTCAGTCCCGGGTTGAATATTTGGAGCAGCCAGGTAAAGGCCACCGCCAGAATGACCAGGTAGAGGATCACGGTGATGAATTTGCGGTCTTTCAATGGAAATTCTCCTTACTGCTGATATACCTCCGGCTTGAGAACGCCGATATAGGGAAGATTGCGATACTGCTCGTTATAGTCCATCCCATAGCCTACCACGAACACGTTGTCGATGACAAAGCCGGTGTAGTCCGGCTGCAGGGTGATCCCGGGCTTCCGCCGGGAGGGCTTGTCCAGGAGGGTACACACCGTCAGCGACGCGGGATGCTTGGTCAAAAGATGGCGGTAGGTAAAGTCCAGGGATCCACCGGTGTCGAAAATGTCCTCCAGAATGATGACGTGCCGGCCCTCCAGATCGGTGGATACGTCCTTTTTGACGGTCATTTCCCCGGCGGTGGTGCCGTTATAGGAGGAGATCCACATAAAGTCGATTTGACACTGGGCGTCAAACTGGCGGATCATGTCGCTGAAGAAGATCAAAACGCCTTTCAGCACCCCCACGAACACCGGGTTTTTGTCTGCGAACCGCTGCTGCAAAATGCCCGCCAGCTCCTGGACCTTGGCCCGAAGCTCGGCTTCCGAGATGAGTACCCTTTGGATGTTTTCCTCCATGCGAAGAACCTCCTATATTTCTTTTTCCCGATAGACCATCGGTTCTATCCAATACGTCCTGCCGGGGCCCGCCCGGTCCAGGTTGACCCCCAGGCCAAGGACCCCCAGCACCCCCGCCTGATCCGCCAGCACCGGCACCCGGCAGCGCCGGGCGGCGGGGATCTTCCGGTCGATAAAGAGCTTTTTCAGGGTTTTCCGCCCGCCGGGAAGGCGCATCTCGTCCCCCGGCTCCCGGCTCCGCAGCCACACCGGCCCCTCGGGGCACACCTGGAACCGGCCCGGTCCCGGCGGCGTGTCCCCCGGCAGCACCGTCACCCGCAGGTCCCAGTCGGGAAGCTCCGCCGTCCCGGCCTCCGGTAGAATGGCCGGCGCCGGCGGGGCGGCATCGGGAAGGACGGTCAAGGTCTCATAATCCCGGGCCAAAATCACCCTGCCGGGAAATAGGCCCCGGGCCCCGGGCTTTTCGGAAAGCACCAGCTTTTCCGCCAGAGCGATATGCTCCGCGGTGGGTTCCTGGACTCCGGAGGCTTCCAAAAGGGCCGCCAGGCACCGGTTCCTTTGGGCCTGGGGCATGGCCCGCAGGGCAGAAACACTGTTTTCGGGAACAGACAGGCTGGAGAGCAGCGCCTCCTCCTCCCGCAGCCGCAGGGCCATGGCGGAGAGGTCCTCCCCCAGCCGGGGATTTTCCCGGTACAGAAGGGGCATGACATGCTTGCGCAGCCGGTTCCGGAGGAACCGGTCGGAGTCGTTGGTGCTGTCCGTCACATAATCGATCCCCTGGTCCTCCAAAAAGGCCAGCACCTCCCGCCGGGTCACCAGCAGCATGGGCCGGAGGATCCGGCCCCGCACCGGGGCGATGGCCCCCAGACCCCGGAGACCCGTCCCCCGCACCAGGCGGAGCAGGACTGTCTCGGCGTTGTCGTCGGCGGTGTGGGCGGTGGCGATCTTCCCAGGCAGGGTGTCAAAAAAGGCGTACCGCGCCTCCCGGGCGGCGGCCTCCAGCCCCTTCTCCCCCGGCTCCACCCGGCCCCGGCCTATCGCCAGGGGAATTTGGTAGTCCCGGCAGAAGGCGCGGACAAATTCCTCGTCCCGATCCGATTCTTCCCCCCGGAGGCCATGGTTAAAATGGGCGGCGGAGAGGCGGATATCCAGCTTCTCCCGCAGCAGGTACATGCACCACAGCAGCGCCATGGAATCCGGCCCCCCGGACACGGCGCAGGTAAGATCGTCCCCAGGCGCGAGCATGGAATAGCGCCGCAGCAGGGTCAGGACCTTATTCCGCATGCTTCCACTCCCGGTCGGTGAACAGGCCGTACTGGGGCAGCCACTGGAGGCGCACCGTTCCGGTCTCGCCGTGGCGATTCTTGGAAATCAGCAGCTCCGCCACGTTTTTATCCTCGGTATTCTCGTTATAATATTCGTCCCGGTAGAGAAACAGCACCACATCGGCGTCCTGCTCGATGGCGCCGGACTCCCGCAGGTCCGACAAAATGGGCCGCTTATCCTGGCGGCTCTCCACCGCCCGGGACAGCTGGCTCAGGCAGATCACCGGCACGTTCAGCTCCTTGGCCATGATCTTCAGGGCCCGGGAGATCTCCCCCACCACGGTGACCCGGTTTTCTCCGCTATTGCTCCGGCCGTAGCCGGAGCCGGTCATCAGCTGGAGATAGTCGATGATCACCAAGCCCAGGTTGTCCAGCCGGCGGCACTTGGCGTTCATCTCCGCCACGGTGATGCTGGGATTGTCGTCCACCCGGATGTCCGTCTGGCTCAGGGCGGCGGAGGCCATGCACAGCTGGCTCCACTCCTCCTCCGACAGCTTGCCGGTGGCGATCTTCTGACTGTTGACAAAACTCTCGCTGGACATGAGCTTCATGGCCAGCTGCTCCCGGGACATTTCCAGAGAGAAGAAGGCCACAGTTTTCTGATATTTTTTCGCCACGTTCAGGCACAGATTCAATGCCAGGGTGGTCTTACCCATGGCGGGCCGGGCCGCCAGCAACACCAGATCCGAGGGATTTAAGCCGCTGATCTTGCTGTCCAGGTCCTTGAGGCCCGTGGACAGCCCCGGGAAATCCGCGTCGGACCGGCTCAGCTCCGCCAGCCGGTCAAACACCTTGTGGAGGATCACCCCGATGGGCTCCAGGGAATCCCCCCGCTCCCCCTTCCGCAGGGCGTAGATCTTCTTCTCGGCGCTCTCCAAAATTTCCGACGGGGTACCCACCTGGGAGTAGACCGTCTCGGAGATGTCCGCCGCCGCCTGCCCCAGGGCCCGCAGCATGGCCTTGTCCCGGACGATGCCGGCATAGCGCACCGCGTTGGCGGCGGTGGGGGTGATCTCCATCAGCTGGCGCACATAATCCCGGGATTCCTCCCGGTAGAGGCCCAGCTCCCGCAGCTTGTCCAGCACCGTCACCGGGTCGATGGTCTGGGAGAAGTTGAACATGGTGTAGATCGTGGTGTAAAGATCCCGGTTCTGCTGGAGATAAAAGTCCTCCGGACGGAGAATCCCGATCACATCCGTCAGGCACTGGCTGTCGATCAAAATAGAGCCCAGCACCGCCTGCTCCGCCTCCAACGACTGAGGCTGCTGCTTCAGGGAAAGTTCCTCGTCCATGGCTTTTCTCCTCGTATAATAAGATTTGCAGATGATTTAAGTGTATCTGCTTAGTCCACTTGAAAAATATCAGCAGGCTTTT
>CANQFY010000083.1 GCA_947600025.1 uncultured Oscillospiraceae bacterium
GCGGTAAACGGCCTGGTGGGCCGGATCAGCACCGACAGCCGCGCCATCTATACCCGCAAGGACATGGATCAGATGTGGCGGGAAGAGCTGCTGGACCATCGATTCAGCTCCGTAGGCATGGTGGATGAGGCCAGGGCATTCATGGACGATCTGTATGCCCGCCGCCCGGCCACTGCCAGGGCGCTGCAAAACCGGCTGAATTCCAGCCGCCTGGGTGTGGGCGTGGAGGTGGAACCTTGCGCCGTGAAGGGGGCGGCTGCCGTCGGCAGTGCCGTGGCCGCCATGGCTTTGATGGATTCGGGACTAAACCTGGCCGCGCGGGTGGTGACGGGGGTGCCTGTGGCGGCTGCCGCGGTGGCTCTGACCGGCAGCGTGGTGACCGATCTGGTCTCCGGCGCCAAACAGCCCCTGATCGACAAGATCCGCAATACCGCGCAGCTTCAGCTGGAAACCTACCGCGACCTTTTGGAGAAAGACGCGGACTGACGGAAAGGGACCTGGGATATGGATTACGCTCATCAAGCAATGCGCGCAGCCCTTTCCGGCGCGGCCATTACGGCCGACATGAGCCCGGAGGACCTTCGGAATCTGATCCGTCAGCTCTGGACCCAGACCACGACCCAGGTGGGGGCGCAGACAGAGAAGGACACGTTGCTGCAAGGCGTGTACCGTGGCGTCCTGAACGAGGCCAGTGCCGCCTGCTTGCATTTTTCCGTTCAGGGCCAGCCCCAGGCCTACTTCGCGCCGGTGGAGAAGGAAAAGCGGAAGTGGCTGAAATACCTGCTGCTGCTTCCTACGGCGCTGGTATTGGTATGGTTTCTGCAAATTGCCATCCGCGGCGGTGATTTTGGCAATCTGGCATTGTATGCCGTGGCCCTGGGAACGCTGTGCGCCTCCGCGGCGCTGTTTGTCCTGGCCAAGCCCGCCCCCCAGGCAAAGGCTTACGTCGTGCAGCCGATTGACCCGGTTAAGGTCCGTTCCAGTCTGGAAAAGATTGCTTTGGAAACGGACCGGGTGGCCACTGCCCTCTATGCCCATGTCACCAGCCAGAACGCCGGGGCAGGGGAAGGCTTGGATGGGCTTTCTCTTGCCGAGGAGCTGCTGGACTGGGACTGCCGGGAGGACCAGGCCCCGGAGGAGCTGCGGACCGCTCTGCGGATTTATTTCCGGGAGCACGCTATCGAGGCGATCAACTATACGCAAGACCGTGCGGAACTGTTTCAAATTCTACCAGCCAACGGGACCCGTACCATCGCGCCGGCGCTCATTCAGAAGGTCGTGACCGTGAAGGACGGCGTGCCCACGGAGCAGGAGGTCTTGCTCCGGCAGGGGATGGCCTGCGTGGACGCCACGGGAGGGAAGTAACATGGTAAAATATCTGGGTATTGACATTGGCGACGGCGAATCCGCCGCCGCGATGGTCCAGGAGAATGGCGCGGTTCTGCCCAAGGTCCTTTCCCTAGGCACGACGAAAAGCATCCTCTCTGTCGTTGGCGAACGGAATGGAAAGCCGGTTATTGGAGATCAGGCCCTCCTAAATCCTGGGGTGGAAAATATCCGCGCCCGCTTCAAAAGCCGCTTTCTCTCCGATCCATCGGCCAGCGTACCCATTGCCACCTTTGCCAGGGGCCTTCGGGAGCTTCTGTCCGGCGTGCTGTCCGGCCAGGACGAGCTGCAGGTGGCTTTGGGCTGTCCCGCAGGCTGGACCTCCAGCGAACGCCAGCAGTATGCGGCCCTAGTGGGCGCGGCGGGGTTTCCCAATCTACATACGGTGGCGGAGTCCCGCGCGGCCTTTCTGTATGCCCATTACGACAAGGATATCGGCCTGTCCCCGGAGGAGTTGTCCCAGCCTGCGCTGGTAGTGGACATTGGCTCCTCTACTACGGACTTTGCCTATATTGTGGAGGGTAAGGAGACGGAGCTGGGGGTCTTTGGCGATGTGCGCCTGGGTGGCGGTCTGCTGGACCAGTTGATTCTGGAGGACGCGGTGCGTTCATCCGGGAAAGAGGACAAATTTCAGGCGGTTTTTGCTCAGTTTCCCTCCTGGCGCAGCTTCTGCGAGTTAGAGTGCCGCAAGGCGAAAGAGGCATTTTTTTCCGATGAGGAAGCCTGGAAGGACCAGAGCTATGTGCGGCGGGCGTCGGTATTTGCGGATGTCAGTTCCGTTCTTACCCTGACAATCCGCCTGGACGGCGCCCGGATGCGTCAATTGTTGGAAACGCCCATTCCGGAGTTGGGGAATAGGACCTTCCCGGACAAGCTGCGTCAGGCGCTTTCCCAGGCGGTGCAGAATACCGCCGCCCATCCGCCCCAGCAGCTCATTCTCACGGGCGGCGCTTCCCGGATGGCGTTTTTCCGGGAAGCCTGCAAGGAGGCGTTTCCCAATGCCAATGTTACCGTCTGTAAGGATCCAGAGTACTGCATTGCGCGGGGTCTGAGCATAGCCGCCCGTGTGGACAACAAGCTGCGGGCATTTCGCCAGGAAATCGAGCGCTTTTTTGAGAGCAAGGGGCTCTCTCGGGACATCAGCCTTCATCTCCCGGCTTTACAGACCAAATTAAGTCCGATTTTGGTAAAACGGATCATGACCAACTGCGTGGAGCCAGCTGCCAAGGCCGAGTTCTCCACTCTGGAGCAGCTTCAGACGGCGATCCAGGACAATGTGAAGCAGGAGTTTGCGGCGAAGGGCCACACCCCGGAGACGGATGCGGTTCTGGCCGATTGGATTGCCAACGAATTGAAGGATACCCAGGCTTCCATTGACACCATCTGCCAGGCCAGCGATGTGGAGCGTGCAGACCTGTCCCTGGCAAAGCTAGGTCTGAACGTCCGTCTGGACAAGCTGAGCCTTCTGCCGCCGTTACTGCCGCAGCTGGTGACCAATGTGATTCTCAAGTTCGTTTTCCATCAGATACCGTCGCTGATGAAGAGTGCCGTGCAAAATGCGCTGAATCGGGAGCTTACGGCGGCGAACGGTTCCTTTGCCCAGGGCCTTGCCACCAGCTTGGAGGCGGAGCTCCGTACTCAGATTCAGGCCAACGCGGAGAAGGTTGAGATTCACATCAGTTAAGGAGCCAGCGCTTAAGCTGTCGAGAAACCCCTTCGTTTTTTGACAAAGGGATTGCGCGCCGTGGCGCGGATAATCAAAAAATGCCGAGAAGGTTCAAGTCTATATACAAAACCGCCAAGAATATCTTTTTATTGTGGCTAGACAGAATACAGCTTCCGGCTTCCGCCGGGGGCTGTATTCTCATGGGTCGCTCCAACCAATGGTGGGAAAGCCGGGGCTTTTTGCGGCTTCTAACCACTTCCTCATGGGCTTTTCCAATATATTCTCCGCTGCGGTCCTGGCAGTGGATTAAAAAATTACACGATCCGATGGGATCCGAAAAAATGGGAGGCGCAGCCATGGCGCGGCTGACAAAAAATCCGGGAGAATTTCTGATTGAGACCCACCTGCACACGCTGGAGGGCAGCGCCTGCGGCCGGGCCACCGGCGCGGAGCAGGCCCGGGCGCGAAAGGCGGAGGGATACGACGCCATCATCGTCACGGACCACTTCTTCCGGGGCAACTCCCGCCCCAGCCGGGACCTGCCCTGGGCAGGCTATGTGGACGCCTTCTGCCGGGGCTATGAAAACGCCCGGGCGGAGGGGGAGCGTATTGGCCTGCGGGTGTTCTTCGGCTGGGAGGAGAACTACGGCGGCGCGGAATTCTTGATCTACGGCCTAGATAAGGCTTTTCTCCTGGCCCACCCGGAGATGATCTCCTGGACGCCGGAGGAGCAGTACCGGGCGGTCTCCGCCGCCGGGGGTCTGGTGATCCAGGCCCACCCCTTCCGGGAGCGGCCCTACCTCAAGGGCATCCACCTGTACCCCCACGACTGCGACGGGGTGGAGGGGATCAACCGTGCCCAGCCCTGGGAGCAGAACCGCCGGGCCCTGGACTACGCCCATTCTTACAACCTTCCGGTGACGGCGGGCTCGGACATCCACACCGCCGACCCCCTGCTTGGCGGCATGGCGTTTGCCCGCCCCCTGAACTCCATTCAGGATTTTGTGAACGCAGTCCGGAACCGGGAGCCCGCCCGGCTCCTGCTGGGACCGGAAAGCGGAAAAAACGGTTTACAAGTCCCGCTTTTGGATGTACAATAGGACTGTACAAAAGAAAAAGGAGAAATTCCGATGAATAACAAGAAAACGATCCTTCTGGCCGCCGTGGCGCTGCTGGTCCTGGCGGGGGTCCTGGCGGGAATTTGGTATGCCAACCGGCCCCAGACCGACCCGGGCACAAAGACCATCACCGTGGAGGTCCTCCACGGCGACGGAAGCACCAAAAGCTTTACCTACACCACCACCGCGGAATTCCTGGGCGAGGTGATCCTTGCCGAGGGCCTGGTGAAGGGCGAGGAGGGGGAGTACGGGCTGTACATCCTCACCGTGGACGGCGAGGACGCGGTCTATGAAGACGACGGGGCCTACTGGGCCCTCTACCAGAACGGCGAGTACGCCACCTCCGGCGCGGACACCACCCCCATTCAGGACGGGGACGTTTTCCGGTTCGAGTACACCAAATGAGCGCCGGACGGGGGAAAATCACCCTGAAAGAGCTGGTGCTGTTCGCTTTCATGGGGGTATTCTGCTTTTTGGGCAAGCTCCTGATGGCGGGAATTCCCAATGTGGAGCCGGTGTCGCTTTTTGTCATGCTCTTCGCCGTCACCTTCGGCTGGAAGGCCCTGCTGCCGGTCTATACCTATGTCTGCCTGGAGCTGGTGGTCTATCCCATCCAGCTCTGGTCTATTAACTATCTGTACATCTGGCTGATTCTGGCGGTGGCGTCCATCTTCCTGCGCAAATGCCGGAACACCATGGTGTGGGCGCTGTTGTCCGCCGCCTTCGGGATTTTCTTCGGCCTGCTGTGCGCGCCGGTGTACGCCGTCACCGGCGGATGGGCCTTCGCCGTCTCCTGGTGGATCAGCGGTATTCCCTTCGACCTGATCCACGGGGCGGGGAATTTCGTGATGGCCCTGGCCCTGTTCCGTCCCCTCCGGGACCTGATGGAGCGGCTCTACGCCCGGCTGACGGCCTCATAAGAACAATGTTTTTTATATCGCGCCAAAAAGACGCCGAGTGATCGGCGCCTTTTTTCTATCTGAAGACC
>CANQFY010000084.1 GCA_947600025.1 uncultured Oscillospiraceae bacterium
TCCCCCATGAAGATCTCCTGCTCCTTGATCTCGTCGGTCTCGGTGTTGCGCAGGCGCACCCGGACCTTGACGGGACGGGCGTAGGTGGCGTCCCGCTCCTTACATTCCTCGATGGTGTACTTGGGCTTTTCGTCCATGGAGTAGTCCAAAAAGCTCAGTTCCAATTTCCCGGAAAAGTCGGTGATCACGCCCACATCCCGGAATACCTCCCGGAGTCCCTCGTCCAGGAACCACTGGTAGGAGTCCTTCTGAATTTTGAGCATGTTGGGCATTTCCAGGATCTCTTTGTACTTCGCGTAGCTTTTCCGCAAGGTCTTGCCGAACATTTCGTCTTTGACCAATGCCATGGAAAACATCACTGCCTTTCTTTCGGCGGAGCGCCGGAATCTGTTCGTTGATACGCCTGGTGCGGTTGTCATTTTGTTGAAAACGGGCTTGACTTTGCCCCCGGACTGTGGTATAATACACATAGATTTAGGGATTCTGAAAAATAGCCGCACTCCCACAGTATGGAGAACCATTTTATCACAGGGGAAACGGTTTGTCAATCTTTTTTCCGGGCCGGGCCCGGATTTTTTTGCCTCCGGGAGATTTCCGGAGGGTTTCTTTACACTTTTTTCTTGCATATTCTGTCAAGTTGGCGTATAATTTAAGAGAATACCATGAAAAAGAAACGAGGGATTCTCATGGCCCCTGATCGTGACGCGCTTTTCTCCCAGGAAGAGCGCAGCACTGACGATATTTTAACGGAGATCGACCGCCTTCTGGCGGGAATCGACGGCGCCCCCGAGGCGGATGGGGACGACTCTGCCTTCGATTTTTGGGAGGAGGAGACTCCCGCCGCTTTTGAAAAGCAGCCTCCCGCCGGTCAGGCGGAGCCCGTAGCCCCGGAGCCTGACGATCCGGTGGACGAGGCGCTGCTGTCCCTTCTTGGGATGGAGCCGGGCGCCGCGGAAGCCCAGGCGCAGGAGGAGCCCGATACCGGGGCGAAGAAACCGGATCCGGAGGAACCCGTGCTTGAGAAGCCTGTACTTGATGAGGAGCCCGCGCTCGAGGGACCGGCGCTGGAGGAGCCGGCGCTTGAAGAACCGGTGCCTGAGGAGCCCGCCGCGGAGGGCCCTTTCCCCATGTCGGAGCCTTCGGAGGAGCCGGAACTCCCGCCCCAGCTGTTTCCCGAGACCGGGACGGAAGAGGCCCCTGAGCCCTCCGCTCCATCATCCTGGGAGCGCCCGCTGAAAGCCAAGAAGCTGCCCGAATCCCAGAAGAAGGACGCGGAAGCAGCCCCTTCCCAGGCCCAGGAGGCGACGGTTGCCGGCGTTCCCCGTCGGAGGAAAAAGCGGAAAAAATATCTCAACCGCTGGTATCTGCTGCTGGCGGTCTGGCTGGCGGGCTTTTTCCCGGAGCTGGTGCTCCATATCGCCACCGCCACCGGCCCGAAGACGCTGTACAACCCCGGACTGGTGATGCCTCTGCTCTTTTCCGGCGTCCCGGTCCTGCTTCTGTTCGCGCTGACGCTGGTGATCCCCAACAGGCGGGCCAATCACATCCTGCTCACGGTGTATAGCGTGCTGGTCCTGGTGTTCTGCGCCTCCCAGTTGGTTTACTCCCGGATCTTCAACAACAGCTTTTACTCCGCCTATTCCCTGCTAAACGGCGGGCAGGTATTTGAGGGCCAGTTCAACGCCACCATTTTCAGTGAGATCGGGAAGGCCCTGCCCCTGATCCTCCTGATGGCGGTCCCGGTGCTGCTATTGGCGCTTCTCGCGCCCAGATTCTTCTCCTTCAAGCCCTTGAAAAAGCGCCGGTTCGCCCTGCTGCCCGCGGTATTGGCGGTGGCACTGCAGCTGCTGGCGGTGGCGATCCTGCCGGTCTTCGGCACCGGAGATCACAGCGCCTACGATCTGTACCACAACAGCACCGACCCCTATGCCGGCGTCAACCTGCTGGGCGCCGTCACCTCTCTGCGGGTGGATCTGACCCGACTGCTGACCCACTACACGCCCAAGGGCAGCATCCATCTCGACAATCCGACGCCCTCCGGCACCGGCGGCGCCAATGCCTCCGTCCCCATGGGCACCGTCTCGGCCAATCCCGTCCAAACCACCACCGGCGCCGCCTCCCAGGAGACCGGGCTCAACGTGCTGGACTTCGATTTCAACTCCATGGCCAGCCGGATCATGGACGATGATCTGCGGGATATGTACCTGTTCTTCGCCCAGCGGACCCCCAGCAGCAAAAACGACCACACCGGGATGTTTAAAGGATGCAACCTGATCCTCATCTGCGCCGAGGCCTTCGACGAGCTGGCTGTAAGCCCCACCCGGACCCCTACTTTATATAAGCTCATGCACGAGGGGATCTACTTTTCCAATTACTATGTCTCCGACTGGGGCACCTCCACCACCGACGGAGAGTACGCCTTCCTCACCGGCACCGTCCCCGAGGCCGGCGCCTGGAGCTTTGAGCGCTCCGCCAAGTACGGCAACGCCATGCCTCTGACCATGTCCCGGCAGCTGCTGAAGCAGGGCTACAACGCCTACGCCTTCCACGGCCATGACTACGACTATTACAGCCGGAACGAATATCTGGAAAACCTGGGCTTTGTGTACAAGGCCCACGGCCAGGGTCTGGACGTGGTATACTCCTGGCCTGAGTCGGATATTGAGGTGATCGACAAGACCACAGGGGATTATGTAAACAACGAGCCCTTCGTCACCTATTATATGACCATCTCCGGCCACCGGGAGTTCAATTTTAGCGACAACTATATCTGCTACAAGAATCGGGATCTGGTAGCGGACGAGCCTTACAGCTCCAATGTCCGGGCGTACCTGGCCTGCCAGCTGGAGCTGGAAAAGAGCATGGAGCTGCTGATGCAGCGGCTGGAGGAGGCCGGGGTCCTGGAAAACACCGTCATCGTCCTCACCGCCGACCACTATCCCAACGGTCTGACCGACGCGGAGATGTCCGAGCTGGCAGGTCATGAGATCAGCGACAACTTCGGCCGGTTCCGCAACGGCGCGTTCATTTACAAGGCCGGCATGACCCCCGAGACCGTGGACGCTCCCTCCAGCCACCTGGATCTGCTGCCCACCTTAAGCAATCTCTTTGGCCTGGACTTTGACTCCCGGCTCTATATGGGCAGGGACGTGTTCTCCGACGCGGAGCCCTTCGTCATGTTCCGGGACCGGAGCTGGATCACCGATCTGGCCTGCTACAATTCCAACACCGGCGAGGTGACGAATTACACCGACACCCCGGTCAGCGAGGAGTATATCCAGCAGAAGCATAACGACCTGTCCAATCGGTTCACCGTATCCACCTGGATCTTGGAAAACGATTTCTGGCGGCAGCTGTTCGGAGACGAATAACTGGGGCTTTTTCCGCGAATTTTCTGGTTTTCTGGTTTTTCCCGGCGATAAGAAACCGGCCATCGGGCAACCTATCCGAAAAGGAGAGGTTGCCCGATGTTTTTTCAACGAATCGTTTTGAGTCTGGCAGTAGCCATGGGGCTGTGCGGCTTCTGCTGCCCGCGGGAGCCGCACCAGCCTCTTCCTCAGGTCGTCCAAATCAGCGTGGAATCCAGTCTGGACGGAGCCTTCCTCCACCGAGAGTATACGGAAAGCCCCAAAATGGAGGCGATCCTCAACTATCTGCGGGCCATTCAGATCCTTCCGCCCCCCATGGACACCGG
Source organism: uncultured Oscillospiraceae bacterium (assembly GCA_947600025.1). Classification (GTDB taxonomy): domain Bacteria; phylum Bacillota; class Clostridia; order Oscillospirales; family Oscillospiraceae; genus Faecousia. Next base: position 3,695 of record CANQFY010000084.1, read on the forward strand.
GGGACCGCCCACGGGTGAGTGCCGGTTCACCCTGACACTCTCCAACGGGGAGCAGCAGGTGTATTTTCAGCGCTCCAACCGCTACCTGCGGAAGGACGGCGGCCCCTGGCGGACCGTGGATCCCGCTCCCGCTCCCGATCTGCGGGCCCTGCTGGAGCAGACCCCCAGCGACGGATAAACGGCAAGAAGCGGAAGCGCGGCGCCGCTTCTGCTTCTTGCCCGCGGCCTCATGTCGGGGCCGCCGTCGTTTTTCTGGAAAACCCGCTCCCTCATTCTGGGAGCGGGTTTTCCATGGACGGACCAAAACGCAGAAAATAGGTGATGGCCAGCAGGTCGGCGCAGCCGCCGGGGGAGAGATTCCGGCGGATCATCTCCCGGTCCAGCTCCTCCAGGGCGGTCCGGTCTGGGATGGGGCCGGAAATTTGAGACGCCTGGGCCGCCGCCCAGGCCTGGCCCGCCGCCCCGCCCCGGGCAAAGAGGTTGGTATCCTCCACCCGGGCCATCAGGGCGCACAGGGCCGCCAGGCCCGCCTGCTCCAAACTCCCGCCGGCGGCCAGGGCCGCCTCCATGGCGGGCAGACCGATTTCCCGGACGGAGGGCAGTCCCGCCGCCAGCTCCCCCCGAATCCCCCGGCAGCCGGTCTCCCGATAGAGCCGGGCGCCGGCGGTTTCCGGCCGCAACCCATCCATGGCGGCGAAGTCCGCCGCCACCGCCTCCCGGCACAGCCGGGCAGCCATGTCTAAAATCCCCTCCGTCCCGGCCCAGGGCCGCTCCGGCGTCCACATTCGCCCGGCGGCGGCGCAGACCGTTCCCAGAGAGAAAATCGCCCCCTTGTGGGTGTTGACGCCCCCGGTGGCGGAGAGCATGGCCCGCTCCGCCGCCAGTCCGGCTCTGCGAAGCCTGGAAAAGGCCCACGCCGGTGCCCACTCCCGGGTACTTCTTCCCAGCTCCGCCGCCTGGCGGAAATAGGGGGCCAAGGCCGCGGCGCTGTCCAGGAAGGTGAACAGGTCCATATCCCGGTGGCTGCCGCTGTTGGCCCGGTCCACCAGACCGGGCTTGGGGGTGGCACAGACCTCGTACAGAAGGGCCCGGACAGCCTGGGCGGCCATCGTCTCCCGGTCCTTCCGCCAAAAATAATCTGTCAAAAGGGCCCTGGTCTTCGCCTGCAGCTCCGCCACCGGATGGACCCGGCGGGAGGCGCAGCCCCGGCCCGGGGCGCCGCAGATCAGGCAGGGCCGGGGCGGAAGGCCCAGGTCCTC
>CANQFY010000085.1 GCA_947600025.1 uncultured Oscillospiraceae bacterium
AAAATATGATACCGTAGAAAAGCGAAATTTTTTATCACCGAAGGAGCGCAATTTTATGAACAAGACAGATTTGATCGCCGCCGCCGCCCAGAGCGCCGGAGTTTCCAAGAAGGACACGGAGAAGGTCCTCAACGCGGCCCTAGAAGCCATGGCCGCCGCTCTTGCCCAGGGGGACCGAGTGCAGCTGTCCGGTTTTGGGGTGTTCTCCGTCAAGGATCGGGAGGCCCGTACCGCCCGGAATCCCAAGACCCAGGAGCCCATGGAACTGTCCGCCACCCGTCTGCCGGTGTTCAAGGCCAGCCGGGTACTGAAGGAGCGGGTCGCGAAAGAACATGCGGCTGGATAAGTTTTTGAAGGTCTCCCGGCTGATCAAGCGCCGCACCGTAGCCAACGAAGCCTGCGACAACGGGCGAATTATGGTGAACGGCCGCACGGCCAAGGCGGGCTATGAAGTCAAGCCCGGAGATCGGATTGAAATTTCCATGGGCCCCCGGGTGGTGGCCGTGGAGGTTTTGCAGGTGGCGGACAATGTCCGCAAGGACGACGCCGACGCCATGTACCGGCAGATCTGAGAAAAGCGCCCCGTCCCGGGTTTGGGACGGGGCGCTTTCCGGATTCGCAAGGGGTTTCAGCGCGGCTTAAATTCGCTTTAGCGCGCGCTCCTTGCGATTAAGCGGCCCTGGCGCTATAATTGAAGCGCAGTTTATCAAGGGAGGGCATGCAATGAGCTATTCGATCATTGGCCAGCAGATTCTGAAATACCGAAAAGAAAAGGGGCTTACGCAAAGGGAGCTGGGCGAGGCCATCGGCGTCAGCAGCTCCGCCGTGTCCCAGTGGGAGAGCGGGGGAACGCCGGACATCTCCCTGCTTCCGGCCCTGTCCGACATTCTGGGGGTAACGGTGGACGCCCTTTTCGGCAGGACCGACGCCCGGCGGGAGGATCTGGAGGAGACGGTCCGAAATTATATTGCCTCCTTGCCGGAAGAAAAGCGCGTGGAGCGGATCGTTTCGCTGATGCGCGAGACGGCGCTCTATGGGTGCCTGGACAAGGTCGCGAATATTGTGGACTTTCACGGCGTTCACGGCAGCGCCGGCGAAACGATTCTAATCGCCGAGGATGGATTCATTACGGCGATCCTATCTGGGGAGCAGTCGTTTTTATCCGCCGCATGGGGCGGGGAGGGGCGTTTGGCCGATCTTCTTTCCCCCGGCGGGGACGCGGTCAGGCTGTTTGAACTCTTATCGCTGCCAAACGCCCTGACGATGCTGATCACGCTGTATCGGCAGGCCCCCAGGCACCGCACCACCGGCGTGCTGGCAAAGCTGGCCGGGATAGCTCAGAGCGAGGCGGAGGAGATCTTGCAAAAGTTTACCGCGCGGAAGCTGGCGGAGAGCCTGATGCTGGAAACGGAGGATGGCGACACCGTGGCTTACGCCGTCAATATGAACGGCGCGGTCCTTCCGCTTTTGGCGGCGGCCCGTCTCGCGGCCATGGAGACGGAGGGCATCCGAATCATCACCGACAAAAGAAGCCACGGCAAGGGGGAAAAATAAGTGCTGCGCTATTTTAAAAGGCATCTTCCCCTGGCCGCCCTGGCGGTGCTGCTGGGCATTTTGACCCAGCTGCTCACGCCATTGTCCGCGGTTTTGGAGCAGCGGATGATCGATTTGATCGTCTCCGGCGATATTTCCGGCTTTCTCCGATTCTTATGGGTGGCCGCCGGGGCGGTGCTGGCCATCGCCACGGGCTATTTTCTGGACGGGATCACGGAAAAATGGTTCACCTTCCGCTTTTGGGAGAGCCTGCGAAACGACCTGTACGACGCCATCATGGCCCGCTCCGTCTCCCGTTTCGGGGAGCAGGACACGGCGGAGTATCTGTCCCACATCACCGGCACCGTGGGCACGGTGGTCCAGAATTTGACTAGGCCGGTGTTCTACCTCATCAGCTACGGCGTCTCCGCCCTGGTGGTGCTGGGGATCATGATTTGGTACAGCCCCCTGCTGGCGGCTCTGTCCGTCCTCTGCGGCGGCCTGTCCATGATCCTTCCTCTGCGGTTCAACCGGAAGCTGACCGCCCTGATGACTCAGCAGGTGGAGCTGGCGGCCGCTCTGAACGTCCAGCTCAAAGAGTCCCTCAACGGCCACGACGTGATCGCCGCCTACGGCGTCTTCCCCAGCTTCCGCCGCCGGTTCCGCCGGGCCAGCGGGGACGTGGCCCGGCTGGAAAAAAGGCTGGGCGTGGCCATCGCGGAGCTGGAGAACATCGGCCGGTTTCTGGACCGGGCCGCCTGGATCGTCACCTTCCTCGTGGCGGGGACCATGGCCGTCCGGGGGGACATCACCGTGGGCACCCTGGTGCTGTTCGTCTCTCTGTTCGGCTTTTTCAGCAGCTGTCTGACCGTCTATGCCGAGATGCTGCCCCTGCTGCTGAGCAACCGGGAGAATATTCGGCTGCTCCTGGGCTATATCGACGAAAAACGCCCGGATTCTTCCGGCGGGTCGCGGCCCCAGCTGGAAAACGCCCTGGAAGTTGAGCATCTCACCTTCCAATATCGGCCGGACATCCCGGTGCTGAAAAACCTCGGTCTGACCATCCGGAAAAACGAGAAGGTGGCCCTGCTGGGACCCAGCGGCGCCGGAAAAACCACTCTGATCCGGCTCCTGACCGGCAGCTACCCAAACTATCAGGGCGCCATCCGCTATGATGGGGTAGAGCTTCACGACCTGGACCCGGCGGGGCTACGGAAGCTGGTCACCGTCATTCAGCAGAACACATTCATTTTTAATGACACCCTCCGGTTCAATATCTGCCTGGGGGAGGAATTTTCCGACGAGGCCCTGGCCCAGGCCCTGCGCCGCTCTGGGGTGGAGCGGTTCCTGAAGGCTATTCCCGGCGGGCTGGACGGGCCCTGCGGGGAAAACGGCTCCAAGCTCTCCGGCGGGGAGCGGCAGCGGGTGGCCCTGGCCCGGGCCATGATCCGGGAGGTCAAGGTGCTGATCTTGGACGAGGGGGTCTCGGCCATCGACGTGGCCACCGCCAACGAGATCGAACGGGAGTTGCTCGAAATGCGGGACCTGACCCTGCTCACCGTCACCCACCGGTTCCAGGACGGGCTGACGCGGCAGTACGACCGGATCTTGGTCATGGAGGGCGGCACGGTACGGGAGAAGCGAGAACCGTTCGGTCCGCGGGCAACCGGGGAAGAGGAGCGGTAGACGAAGAAAAATCTCATTTTTATTGAAGGACCGGCGTCTTAATGGACGCCGGTCCTTTTCCCGCCGTTTTTATTTCATTTTCCGACCGGTTTCGACAACTTTCGCAGGCCCCATGGGCTATAATATGGGCGACGGACATATTTCATGAAGGAGAAAGAGAAATGATAGATTACAAAGAAAAGCTGCTGTCATTGCTGCTGGGGCAGGACCTGGTGACGGCGGTGGAGGCGCAGCTGTGCCAAATTTCCCCCGACTTCCAGGAGATCCGGGCCCGGTATTTGGCGGCGGCCGAGGAACTCCGCCACGAACCCGGAGGCCGGGAAGCAGCGGAAAGGTATCTCTCCGCCGTTTCCCGGCGAAGCGCCGCCTGCCTTTGCTTTGCCGGGGCCCTGGGGCTTCGGATGAACTACGAGCATTTTCAAACCCCCCTGGCGCCCAACTGCACCTGGGAGCAGGTGGAGTCGGAGGACTATCTGGGGACCCGGCAGGTCTACAATCTGCCCGCCTGCCGGGCAGCCAGGGCGGAGATGGACGCCTTTCAGGAAAAGCTGTCGCCGGGCGGTCAAACGCTTTTCGACACCGTCACCGAATACTGGACCGCCCTGGAGGTCTACGGGATGAAGGTGGCGCACTACCGGGGCTACCTGCTGGGAGACCAGCTGCTCTACGCCTGCGTCCCCGGCTACTGCCCCGATCCGGTCCTGACTATGCGCTACACCAGAATGTTTGAAAAAAACTGGGCCCGGTAGATGTTTAAAAGACCTCCCCGCCACGGCGGGACGAGCCTCGACAAAAACCGGCCGGGGAACAGGCGCGCTGTGAAGTGCCCCCAAAATGTTAGACAATAATTTGAAGTAAGAACTGTTCAAGCTACCGAAAGGGCTTGCTGTCTGTG
>CANQFY010000086.1 GCA_947600025.1 uncultured Oscillospiraceae bacterium
CTTGCATTTAGAAAATCTAAAGCATTTTCAACCGCAATTCTTAAGGAAGTCTTAAAGACTTCTTAAACCTTCCGATGTTAAAATATTGGCAGATCTCAAAAAGGAGGAATCTAAATATGCGCCGTAATACCATTACGATCGCCGCTCTGGCGCTGGTCCTCTGTCTCGTCACCGGTCCCCTGGTATTTCGGGACGCGAGGCAGGTCTGCGCCCTCAAAAATCCGTCCCCGGCGGAGCAGACGGTGATGGCCTTTGCCGAAAGCCGGAACCTTTCCATCTCGGACTACCCGGCGTCCCTGATCCAGCTTCTGGAACGGAATCCGGAGACTGAACGCTTTGTCCTGGACTACCCTCTAGAGCACAACAAGGAGCATACCGTGGATCTTTCCGATGTGGACCTAACGCAGGGCGTCCCTCTGTTTTTGCAGTGGGACCAGCGGTGGGGGTATCTGCGATACGGCTCCGACGTAGCCGGTCTCACGGCCTGCGGGCCGGTGTGTCTGGCTATGGCGGGCTACTATGTCACCGGCGACGCCGCCTTCGCCCCCGACAAGATGATCTCCTTCGCCCTGACCCACGGCTATTACAGCTGGGGAAACGGCACCAAGTGGACCCTGATCAGCCAAGGCGGCGTAAAGCTGGGGCTGGATGTGACCGAGATCCCTTTGGACGAGGGCCGGATCCTGGCCAATCTGGAAGTGGGGAACCCCATTATCTGCGTGGTGGGACCGGGCGATTTCACCACCGAAGGGCATTTCATTGTTCTTTCCGGCTGCGAAAACGGCCAAATCCGGGTCAACGACCCCAACAGCGTGGAAAATTCCCAAAAGCTGTGGGATTACGCGCAGCTGGAAGGGCAGATCTTGAATCTGTGGGTCATTCGGGCAGGAAGTTGATTTTGTCACAGACTTTTTACATATTTTTGAAAAATCTTGCGCTATAATTAGGACGGGCGTAAGGAGGGGTGGGCATGGCAAACAGGGAAATTCGCCGGTTTTCCGGTGCGATCGGGATTATGGCGGCAATTCTGCTGATCGGGATCTTTGCCGTTTATCGGGCGGTGGCACCGGATGTCACCCCGGACGCTCCTACGGAAACCCATTCGTCCTCAGCCGCTCCCCTGCCCTCTCATGCCGATCGGCCGGTTTCCGTGCCGGATCCCACCCTTACGGAGGCGGAGCGGACCATCTCCGCTTTTGCCCAGGAGCATGGGCTGTCCCTGGGCGACTATCCCACGTCCCTCATCAATCTGCTGGTGCGCAATCCGGAAACCGAGGATTTTGTCCTGCAATATCCCCTGGAATACGGCAAGGAGCATGAGGTGGACCTGTCAGAATACCGGGGAAGCGGCGATCAGGACGGCCTGGCGGAAATGCCCCTGTTTTTACAGTGGGACAAGCGATGGGGCTACCTGCAATACGGGGCGGACGTGGTGGGTCTGACGGGCTGCGGCCCGGTGAGCCTGGCCATGGTGGGCTATTATCTCACCGGGGACGCGAAATTCTCCCCGGACAAGATGGTGGAATACGCCCTGGCCCACGATTACTGCGTAAAGGGCAGCGGCTCTGCTTGGACCCTGATCAGCGAGGGGGCTGTGGATCTGGGGCTGACGGTCACGGAAATTCCCCTGGACAAGGAGCGGATCCTAGCCAATCTGGAGGCGGGAAACCCCATTATTTGCGTGGTGGGCCCGGGAGACTTCACCCAAGGGGGACATTTCATGGTGCTCTCCGGGTGCCGGGACGGGAAGATTCAGATCCACGATCCCAACAGCCGGCAAAATTCCGGTAGGCTCTGGGACTATGAGCGGCTGGAACCCCAATTTGAGGTCCTGTGGGTCATTCAATACGAGGCGTAAGTTTCGCCCCTCCCGAGAAGGAGGGGCGAAATTCATTGTTCTTTTTCCAGCCTTCTCAGCATCCTCAGCAGTACCGCCACTGCGGCAAAGGAGAGGAGCAGCTCGGCGCAGGTCTGGGCATAGGCCAGGCCATAAAGAGGAAACAGGGCGTTTAACAGGAACAGAGCCGGAATCTCCAGCAGAATTTTCCGGGCCAGGGCAAACAGCAGGGACAGCAGGCCCTTGCCGCTGGCCTGAAACGCGCCGACGCACAAGAAATCCAAGCACAAAAACGGGGTGCCCAGGCACATGCCCCGGAGGAACCTGGCGCCGTAGGCCACGATCTCGGGATTCTTCATGAACAGCCGGATCAGGTCCCCGGCAAACAGGTAGTACACCGCGGACATGGCCGCCAGGAAGCTAAGTGACAGCTTGCCGGCAAAGGACAGGGTTTTGCGCACCCGGGGAATGTTCCGGGCGCCAAAATTGTAGCTCATCAGGGGCATGATGCCCTGGGACAGGCCCATGGCGATGTACATGGGGATCATGTTCAATTTGTAGGAGATGCCCATGGCGGTGACGGCGTTGGTGCCAAACCCGGAGGTGAAGTTGTTCAGCACCGTCATGCCGGTCACGTTCAGCAGGTTCTGGATGGACGCCGGGACGCCCACCGCCAGCACGCCCCGGAGAATGGGCACAGTCGGGACCGCCATTTTGGGGGAGACGCAGACATAGGTGGCGCGGCGGCGGACAAAGAGCAGGACAAAGAAATAGCCGCAGGCCACGCAGTTGGACAAAAAGGTGGCCAGTCCCGCTCCGGCGGCCCCCATATTCAGCCCCCAGGGGAGAATGAAAAGGGGGTCCAGGACGATGTTCAGCAGGCAGCCGCTCATGGTCCCGATACTGGCGTGGAGGGAGGCTCCCTCGGTCCGCACCAGATAGGCCAGCACCACGTTGAGAATAGAGGGCGTGGCGCCCCACATGGCGGTCCAGAACAGGTAGCCCTGGGTGGACTCCACATTCTCCGGCTTGGCGCCTAGGAGGGTCAGCAGCGGCCCCCGGAAGGCGACCACCGCCAGGGAGAAGGCCAGGCCGCTGAGGGCAGCCGCCCAAAAGCCGAAGGCGGAGGTCCGGCGGACGGTATCATAGTCCTTCCGGCCCAGGGCCCGGCCCATCATGCTGGAGCTGCCCACGCCAAACAGATTGTTCACCGCGTTGAAGGCCAGCAGCACCGGCGCCGCCAGGGTCACGGCGGCGCTCTGGATGGGGTCCTGGAGCATGCTGACGAACCAGGTGTCCGCCAGATTGTAAAGGACCATCACCAGGGAGCTTAAAATGGTGGGGATCGAAAGCCGGGCCACGGCGGCAGGGATCGGAGTGCGCTCGAAAAGGGCCTCCTTTTTGGGGTCTTCCATGGATCAGCCCAGAACCCGGCGCATCATTTCCTGATAAGCGTCCTCCACGCCGCCCATATCCCGGCGGAAGCGGTCCTTGTCCAGCTTTTCGTTGGTCTTGGCGTCCCAGAAACGGCAGGTGTCCGGGGAGATCTCGTCGGCCAGGACCAGGGAGCCGTCGCTCAGGCGGCCGAATTCCAGCTTGAAGTCCACCAGCTTCACGCCAATGGAGGCGAAATAGGCCTTCAGCGTCTCATTGACCTTCAGGGCCATGGCCTTGATCTGGGCGATCTCCTCCTTGGTGGCCAGCCCAAGGGCCAGAGCGTGGCTGTCGTTCAGGAGGGGGTCGTGGAGGTCGTCGTTTTTATAGGAGAACTCCACCGTGGGCTCGGCAAACACGATGCCCTCCTTCACGCCGTAGCGCTGGGCAAAGTGGCCGGCGGAGATATTGCGGACAATGACCTCCAGAGGCACGATGGAGACCTTCTTCACCACGGTCTCCCGGTCGTTCAGCTCCTGAACGAAGTGGGTGGGGACCCCCTGCTTTTCCAGCAGCTGCATCAAAAAGTTGGTCATCCGGTTGTTGATGGCGCCCTTGCCGGCGATGGAACCCTTCTTCAGGCCGTCCAGGGCGGTGGCGTCGTCCTTGTAGGAGACAATGACATAATTGGGGTCGGCGGTGGCAAA
>CANQFY010000087.1 GCA_947600025.1 uncultured Oscillospiraceae bacterium
ACACAGAAGTTAAGCTCACACGCGCCGACGATACTTTGCGGGTAACTGCACGGGAAAATAGGTAACGCCAACACAAAAAGCGGTACGCGTTGCGTGCCGCTTTTTTATATATTGATTTTCATATTGAATTATCCCAAAATTCCATCTTGACAGGACCGGGTCTTTTATCTATAATGACAGTATTTCTTATTTACAAAGGAGGTTTCACGCAATGACTTTTTTGAAACAAAACGCCAATAGCCTGCTGCTGTGCCTATTTGAGGCGGTGGTTGGGGTCCTGTTGCTGGTGAACCCTGTGGGCTTTACCGCCGGGATTCTGATGGCTCTGGGGATCGTGCTGCTGATCGTCGCGGTGTTCTCCATCATCGGCTATATCCGCATGGAGGCGGTCGAGGCCGCGGGGAGTGGGAAGCTGCTCTGGGGTCTGCTTTCCCTGGTGGCCGGCTATGTCTTGGTGTTCCATTCCGAGTGGCTGATCAACGCCTTCCCGGTGTTTTCCTTCTTCTACGGCCTGGCGATCCTGATTTCCGGCGTGGCGAAGGTGCAGTGGGCGGTGGACCGGCTGCGGCTGGGCGTAGGCGGCTGGGTGCTACCTGCCCTGAGCGCCGCCCTCTCCATTTTCTGCGGCGTGGTGATCCTGGCCAATCCCTTTGAGACCATGGTGATCATGTGGATGTTTACCGGCGCTTCGCTGCTGGTGGAGGCCGTTTTTGACCTGGTGGTGCTGTTTCTAAGCAGCCGCCGGAACGACGAAAATTGAAAGGAGCCTTTCTATGTGTACTGCCGCTTCCTTTAAAACCCGGGATCACTATTTTGGACGGAATCTGGATCTGGAGTATTCCTACCATGAGACCGTTACCATCACGCCCCGGGATTTTCCCTTCCACTTCCGGAAAATGGGCCTGATCGCCCACCACTATGCCATGATCGGCATGGCCTTTGTGGCACAGGACTACCCGCTGTACTACGACGCCACCAATGAAAAGGGCCTCAGCATGGCGGGACTGAACTTCCCCGGCAACGCCTGCTATTTCCCTGAAGCGGAGGGAAAGGACAATGTGGCCCCCTTTGAGCTGATCCCTTGGATCCTCTGCCAGTGCGAGACGGTGGCGCAGGCCAGAACCCTGCTGTCCAAGATGAATTTGATGAAAGTGGATTTCAGCGCCCAGCTTCCCGCCTCTCCACTGCACTGGATGATCGCCGACAAGGAGGAGTCCATCGTTGTGGAATCCGTCAAGGAGGGGCTGAAGGTCTACGACGACCCGGCCAAGGTGCTGACCAACAACCCCACCTTTGACTATCACATGACCAATTTGATCAATTATATGGGGCTGTCCCCCAAGCAGCCGGAAAATTCCTTCGGTCCCGGGCTGGAACTGACGCCCTATAGCCGGGGCATGGGGGGGATGGGCCTTCCCGGCGACCTCTCCTCCGCGTCCCGGTTTGTAAAGGCGGCCTTTACCCGGCTCAATTCAGTCTGCGGCGACTCGGAGAGCGCCAGCATCAGCCAGTTTTTCCAGATCCTGGGCAGCGTGGCCCAGCAGAAGGGCTGCGTCCTGGTGGGCGACAAGTATGAATACACCATCTACACCTCCTGCTGCAATACCGACCAGGGAATCTATTACTACAACACCTATGAAAACAGCCAGTTGAGCTGTGTCCACCTCCATCACGAGAACCTGGACAGTGACGGGCTGATCAGCTTCCCGCTGATCCAGGGTCAGCAGGTGTTGAGTCAGAACTAAGCCTTCGCCGCCAGACGGTGCTCCGTCTGGCGGCGCTCTTTATCGGAGCAGAATGGGCTGGTATTGCCGCCCCTCCAAGGCGGCTTCCAGAGTGGGCAGTACCTTGGAGAAGTCCGCCACTAGGCTGGTGGGCTTTTTCAGCGGGTCGTCCTGGCCAAAGGGGACAAAATAGTAGTTTTTCCTTGATAGCAGCCGGCCCAGATTTTCCGCGGCGGCGGCCAGTCCGTCGTTGGTAGAGACCGCGATGATCACCGGCCGGCCGTTGCGCAGATGGCTTTTGGCGGCCATGGTCACCGGCCCGTCGGCAATGCCGTGGGCCAATTTTGCCAGGGTGTTGCCGGTGCAGGGGGCGATGATCAGGGCGTCCAGCAGCTTTTTCGGGCCGATGGGCTCCACCTGGGGAACGGTGTGCAGCGGCTCTCGCCCGCAGATCTCCGTCACCCGGAGAATGTGTTCTTGGGCGGTGCCGAAGCGGCTGTCCATGGTATAGGACGCCTGGGAGAAAATAGGGATGACGTTGTGGACCCGCGCCACCTTTTCCAGCGCGGAGAAGGCCGAGGCGAAGGTGCAGAAGGAGCCGCACATGGCAAATCCCACTTCCATCCGATCACCCCCTTCCAGCAAGACGGATGGCCGTGCGGGCGATCAGCCGCCCGGAGCTCTCTGGGGCGTCCTTCCCCGGTAACCCCCGGGCCCAGAGTACCTCCGGCCCGTCGATGCCCTTGACGGAGGCTAGATCGATCAAAAGGCAGTCCCTTCGGCAGTGGGCCCGCTGTTCTTGGGAGATCACGGGCGCGGGAACGGTGTTAAAAACGGCCCGGTAGCGCAGCAGATTTCCGCCCAGCGTTGTGGTGTCCACCGCGCCGTAGCCCAGGGCGTAGAGCATGGCCCGGTCCGCGGGCTTCCGGGCGGCCACATCCACCCGGGCCCCCATGGATTTCAGCAGGGACGCCAGGCATTTCCCGATCCGCCCCCAACCAATCACCAGCACCGGGCAGCCGGTGACAATGACGGGAAGTTTCGCAAGGGCCAGTTTGACGGCGCAGTGGGCGGTGATGGCGGCGTTTTCCGCTAAGTAAGCCTCGTCCTTCAAAAAATCGATGGTTTTCCGGCCCGCCAGGGCCGGATGGTCCAGATTTCCCCCCAGAACGGTGACATTTTCCGGCAGCTGCATGAGAAGCTCTTCCAAGGCGCCGCCGCCTTTCAGATTTCCGTCCGCCTGAAAGCTGGGGACCTCCAGCAGCAGATGGGTCACCTCCGGCCCAGGGCCAGACGCCACCCGGCAGCCCCGTTCCTCCAGCGCCCGGGCCGCGGCGACCAGGGCGGGGGAGGAGCCGGCGGGAAAAAACACGGATTCACCCATAAGAATCCTCCTTTCCTGCCAGATTATGATGGGGCTTCCCCGAAGGTGAAAGGAAAATCCCGGCGCTTCGCAAAGCGCCGGGATCAAAATAGACGGCTTTCAACTTCCAACGGTGATGGCGCAGTCTTCGCTGCCGGTCCAGAGGAGCTGATAGCGCCTGGCGGCGGAGAGGGCGGTGAAGACCCCCTCCGTCTTGCCGCTGCCCAGCTCCAGGCGGCCGACCTCGGCGCCGCCCTGGGTCCGATCCTTCAAAACGACCGTGCCGGAAGCGGTTTCTCCGGAGAGGCTGACGGTGATTCTGGTGGAATTGGTGTAAAAAACGCTGCTTTCCAATTCCTCTGCCGAAAGGGTCACGGAGCCGCCTCGCAGGTCGTAAAGCCGGTCTTCCCACAGCCGGATGATCCCGCCGCCGTTCCGGCTGGAGTCGTCCTGCTCCAGCCGAAGCCCTGTTCCTACTAGGGTACAGGTGTAGGGGTAGGCGTAGGCCCGCAGCGGGTCCGCGGCGCCGGCGGGGTTGCCGGTGATGTAGAGAGTACCGCTTGCCACGATCTTGTCCCCGTTTTTCACTTCAAAACGGATCA
>CANQFY010000088.1 GCA_947600025.1 uncultured Oscillospiraceae bacterium
GGGGGTGCTGCTGTGCCCCATGCTGGCGGTGGCGGCCTCGGAGCTGGCCAATCCCGCCCCCGAATAGAAAAATCCCAACTGCCTATTGTGCATCCGGCTTTTTTTTGCTATAATAGCGGAAAAAGTTATGATTTGGATGTGCTGGATTTGAAATACGGAATTTGGAAAGTCGGAACGCCGAAGCAGGAGGACGTCAATACCCTGGCGGGGGCCGGATATCCCCCGCTGATCGCCATGATCCTGGCCGCCCGGGGCATTCGGGCAGCCCATGACGCGGCCGTCTACTTAGACCGGAACGCCCCGCTCCACGACCCCTTCGCTTTAACGGATATGGATCTGGCCGCCGGACGGGTGGGCCTGGCCATGGCCCGGGGGGAGAAGATCGCCGTTTTCGGAGACTATGACGTGGACGGTATCACCGCCACCTGCCTGCTGACGGATTTTCTCCGCCGCCATGGCGCCAATACAGTGCCCTACATCCCCGGGCGGATGGAGGAGGGCTACGGTCTGAACGCCGCCGCCATCCGCCAACTCCGTCAGGAGGGGGTGGGGCTGATCGTCACGGTGGACTGCGGTATCACCGCCGTGGAAGAGGCCGAGCTCTGCCGGGAGCTGGGTATCGATCTGGTAATCACCGACCACCACGCCTGCAAGGAGCGGCTGCCCCAGGCGGTGGCGGTGGTGGACCCCCACCGGCCCGGAGACCGATACCCCCACAAGGCCCTCTCCGGCGTGGGCGTGGCCTTTAAGCTGGCCTCCGCCCTCTGTGGAAGCCAGGAGGAGATTCTGTCGGACTACGCCGACATGGTCTGCCTGGGCACCGTGGCGGACGTGATGCCCCTCCAAGGGGAAAACCGCACCTTCGTCTACCGGGGCCTTGCCTCTTTGCGGCACACCCGCCGCCCGGGCATCGCCGCCCTGATCCGGGAGAGCGGCTGCGACCCGGAAAATCTGACCACCTCCTCCATCGGCTTTTCCCTGGCGCCCCGCATCAACGCCGCGGGGCGGATGGGCCGGATCGAGCTGGCGGTGGAGCTGTTTCTGACCCAGGACCCCCGGCGGGCGGAGGAGCTTGCCAAAGCGCTGTGCGCGCTGAATCACCAGCGCCAGGCGGTGGAGTCGGAAATCTACCGGCAGGCGGTGGAGATGCTCTCCCAGACCGCCGCGCCGGAGGCCATTGTCCTGGCAAACGAGACCTGGCACCAAGGGGTGGTGGGCATCGTGGCCAGCCGGATCGCCGAGGAATACGCCTGCCCCACCTTCCTCATCTGCCTGGACGGGGAACACGGCAAGGCCAGCTCCCGCAGCTATGGCGGTTTCAATCTGTTCTCCTCCCTCACCGCCCTGGCCCCCCTGCTGGAAAGCTACGGAGGCCATGAGCTGGCGGCAGGGTTCACCATCAGCCGACAGAACATTCCGGACTTCCGCCGGGAGGTCAGCGCCCTGGCCCGGCAGTTTTACGCCGGGGAGGTGCCTCGCACCACGCTGGAGATCGACTGCGCCGTTCCGCCGGAGCTGCTGACTGAAAGCGGCGTCCAGGCCCTGGCCCAGCTGGAGCCCTGCGGCGGGGGATGCCCCAAGCCGGAGCTGATGCTGACTGGCGCCGTTTTGGAACGGCTGATCCCTGTGGGCGGCGGCAAGCACCTGCGGCTGCGGCTCCGGGTAGGCCGTCAGGGCTTCAACGCCATCTATTTCTCCCCCGGCCGGGAGGCCCAGGGACTGGCGCCGGGGGACGCGGTGGACATTGCCTTCACGCCCCAGATCAACGAGTACCGGGGGGAGCGCACGGTGCTGCTGAACGTCACGGACATCCGCCCCGCCTGCAAGGCCCCCTGCTCCGACAGCATTGCCGGTTACCGGCAGCTTCGGGCGGGCCGGCTGGATCCGGCGGGCGCAGCGGCGCTGCTGCCGGACCGGTCCACCCTGGCCTTTGTGTGGCGATACCTGTCCAGCATCCCCGGCCCCATCCAGGACTCGCCGATGTGCCTGTGCCGCCGGATCGTCCGGTGGTCCGGGCGGCCATTGAGTTTGGAGCAGATGCTCACCTGCCTGGATATTTTCGCCGACGTGGGGCTTTTGCAGTCCCAGCGGCTTCACAAAACCATCACCATCCGGCTGATCCCCCGGGAGCAGAAGGCCGATCTGAGTCAGAGCCAGACCATGCGGGCTCTGCTTCAAGCGAAAGAGAGCTGATACCATGGAAACCTTTGCCGAACACTACGCCTCCATGTGCGACGCCATCGGCAAGTATATGCCCAACGCCGATATGGAGCTGATCAACAGGGCGGTGGAATACGCCCAGGAGAAGCACAAGAATCAGAAGCGGAAGGACGGGTCCCCCTACATCATCCACCCCCTGGCGGTGGCGGAGATCGTAGCGGAGATGGGCCTGGACACCGACGCCATCCTGGGGGCCCTGCTCCACGACTGCATCGAGGACACCGACGCCTCCCACGGGGACATTGAGACCCTCTTCGGCCCCACCGCCGCCGAGCTGGTGGAGGGGGTCACCAAGCTGACCCGGGCCAATTTTTCCAGCACCGAGCAGGCCCAGATGGAAAATCTGCGAAAGATGTTCATGGCCATGTCCAAGGACATCCGGGTGGTGCTGATCAAAATCGCCGACCGGCTCCACAATATGCGGACCATGCAGTACCAGACCCCGGAAAAGCAGATCCTCAAATGCCGGGAGACCATGGACATCTACGCACCCCTGGCCCACCGGCTGGGCATGCAGAAGATCAAGTGGGAGCTGGAGGACATCTCCCTGCGCTACTTAGAGCCGGAGGCCTACAACCAGATCATGACCTTCCTCAACGCCCGGAAGGAGCAGGATCAGGCCTTCATGAACGCCATCCAGGAGAAAATCACCACCCGCCTGTCCACCATGGGCATCCGGAACACCACCTATGGCCGGATCAAGCATGTCTACTCTATCTACCGGAAGATGCAGGCCCAGGGCAAGATCATCGACGAGCTCTACGACCTGTACGCCTTCCGGGTGATCGTGGACACCATCCCCAACTGCTACAACGTCCTGGGCCACATTCACGACCTGTTCAACCTGGTGCCCGGGCGGTTCAAGGACTACATCTCCACCCCCAAGCCCAATATGTACCAGAGCCTCCATACCACCGTCATCGGCTCCCAGGGCATCCCCTTTGAGGTGCAGATCCGCACCTGGGAGATGCACGAGACCGCCGAGTACGGCATCGCCGCCCACTGGAAGTACAAGCAGGGCTCCGGCGGCGGCACGGAAAAGGACTTTGAGTGGGTCCGCCGGCTGCTGGAAAGTCAGCAGGACACCGATGCGGAAGATTATGTAAACTCCCTGAAAATCGATATGTTCGACGACGAGGTGTTCGTCTTCACCCCCCGGGGGAAGATCGTCAGCCTGCCCGCCGGGTCCACCCCCATCGACTTTGCCTACGCCATCCACTCCGGTGTGGGCAACGCCATGGTGGGGGCCAAGGTGAACAACCGGATTGCCAACATCGACACCAAGCTGCAAAACGGCGACATTGTGGAGGTCCTCACCTCCAAGTCCGCCAAGGGCCCCAGCCGGGACTGGCTGAACATCTGCAAGAGCAACCAGGCCCGGACCAAGATCAAGCAGTGGTTCAAAAAGGAGCGCCGGGAGGAGAACATCGT
>CANQFY010000089.1 GCA_947600025.1 uncultured Oscillospiraceae bacterium
GGGAATATGACCCCCTGGCCTACTGGTCCTTCGTCCTGGAAAACACCACCCAGCAAATTTTCTCCTGCCAGGAGACGGCGGTCTACCTGGAGCTGGAGGGCCGCGGCCAGACCCGCCGGGACGCGGCGCTGATCGCCGCCACCGGCTCCCAGAACATTGCCCAGAACCGGGAGTACCCCCAGGTAACAGACGATTGGGTCCTGGAGCGGAAGCCCAACGTGGTGGTGAAGCTGACGGACGACATGTCCGCGGCCCACGTTCTCACCCAGCAGATGGAAGCCCGGTTCCCGGGCTGCCGGATCCTTGTCCTGCCCCTGGCGGCCCTGGAGGGCAGCGAGGCAGAGCAATTGTATTACCAGCTTTCCCTGGCGAAAACCCTGTACCCCGACTGGTATCTGGATGTGGATCTGGCGGTGGCTGCCCGGGAGCTGGGGGTGGAGCCGGAATTTTAACCCCCCAGGGGGCTTGCAGGGGCGGTTTTCTCTGCTATAATGGGAACAGATGATTTACGAAAGCGAGGAAATTCGATGAAAAAGCTGCTTGCGTTTCTGCTTTGCTTGACCATGGCCCTGGGACTGCTTGCCGGGTGCCAGCCGGACACGCCGCCGGAGACCACCGGCGGGACCAGCGCATCCACCGGCGGGACCAGCACCCCCACCGGCACCGCCGCCCCCACTCAGGAGCCCCAGACTGGTGTGGAAGGGAAGATCGTCCTGCTCTACACGTCCAATATCCGGGGCAATTTGGCCCTTTACGCCCAGGTGGCCGCCGCGAAGGCCAAGCTGGAAGGGGAGGGGGCTACTGTCTATCTGGTGGACGCCGGGAACTATCTCCAGGGCGGCGCGGGGGCCAACTCCGACCGAGGCCTGGCGGTTTACAATTTGATGGATGCCGCCGGGTACGACGTGGCCGCCATGGGCCCGCTGGAATTTGTCTACGGCCCGGCCACCACCGGATTGCCGTACCACTCCAATTTAACCAAGTACTTCACCCAGGCGGAGCTCTACCGGGGCGCGGAGGAGCTGGAATACCGGAAAAACGCCCCCAGCGCCGAGGAAGCGGTTCTGGACACCCGCCCGGCCAAGGCCCCGGTCTCCTTCCAGGTGATCTGTACCAATCTGCTCCAGGTGGCGGACTACGGCTACTATGCCTATGAGCCCAACGCCGTCCTGGGGGACAGCTTCAAGCTGGGATTCGTGTGCGTCGTGGGGCCGGAGCTGCGGGATAAGGTGCAGGACGGATTCCTGGATGGCTACACCCTGACCGATGTGGTGGAGACTCCTGATTGCGACCTGCTGGTGAGCCTGGGAAGTGAGATGACCGGGGACATCCACATCCTCCCCGACCCCAATGGGGAACCGGTCATCGGCGCGTACCTCATCGACCCGGAGACCGGCGCGTTCAGCGTTCTGGGTCTGGACCTGTTCGGCGAGGACGAGGCCGTGGCGGCCCTGGCCCAGGCGGCCATGGAGGCGGCCTCTCCGGTGGTGGGCACGGCGCTCTTTGATCTCAACGGCAAGGATTCCGCCAGCCGGAATGGGGAGACCAATCTGGGGGACCTGACCGCCGACGCCCTGAAATGGTACGCCGAGAACAAATTGGAGGGCTTCGCCGGGGACGTACCGGTGGTGGCCATCCAGAACGGCGGCAACTGCGACCAATTCCTCTATGCCGGGGACATCACCGAGACGGACCTGCTCTGGGCCCTGCCCTTCTCCCCCATGGGGGTGGGCGTCCTCTATGTCACTGGGGCGGAGCTGCTGGAGACTCTGGAGGCCGCTACCCAGACTGCCGACTGCCCCGGCTGGGCCCAGGTGGCGGGGCTGACCTACCAGGTGGACACTGCCCAGCCCTATGACGCCGGGGAGGAGTACGGCGATTTCTTCAAGGCTGCCTCCATCCACCGGGTGACCATCACCAGCGTGGGCGGGGAGCCCTTTGACGAGAACGCCACCTACGCCCTGGTGGCGGACAACTTCCTGATGAACGGGAACGACACCTATTACACCCTCTCCGAAATTAAAAACGCCCACCCGGAGCTGTACCTGAACAACGGCAACGGCGTCAAGACCCGGGACATTGTGGCCATGTATATCCGGGAGGTCCTGGGCGGCACAGTGGGAGAACCCTACGCCGCACCCCAGGGACGGATTACCGTCCAATAAACCAATAAAAAATCATCGCCCCGGTACCACCGGGGCGATTCCCTTTTTGGGCAAAATGTGGTACAATATTCAAAATGGGACGAAAGGGGGCGGACCAATCTGGGAATCTATGAACAGCTGCCGGAGGCGCTGCTTCCGTGGTACGAGGAACACAAGCGGGACCTGCCCTGGCGGGCGGACCGGGAGCCCTACCACGTCTGGCTGTCGGAGATCATGCTCCAGCAGACCCGGGTGGAGGCGGTGAAGGGGTACTATGCCCGATTTTTGGAGGCCCTGCCGGACATTCCCACCCTGGCGAAAGCGGAGGACGATGTTCTTCAAAAGCTCTGGGAGGGCCTGGGGTATTACAGCCGGGTCCGGAACCTGAAGAAGGCGGCCCAGGTCTTGATGGCGGACTTCGGTGGCCAATTTCCAAAGGACTATGCCCAGGTTCTTTCCTTGCCCGGAATCGGGCCCTATACCGCCGGGGCCATCTGCTCCATCGCCTTTGACCTGCCCACCCCGGCGGTGGACGGGAACGTGCTGCGCCTGGCCGCCCGGCTGACGGCGGACGAGACGCCGGTGGACCTGCCCCAGACCAAGCGAAAGGTGGAATCCGCCCTGGCTGCCGTCTATCCGCCCCAGGCGGGGATGTTTACCCAGGCGCTGATGGAGCTGGGGGCTACCCTCTGCGGTCCCGACCGGACTCCCGCCTGTGAACAGTGCCCCTGCCGGGCCTTTTGCCTTGGACGGGCGGAGGGAAAGGCGGCGTCCCTTCCGGTCCGCTTGCCCAAGCGGGCCCGGCGGGAGGAGCGGAAGACGGTGTTTCTCCTCCGCTGCGGCCAGCTCTACGCTCTGGAGCGGCGAGACAGCCGGGGATTGCTGGCGGGGCTGTGGCAGGCGCCCAACTGCCCAGACTGGCTGGAGCCGGCCCAGGCCATCGCCAAAGTGGAGGAAATGGGCCTGAAACCCGTCCAAATTTACCGCCAGGTGGAGAAGGAACACATCTTTACCCACATTCAGTGGCATATGCGTGGATATTACCTGGAGGTCGCCGCTCCGGACGGCCCCTATACCTGGTTGACGAAAGGGCAGATCGAGGAATCTGCCGCTCTCCCCACCGCCTTCCGCCAGTTTTTCGAGGAATGGGAATAACAATCTGCCGGACCTGGCGGCGCCTCCCTTCCCGGTTTTCGGGAGAAAAGGGCCCGGGGGCTGGTGGGTTGACTTTTTTGGGTGAATTATGGTATAATTTCCATGTGTAACAAACGTAACAGGACAGGTTGATTTCATGGCAAAAGCAAAACAGGAACTTTACGGCAATTCCAGCATCTCCATGCTCAAGGGCGAGGAGCGGGTGCGGAAGCGCCCGGCGGTGATCTTCGGCTCCGACGATCTGGAGGGCTGCAAGCACGCCGTGTTTGAAATTCTCTCCAACGCCATCGACGAGGCCCGGGAGGGCTACGGCGACCTGGTGAT
>CANQFY010000090.1 GCA_947600025.1 uncultured Oscillospiraceae bacterium
CGGCGGCCCTTTTTGCAGAAGGGGCAGTCCCGATAGTCGTAGCTCTCATAGTCCGGCAGGTCGCTGAGGTTGTACACCGAGCGGACAGGATGGCCACCGGCCTCCTCCACCGCGCTGTACAGTGCGGCGATACCCACAGCCTCGCCGCCGTAGTAGCCCACCGCCTCCACGCTACGGTTGGCGGTGAAGCCGGTGGTGACGCTGGCCATGAGGATCAGCACCCGCTTGTTGCGGATCATGGGCAGAATGTTGTCCCGGAAGATGATCTGGCTGTTGGCGTTGTACTCCGGCTCCAGGACGTTGATAGTCTGGCTGTTGTTCATACTCCGCAGGCCGCCGCTGACCAACTCCTCGGCCAGGCAGGTGCCAATGACCGCCGTGCCGTCCAGGCACAGAATCGTGTCCACCATGGTGTTGCCCTTAAAATGGGTCACCAGCTGCTTCGCCACGGCCTTTGCTTCGTTCAGACGGGTCTTCTGATAGGTGATGTCGATGTAGTAATTGATATGGCTGTGGTTGGTGGCAAAGTGGCCACGGGCCACCCGCAGGGGCACGTTCCCCCGGCTCACGGGCAAACTGGTGATTTCAAGCATGGTTTTCTCCTCCTGTTCTCAAGTAAAAAAGCGTTCCGGCTCCGGCGTAAGCGTTTTCGCCGGATTCCAAAAACGCTTTTTTTCATTATAACCGATTTTGACATTCCTTTGCAAGGGCAGACACTGCCAAAAAATGGAAATCACTTTTGTATATTCTGCCGAGCCTTCAGCGCCGTCTCCTGACGGATAAACTGGGCGGCAATGACGGCGCTGATCTGGCCCCGGCGGATCATGGCGTGGACCCGGTCGAAGGACGCCCACATCACATCGTCCGTCTCCCCGGGAAGCAATACGATATCACGCAGGGCCACCCGCCGTTCCAGGCAGTAGAAATCAAAGAAGGTGTCCCTTCCGCGGGCGCTGTCGATCAGCTCGAAGTCCTCCTCCGGCGCCCGGATTCCCGTCTCCTCAAAGAGCTCCCGGGCAACGGCCGCCCGGCTGGTCTCCCCCGCCTTGGCGGCGCCGCCGGAATTTTCCCAGGTGCCGGGGTAGCTCTTTTCCCTGGCCCGGCGGGTCAGAAGCAAATTTCCCCGGCCGTCGTAGACCCAGACACACGCCACCAAGCCGTATTCTCCCGGTTTCCAGGGGGTGCCCCGCTGATGGAGGCGGCCGGTGAGGCGTCGCTCGGCGTCGTAAATGTCGTTGAGCTCCATGGTCAGTCCAGGGTCTCGCCCCGGTCCCGGTATTCGCTCTCCAGGGGGCTCTTTTTATCCGCCTCCTGCTGATACCGGCCCACCACGGTGGCGGCCAGCTCCACCGGCAGCAGCGTCCCCGCGCCGGCCACGCAGCCGCCGGGGCAGCCCATGCCCTCCAGCAGGTAGCCCTTGTACTTTCCAGCCTTGGCCAGGGTCATCATCTTCCGGCACTCCCGAAGCCCCTCGGCCCGGGCGGTCTTGATCTCCAGGTCGGGATTGGTCTCATGGACCAGGTCCATCACCGCCTGGGCCACGCCTCCGGACACGGCAAAACCCCGTCCGGCGGCGGTGCCCTCCTGCATGGAGTCCCCGTCCGGCAGGGAGGCCATGTCCACATTCTTTGCCTCGAACATGCCCTGAAGCTCCTCGAAGGTCAGCACGAAGTCCACGTCGGAGCGGATATCCTCCCGGATGGCCTCCAGCTTCTTGGCGGCGCAGGGACCCACAAAGACGACCTTACAGCCGGGGAACTCCTTCTTCATCAGCCGGGCAGTGTAAACCATGGGAGTCAGAGTCATGGAGATGTTCTTGGACTGGGCGGGGAACAGCTTGTGGACCATGGCGTGCCAGGCCGGGCAGCAGGAGGTGGCCATGAAGTCCTGCTGGGCAGGCACCTTCTCCAAAAAGTCCTTGGCCTCCTCGATGGTGCACATATCCGCGCCCACGGCCACTTCCACCACCCGGTCGAAGCCCAGCAGCTTCATGGCGGCGGTGAATTTCTCGGGGGTGGACGCCTTACCGAACTGGCCCACAAAGGCGGGGGCCACGATGGCGATAACTTGGTCCCCCTGCATGATGGAGCGGATGACCTGGAAGATCTGACCCTTGTCCACAATGGCGCCGAAGGGGCAGCTCACCAGGCACTGGCCGCAGGCCACGCACTTGTCCTGGTTGATGGTGGCTCGGCCGTACTGGTCGGAGACGATGGCGTCCATGCCGCAGGCGGCCTGGCAGGGCCGCTCCAGGTGGATAATGGCGTGATAAGGACAGGCTTTCGAGCATTTGCCGCACTTGATGCACTTGTCCTGATCGATTTCGCTCTTGCCGTTGACGAAGGACACGGCCCCCTTGGGGCATACCTGCTGGCAGGACGCGGCAAGGCAGTTCTGGCAGCTCTCCGTCACCCGGTACTGATTGGTGGGGCAGGCATGGCAGGCGTAGGGAATGATATTGACCAGAGGCGGCTCATAATACTGCTCCGCGATGGCGGCGTGGTCCATGCCCTCGGTCATCAGGCTCCGGGTCTGGATAGGCCGAATGGAAAGGCCCATGGCCAGCCGCACTCGCTCGCCGGCGATGGCCCGCTCCAAAAAAACGGACTCCCGGTGCAGCGGCCGGTCTCCGGGAACGATGATGTAGGGCAGATCCTCAGCCTTTTCATATCCTCCGCCGGCATAGGCCATTCTAGCCACCTCGGTAAAGACGTTTTTTCGAATATTGGTGATCAAAGAAGGGATTCCACGCATAGCAGCAGCCTCCTGATAAGTATGTTACTATCCATCATTGGACAAAAACATTATACAAAAGAAAGGGAAAAGAGTCAAGACATTTGCGCCTGCTGCCAGCTTTTTCGATTTTGGGATTGCAATTTCCGTCTCCATCGTGTATAATACAAAGCACCCGGGTGTAACCCGGTTGGTAGGGCACGACATTTGGGAGCATGACACCGTGGGCCCATGTCATTCCAGCGTCCTCCCGAAAAAGCCTGACACGCGGCGGCTTTTCGGCAATCCAGGCAGTCTGAAAAACGCAGGAAACCGGCGGACGACCACATGAAATCCCACAGTTGCAGTTTTTGGTATAAAATTATAAAATCCGGGTGTAGCCCAGGGGTAGGGCGCTTGCCTTGGGAGCAAGAAGCCGCGCGTTCGAATCGCGCCACTCGGACCAACGCCTCCGGAACGGCCGTTCCGGAGGCGTTTTTTGCTATTTCTTTGTTTACTGCTGTGCAGATTTTGATCGGTCATGAGTGGTCGGTACGGGGTGCGAGGGGGCTAGGACAGAGCAGTGTAGATTTACAATTTTGTTGGGCATGGTTTGCTGTCCCCTCTCGAATGTTTGTGTGGTAACTTTATTCTACCAGAGACCGTAAGCCATGTCTACTTCTTTCCAGTTTTCAATTTGCGCAACTTATTGTCCTAATCGTTCATTGCGTGACATGCGGTACTGTCAAGAGTTATGCGCAAATTTAATGAGTCTGGTAGGAATCCGTTACTTTAGGCGGTGAAACCGCCATGGT
>CANQFY010000091.1 GCA_947600025.1 uncultured Oscillospiraceae bacterium
GCGGGGACCGGGCGGCCTTTGTGGAGGAGCTGGTCCGAGCCGCCGGGGAGCAAAAGACCCTGGTGGACAACGCTCTGGCCCGGCGGGACTTTGAACCCCTTCCCGCCGGGGGCCTGGAATCCCGCACCCGGGCCATGCTGAAGGTGCAGGACGGTTGCCGCAACTTCTGCACCTACTGCGTTATCCCCTACACCCGGGGCCCGGTTCGGTCCGCCACCCAGGCCTGGGCGGCGGAGCAGGCCCGGGCGCTGGCGGACCAGGGGTACCGGGAAATCGTCCTCACCGGCATCGAGATCGCCTCTTGGGGGGTGGACCTGCCGGGAAAGCCCGGCCTGGCAGACCTGACCGCCGCCGTGGCCCAGGCCGCGCCGGACTGCCGGATCCGGCTGGGCTCCCTGGAGCCCCGGTGCGTCACGGAGGAATTTTGCCGGCGCCTGGCGGGGCTTTCCAATCTGTGCCCCCACTTCCATGTGTCCATGCAGTCCGGCTGCGACACTGTTTTGAAGCGGATGGGCCGAAAGTACACCGCTCAGGAATACGCGGAAAGTATCGCGCGGCTGCGGGCGTATTTCCCCGGCTGCGGGATCACCACGGACATGATCGTGGGCTTCCCCGGAGAGACGGAGGCGGAATTTGAAGAGAGCCTGGCCTTCATTCGGCGGTGCCGCTTCTCCGCCATGCACATTTTCCCCTACTCCCGCCGCCCCGGCACCCCCGCCGCCAATATGCCCGGGCAGCTCACCGCCCAGGAAAAGGCCGACCGGGCCAAACGGGCCGGGGAAGCGGCCTTCGAAATGGCCCTGGCCTACCGGGAGGGCCTGACGGGGAAGACCCTGGAGGTGCTCTTCGAGGAACGGTCCGGAGAATTGGAGACCGGCCACGCCGGGAATTACGTCCGGGTCTACGCCCCGGGGGAGGGTCTGCGCAACCAGTTCCGAACGGTGGAGATCCTCCAGCCCTGGGAAGACGGCGTCCTGGGGCGAATTGTAAACCAAATTGAAGAAAAATAGTTGACAATTCCCTCCGGCTGTGGTATGCTACCGGCCGAAGGGGGAATGCGCTGTGAAACTCAAGGATTTGGCATTGTGCGGGGTCTTTGCCGCCGTGCTGGCGGTGTGCGCCTGGATCAGTCTGCCGGTGCTGGACATCGCCTTTACCATGCAGACCTTCGGGGTCTTTCTGACCCTGGAGGTTTTGGGCGGCCGGCGGGGCAGCCTAACGATTTTGGTTTATCTGCTCCTGGGCGCCGTGGGCGCGCCGGTTTTTTCCGGGTTTCAGGGGGGCCTGGGGGCCCTGCTGGGGGTGACGGGTGGTTACCTCTGGGGCTTTTTGGCCACCGGGTTGACGTACTGGGCCATGACGGCAGCTCTGGGTCCCCGCCTGTGGGTCCGGGTGGCGGGGCTGACGCTGGGGCTGCTGGCCTGCTATGCCCTGGGGTCCGCCTGGTTCCTGCTCCTTTACGTTTACCGGGGGGAGGCCATGGCGCTGGCTACCGTACTTGCAAAGTGCGTAATCCCCTACCTGATCCCCGATGGCTGCAAGCTGGTTCTGGCCCTGATCCTGGCCAAGCGGCTTCGGCCGGCGTCGCCGAAAGTCGCCGCCTGATAGAATAGAAATCCCGTTTTCGCATAGATTGTCCTTAGGAGGGATGATCATGCAAAGACGGGATATTTTATTGATTTTGGCGGCGGTTTGCGCCCTGGCGGCGCTGGTGCTGGTACAGGTGGGCAGTCGGGCCACGGTGGCCACCGGCTCCTGGGGCCTGAGCTTCCGCCAAGAGGGCCAGCCTCCCGTGGGGCCGGCCAACGCCGACACGCTGAAAAAATACGACGCCGTCTACCTGGGGGACACGGAGCAGAAGGTTTTGTACCTGACCTTCGACGCCGGGTATGAAAATGGCTGCACCGCCCAGATCCTGGACGTGCTCAAAGCCCACAACGCCCCGGCGGCCTTCTTTCTGGTGGGCAATTATATCGAAAAGAACGCCGACCTGGTGCGGCGGATGGTGGCGGAGGGGCACACCGTGGGCAACCACACCATGCACCACTACAATATGAGCAAGCTGGACTCCATGGAAACCTTTTCCAAAGAGCTGACGGACCTGGAGGCCCTGTTTCGGGAGGTGACGGGAAAGGAGATGGCCAAATTTTACCGCCCGCCCCAGGGGATTTACAGCCAGAAGAATCTGGAGATGGCAAAGGAGCTGGGGTACAAGACGGTTTTTTGGAGCCTGGCCTATGTGGACTGGAAGCAGGACGACCAGCCCACCCGGGAGGCGGCCCTGGCCAAGCTGCTGCCCCGGGTCCACAACGGGGCGGTGATCCTGCTCCACTCCACCTCCAAAACCAACGCGGAGATTTTGGATGAACTGCTGACCAAATACGAGCAGATGGGCTACCGCTTCGGGAGCATCCAGGGGCTGTTCCAGGAGAGCTGAGCCCTTCTTTTCGGCAAGAACGATACCGAGCGGGCCCAGCAGATAAAACGATTACCGCCAGTCTGGCGCACGTCTTGACGGCGGCGGCCCGCCGCCCCTGCCGGGGGGCCTTACTTTTTTGTTTCGGCAAGAAAGTAAGCAAAGCAGCCGACCAAAGGGGCGCTTCGAGCAAAGGCGTTTGTTAAGGTATGATTGCCACCGGCAATCATAAATATTTCAGATTCGCTGCGCGGAGCACCACCCTTTGGAATCCCCCGCCGCCTCGCCAGAGGCGCTGGGGGGAATTCGAGGGTGGCTACGGCCCGTCTACCGTGAATTTGCGAAACCGATCATGCAGCGTTCCAAATCCTGCCAAGCGCTGATTGGTAGATTTTACTAGCGGAGTTTCTTAATCGGTACGGTGGAAGTTTTGTGAGACTCCTACGTCTATTTTGGTGCAGTACCTTCCTTCGCTAATGCGACTTTCACCGCACCGCTTAGTACACTACACCTAAAAGTTTTGCATATCTACGTTAGAAACCCGTAAGCCCACAAATATTCTCCGTAGCTTGGCATTACTGGGGAGCGGCGGGGGGATTCTTAAGGGGGGCGCGTTTGCACCTAGCGCCCCCTTAAGCCTGTTCTTTGCCTACTTTCTTGCAGGAGCAAGAAAGTAGGCAGGAGGATCTTCCTCTTTGCCCTCTGTACATAAAAAGTTTATAATCCACCCCTTGACAAGAGGGAAAAACGGTTGTATAGTATGTTTAGCACTCAGAAGGAAAGAGTGCTAAGAAAGGAGTCCGTCATGGAACTTTCCGAACGGAAAAAGAAGGTGCTGCGTTCCATCGTAGACCTT
>CANQFY010000092.1 GCA_947600025.1 uncultured Oscillospiraceae bacterium
GCGCGTTGGCTCCTAGCGCCCCCTTAAGCCTGTTCTTTGCCTACTTTCTTGCAGGAGCAAGAAAGTAGGGCCCCCGGCAGGGGTAGGGGGAGCATTCCCGACAAGCGAAGCACTGAAATAAGAAGGTAGGAAGTTGGATTCTTTCCCCGCCTACCCGCTAGGGTGATTTCTGCCCGCCCACCCTGCAGAGGTGGCTCTCAGCGCCCCCTAAGCCGGCTTCTTTGCCTACTTTCTTGCCGAAACAAGAAAGTAGGGCCCCCGGCAGGGGTAGGGGGAGCAGTGCCGGTGCGGAACGCACCGAAATAAAAAGGTAGGCAGGAGGATTCCGGCCCCGCCCGCCGCCGGCGCTTAGCGGCCGCTGACGGTGACCATCGCCCGGAGGGCATACCGCACCATATCCTCGGTGCTGGCCTGGGGATCCACCCCCCGGAGGGCGTTCTGGGCCTCCGCGGCGGAGTACCCCAGCTCCTGGAGGGCCGCCGCCGCCAGGGCGGCATGGTTCCCGGCGACGGGGACGGCGGGCGAGGGCCCGGAGAAGTCCAGTCCGGCGTCGCTGCCGCCCAGCTTGTCCTTCAGCTCCAGAATGATCCGCTGGGCCAGCTTTTTCCCCACGCCGGGGGCGGCGGTGAGGAGCTTTTCGTTGCCGGTCATCACGGCCAACGTAAAATTTTGCGGCCCGCCGGAGGAGAGAATGGCCATGGCGACCCGGGGTCCCACCCCGTTAACGCCGGTGAGCAGCTCATAGCAGCGCTGCTCCTCCCGGGTGGAGAAGCCAAACAGATCGTAGGCGTCCTCCCGGATGGACTCGCTGACGTACAGCCGGGCGGACTGATTCAGCTTGAGCTGGGCGGCGGTATAGGCGGTGATCCGGCAGCCGTAGCCCACGCCGCCGCAGTCTACCACAGCCAGGCCCGGTTCCAGGACCGTCACCGGCCCGGAGACATAGTAAAGCATAGTTCCTCCTAACTTTCCTGGGCCCGGGCCAGCAGAGAGGTGCTGGAGCGGGCGTGACATAAGGCGATGGCAATGGCGTCGGCGGCGTCGTCGGGCTTGGGCAGCTTCTCCAGACGGAGGATCCGCCGGGTCATGTCCTGGACCTGGTGCTTGGTGGCGTTGCCGTAGCCCACCACCGCCTGCTTGACCTGGGCGGGCTTGTAGGAGTAGATTTGCAGCCCGGCCTGGCG
Organism: uncultured Oscillospiraceae bacterium; assembly: GCA_947600025.1. GTDB lineage: Bacteria > Bacillota > Clostridia > Oscillospirales > Oscillospiraceae > Faecousia. The sequence continues at coordinate 1,185 of CANQFY010000092.1, forward strand.
GACGGCCAGCAGAATCACCCCCCGGCTTTGAGCCACGCCGATGCCGGTGGTGACGTTCTGACCGAAAAACAGCTCCTCCATGGCCACCACTTGGGGCTTGGCCACCGTCAATAGCTGGCGCATATCCTCATAGATTATTTCCAGCCGGGCGGAAAAATCCGCCCCCGGCGGGGTGGTGATGGCGCCGCAGTGGAGCAGCTGGCACCCGCCCCGCTGGGCCTCCAGCAGGGCAAAGCCGGTGATCCCGTAGCCCGGGTCGATGCCCAGTATCCGCATGGAGGGCCTCCTTTGCCGTATTTTTCGGTTCCGCCCGATAGGGCGGGAGAAAATGGACTAAAAATCAAAATATAATAGGATAGCCGTGAACGGCTATCTTATTATACCATTCCGCGCGGCGGAATGGTATAATGCGTCATCTTTTTCGGTTCCGCCTGATAGGGCGGGAGAAAATGGACTAAAAATCAAAATATAATAGGATAGCCGTAAACGGCTATCCTATTATAGCACATTTGTTTCCCGTTTCCAAGACGTATTTCAAATTTTAGACGGTGAGATTTTCCATACATGATTTTTCGCCCCTCGGCCATACTAGCGAAAAGAGGCGGTGAGACGGTGGCGGTGTTTTTTTGCGGCACCCGGATCGTGACCGGCGCCGGCGGCGCGGCGGAGCTGGGACAGCTGGGGGCCAAGCGGGTGTTTTTGGCGTGCCGGGAGGAGGAGACCCAGGGCGGACTGGCCCAGCAGGCCCTTTCCGCCTGCGGCGCCCGGGAGACCGAGGCTTTCCGGCTGAGTGAGCCCACGCTGAATCTGGCGGCGGAGGGCGCGGCGGCCATCCGCCGGTACCGCCCGGACCTGATCCTGGTGATGGGAGACGGCCAGGCGATCCAGTGCGGGAAGGCCATGACCTGGTTTTCCGGCTCCGCCGCCCCCCTGGCGGCCATTCCCACCACGGCGGACCTGGGAGCGGAAGTCACGGACCAGGCGGCGCTGACCCACGGGACCGCCCTGCACTTTCTCCGGGAATCGGGCCTCCGGCCCGGCTGGGCGGTACTGGATCCCGGGATGCTGCTGCCCCAGACCGCGCGAAAGGTCGCGGAGGGAGGCTTCGCGGTGCTGTGCCACGGGGCGGAGGCCTATGTGGCCCGGAACGCCGGGCCCTTCACGGATCTGCTGGCGGGGGAGGCCTTCAGCGCCACCTTCGCCAAGCTGCCGGCGGCCGCCGCGGGGCTTCAAGGGATGCGCCAGGCTGTGGGCATTTGCGCCGCCATGGCAGCCCTGGCCCATTCCCAGGCGGGACTGGGGCTCTGCGGCGCCATGGCCAGGACGCTGGAGCAGACCTATGGGGCGCCCTACGGGGCCCTGTGCGCAATACTGCTGCCCACGGTGATCGGCTGCAACGCCTATGCCTCCGGGGAGAAATACGGCAGACTGGCTCGACTGGCGGGACTTAGCCCCGGAGCCGGGAGCCTGCAAAACGGCCTGGTGCGGCTTCGGCGGGAGCTGGCCATGGCAGGCACCCTGGCCCAGCTGGGCATCGACCCCAGACAGGTCTGGCTGGACTCGGAAAAGCTGGTCCAGAAAATCTTGCTGGATCCGGCCTGCGCCGGGAACCCCATCCAGGTGGAGGACTTTATGATCCGCCGGGTGCTGGAAGCGGTGACAGGCCACATTTGAGACAGGAGGGATCTCCATGAAGATCGGAACGGTAACGGAATTGCTGACGCCTGCCCGCCTGAACCCGGCCCTGCTGGGCACGGGGCTGCTGCTGGCGGAGGTTGGGACAGAACAGATCGCGGCGGCGGATCTGGTGGGGGCCAAGCCCGGGGACCGGGTAGTGCTGCTCACCGGCTCGGCGGCCGGCGTCACCACGCAGGCGCCCACCGACGCGGCGGCCATCGCCATTCTCTAATATCTCCGGCAGACTGCTGTCCCGAGATAAAACCCGGCCGGAAAACAGGTCCGTTTGAAGTGCCCCCAAAAAGTTAGACAATAAATTGAAGTAAAAATTGTTCAAGCTACCGAGAGGGCTTGCTGTCTGTGAATTGCGGG
>CANQFY010000093.1 GCA_947600025.1 uncultured Oscillospiraceae bacterium
GCGGGTTGCACCTTCGGCGTGGGGGAACCCCCACTCTACGGAGCATCGTCCTGGCCCGGTCCTTTTGCCTGAGAGTTTTCGCATACCCCTTCGGCGCCGCGTCCGGTCTCTCCCGGGCCATTCATCCGATACATCTATTCGGTTGACTGCCCCTATCATACCACACGGCCCGGGGAATTGCAAGCAAAATTGTGTATTATTTCCGATTTTTCTTGCCAAGATGAAGACAAGTCTGTGAAAAAGAGACAAATACATTTCTTTGACTTATGCTTTTGAAAACATTATAATATCAGAAGGGGGAAAACCATGGGAAAAGCCGTTATTCGCGCTACATCTTCGGGGTATAAATTTGACCTTCGGGCCGCCAACGGGGAGACCGTGGCCTCCTCCCAGGTCTATGCCTCCCGGGCGGCCTGCCTCCGGGGGATCCGGGGCGTCCTCCGGGCGGCCAAAACCGCCGGGATCGCCGATCTGACCGCCGGTGACGCGCCGGGGAGCAATCCCCGATTTGAGCTGTACCGGGACCGGGCGGGACAGTGGCGGTTCCGCCTCCGGGCCCGGAACGGAACGGTGGTAGCCTCCTCGGAGGCATACCGCACCCGCGCCGGATGCGAAAAGGGGATTCAGTGCCTTCAGGAGCTGGAGACGGAGGGTTTTTCCTGGGAAGTTTCGGGGGAATGATTGACTTTTCCCCCATTTTATGAGACAATACACGAAAATTATGAAAAGAAGAGAGGCTTTTCTTTATGACCCAATCCAGAACCCATACCTGCGGGGAGCTGCGGCTGCCGGACGTGGGGAAGACCGTGACATTGTCCGGATGGCTGGAAAATATCCGGGAGGTGGGGGCCAACTTTGCCTTCCTGGTGCTGCGGGACTTCTACGGCACCACCCAGGTGGTGGTGCGGACGCCGGAAATGATGGCCGCCGTGAAGGGCGTCAACAAGGAGTCCACTGTCTCCGTCACCGGCGTGGTCCGGGAGCGGGAGAGCAAGAACCCCAAGCTCCCTACCGGCGAGATCGAGGTGGAGCCCACCGCCATCACCGTGTTGGGCAAGTGCCGCTATAACGCCCTGCCCTTTGAGATCAACAAATCCCGGGCCGCCGATGAAAACGTCCGGCTCAAGTACCGCTTCCTGGACCTGCGGAACCCGGCGGTGAAGGCCAACATCATTCTGCGCAGCCAGGTGGTGGCGGAGCTGCGCCGCCGGATGACGGAGGAGGGCTTTTTGGAGATCACCACCCCCATCCTGACGGCGTCCAGCCCGGAGGGGGCCCGGGACTACCTGGTGCCCTCCCGGAAGCATCCCGGCAAATTCTACGCCCTGCCCCAGGCGCCCCAGCAGTTCAAGCAGCTGCTGATGACCGCCGGCTTTGATCGCTATTTCCAGATCGCCCCCTGCTTCCGGGACGAGGACGCCCGGGGCGACCGGTCCCCCGGCGAATTTTACCAGCTGGATCTGGAGATGGCCTTCGCCACCCAGGAGGACGTGTTCGACGTGATGGAGAAGGTGCTGCCCCCTATTTTCGCCAAGTACGGCGCCTACAACATCGCCTCCCAGGCCCCCTTCCGGCGGATCCGCTACAACGACGCCATGGACGTCTATGGCACGGACAAGCCGGATCTGCGCATCGACCTGACGGTGGGGGACATGACGGCGCTGGCCAAGAAGACCCAGGGCTTTGCTCCCTTCGAGGAGGCGGCCGTGGTGAAGATCGTACCCTGCTCCGGCGCCGAGCTGACCCGGAAGCAGATCGACAAGCTCTGCGACGAGGTGGCGGTCCAGGCGGGGCGGAAGCCCTACTGGGTCCGGATGGACGAGGGCGGCGCCCTGGTGGGCGGCGTGGCCAAGTTCCTTGCCGGCCATGAAGAGGAGCTGAAGGAGCTGGGCATGACCCCCGGCAGCCTGGCCATCATTGCCGCCGGCGACGGAAACAGCGCCCGGAAGACCGCCGGCGTGGCCCGGAAGATGCTGGGTACGGCGGTGCCCGGCCATATGGATGAGAAGCAGTACGCGTTCTGCTGGATCGTGGACTTCCCCATGTTCGAGATCGGGGAGGAGTCCGGCCAACTGGAATTTTGCCACAACCCCTTCTCCATGCCCTCCGGCGGCCTGGAGGTTCTGGAAAAGGCGGAGCGGGGCCAGGTCGACCCCCTGGACATCTACGCCAACCAGTACGACCTGGTGTGCAACGGCGTGGAGCTGAGTTCCGGCGCGGTGCGGAACCATGATCCGGAGATCATGGTGAAGGCCTTCGAGCTGGTGGGCCTGGGGGAGGCGGACGTCAAGGCCAAATTTCCGGCCCTGTACAACGCCTTCTGCTACGGCGCGCCGCCCCACGCGGGCATCGCCCCCGGGGTGGACCGGATGGTGATGCTCCTGGCGGGGGAGGAGTCCATCCGGGAGGTCATTCCCTTCCCCATGAACAAAAACGCCCAGGACTTGATGATGGACGCCCCCAGCGCCGTCACGGAAAAGCAGCTTGAAGAGGTCCACATCCAGATCCGGGAGGAATAAGGCACCCACGGGCGGCCCATGCCCATACCTGGAATGGAAAAGCGCGTTTTCATGCGGGGTATTTTAAAAACGAGAAGGCCACCGGCTGTGCCGGTGGCCTTCACCAGACTGCAAGAATACGCCCCCCGGCTGTGCCGGGGGGCGTATTCTTAGCGGGGGCGCAAGGAGTTGAAAGCTGAAATGCGACAGTCCGGTGGACGGTCGCCGGCCCGAGCTGGACCGGGCCGATCCATTCGTAGCCTTGAAATCTTCTTGATTTTCAAGTGCCTACTCTATGGAGATGATATTAATTCCGGCATTTTTCTTTTCCTTGGGTCAACTGCGATAAAAATCTCCGATTTTCGGTAAAATAAAAGGGACCCGCGAGGCGCCTATTCTATTGACAAGGAGAGAAATACGATGTCCCAAGTTGCTGTTATCACTGCCGAAACGCTGGCTTCTTTTCGCGCCCATCTGGTTTTTGAGGAAAAGTCCGAGTACACCATCGCCAAATACCTCCGGGACGCCGCCGGATTTATGGTGTTTTTAGGAGGTCAGACCCTGACCAAGGAGCAGGTGCTGGCCTACAAGGCCCATCTTATGGCCCGCGGAAAGTATCTGGATTCCAGCGTCAATTCCATCTTGTCCTCCATCCGGGCGCTGCTCCAATTCCTCGGCCGGGGAGAGTGCGCCGTAAAGAATCTCCGTATCCA
>CANQFY010000094.1 GCA_947600025.1 uncultured Oscillospiraceae bacterium
TGGCCTGCCCCCAAACCAGGCTGAATCCATTTTCTTTCAGAATTTTACTTGTCCACTTTATTGACTATGGTTCAATGTCTACTTCTTTGCCATATCAAATTTGCGCAACTTATTGTACCTTATCTTAGCGCTTTTCTATTCATTGATTCTTGCGCCTGCACAGAGCATCCTGCCTGATGGGGGCGGGTGATTTTTCCGTTCATTTTGTGCAGAATTGCCTTTGCAAAAAAGAGGATTCTCTGCTATAATAACAACTGTGTGTAGCTGAAACGGCGTAAGTCCAACCTTGGGACTTGCGCCGTTTTCGCGTTTTGAAGGAGGTATCATAATGGAACAAAATCAAGCCGCGCTGGCTACGGAAAAGCTGGGCAAGCTCATGGGCCGATACGCAGTACCCTGTATCATCTCCCTGCTTGTGGGCGCGCTTTACAACATCGTTGACCAGATCTTTATCGCCAACGCCAGCTATCTCGGCTCCTACGGCAACGCCGCCAACACCGTGGTCTTCCCTCTGACGGTGATCGCGCTGGCCGTCGCCGTCATGATCGGGGACGGCTGCTGCGCCTTCGTCAGTCTGAGTCTGGGTCAGGGAAACAAACAGGCCGCAGGAAACAGCATCGGTCTTTCGGTGGGGATGACGGTTGTCAGCGGCCTTCTCCTCTGCGCTGTGTATCTGGCTTTTTCCACACCGATCATCACGGTCTTCGGCGGGACCGTCAACGAGGCCACCTTTGCCCTCTCCAAGGAATATTTCTTCTATATCACCTTGGGAATCCCGTTTTATATGTTCGGCCAGGCGCTGAATCCGGTCATCCGCACGGACGGGAGCCCAAAATTCGCGATGGCCGCCACGCTGCTGGGCGCCGCGCTGAACATCGTCCTCGATCCACTTTTTATTTTCTGCTTCCACTGGGGCATGATGGGCGCAGCCGTGACAACGGTCATCGGTCAGATCTGCACGGCGCTGCTCTCGCTGTGGTATCTGCCCCACTGCAAGTCCATCAAGCTGTCAAAGCGGGATTTTACCTGGGACCCGAAAATCGCGGGGCGCACATTGTCCCTGGGAATTTGCAGCTTTCTTTCTCAGATCTCCCTGGTCGCCTCCATGGCGGCGGTCAACAACATGATCCGAAAATTCGGCGCGCTGGACCCCATTTTCGGGCAGGCGCTCTATGCCCAGATTCCCATGGCAGTGGTCGGAATCGTGATGAAGGTGTTCCAGATCGTGATCTCCATCGTCATCGGCATGGCGGCGGGATGTATTCCCGTGGTGGGGTACAATATGGGCGCCCGGCGGCCGGACCGGGTCCAGGGGCTGTTCTCCCTGTTGCTCACCTGCGAAGCGGCGGTTGGTCTGGCAGCCCTGCTGGTGGTGGAGCTGCTGCCGCGGCAGTTGACCGGCATTTTCGGCTCGGCGAACGAGAGCGTCTATTACACGGAGTTTGCCATCAAAGCCTTCCGAGTCTATCTTTGCATGATCGTCTTTGCCTGCGTGAATAAAGCGACCTTTATTTTCCTCCAGGCCATGGGAAAGGCGGCCGCCTCCACCATGCTCTCCATGATCCGTGAGTTCGTGTTTGGCGTTGGCTTCGCCCTGCTCCTGCCGCCATTTTTCGGTCTGGACGGGGTGCTGTATTCCATGCCGGTGTCCGACATTCTGACGGCGGTGATCTCCGCCGGGATCATTGCAGCGACCTACCGGCAGTGGGCCGCTCAGCGGAAAGCAGGCGGTTGCGCCGGAAACGCGCCTCTTCTGCCGGCGCGGGAAACGGAAATAGAGTAGAAAAGGCCCTCCGCTGCTGGAAACTCGGCGGAGGGCTTTTTGTCGTCTTTTCCTTTCATCGCTTCTACCAAGGCGCCAGACGGGGGTTCCCAGCGGCGCCGTTCGTTTTACTCCTCGAACGGGAACCGGTAGGGCAGGCCGCACTCGTCCCGCAGCTGCACCAGCTCCTTTTGGATGGCCTCCCCCACGGGGACGCCCAGATCCTTCCGCTCCTGCCAGGCGAGGTATTCCTTCTCTCCGGCTGTATAGATCCGCTCCGCCCCAGGTGCCTTTTGGGAGGCCCGCAGGTCCCGGCAGATGCCGCCGGCGGTGTGCCGGAAGGTGTCCAGGCCCATGAAAAACGCCGGATTGATGACAAAGAAGAAATGGCCCAGCCGGTACATGGCGCGATTTCCCGCCTCGTCCTTGCCGTTCAAGGCCTTCATGTAGGGCCCCCCAGTCAGGGCGGCGGAGAGGATTTCCACAATGGCGGCGAACCCGTAGCCCTTGTAGCCGCCGGTTTCCTCCCCCATGCCGCCCAGGGGCAGAAGGGAGCACTCCCCTGCCCGCATTTTGCGCAAAATCTCTCCCGAGTCCGTCATGGTGCCGCCCTCCCGGGTCACCACCAGGCCGGCGGGGGTGGGCTTGCCCTCCCGCTCATAGTATTCGATCTTCCCGTTCTGGATGGTGGAGGTGGCGCAATCAAAATTAAACGGAAATTCCTCGTCCGTGGGCATGGTGAAGGTCAGCGGATTGGTGCCCATCATGGGCTCCACCCCGAAGGTGGGGGCCACGGAGGGCCGGGCGTTGGTGCCCGAGATCCCGATCATCCCCGCCTTTTCCGCCATGCCGGTCCAGTAGCCCGCGATGCCATAGTGGGTGGAGTTGAAAATGGCGCCCCCCGCCATGCCGTACACCCGGGCCTTTTCAATGAGCAGCTCCATCATTTTATGACTGGCCACCATGCCCATGCCGTTGTTGGCGTCCATGACCACCGTGGTGGGGGTCTCCTTCAAAATGTCGATTTTCGTCACCGGCAGCAATGTGCCGTTCTTGATCCGATCCAGATAGATGGG
>CANQFY010000095.1 GCA_947600025.1 uncultured Oscillospiraceae bacterium
TCCATTCCAGCACCCCCTGTTTCCACTATTATAGCATACTTTGGGGCGTTTTGAAAGCTTTTTTGACAAGCTGAGGCGGCGCTTATTTCGCGCCGCCTGTTGTTTTTATATGGGGCTGAGAATATCCGCCCCTTCCGGCGGTTAGAATCTTTTCAGGGCCCCACGATCGTTCCCGGAGCTCCTGTGAAGGAGGAGAGGACCTCCACCGGGATCATGTACTCCCGGGCAAGCTCCACGCTTCGGTCATGGAGCACCTGGGCGCCGTTTTCGATGAGCCGCAACATCTTTTCATAGGAGATCCGTCCAAAACGGGTAGCGTCCGGATATCGGCGCGGATCCCGGTCGTAAACCCCGTCCACATCGGTAAAGATCTGGCAGACCTGGGCCTTCAAAAACGCCGCCAGGGCTACCGCCGTGGTGTCCGAGCCGCCCCTGCCCAGAGTGGTCACGTCCTCCCCCGGGCCCAGGCCCTGGAAGCCCGCCACCACCACGATCTTGCCCTGATCCAGCTCCCGGCGGATCCGGTCCCCCTCCAAGCCCAGAATCCGGGCGTTTCCGTGGACGCCGTCAGTACGGAGCCCCGCCTGCCAGCCGGTGAGGCTCACGGCGGGATAGCCCAGCGCGCCGATGGCCATGGCCATCAGTCCGGCGCTGAGCTGCTCCCCCGCCGCCAGATAGGCGTCCATTTCCCGGGCGGAGCCCCGGGGGTTGACCTGTCTGGCCGCGGCAATGAGGTCATCGGTGGTGTCCCCCTGGGCGGAGACCACCACCACGACCTGGGCCCCTTGCTGGGCCAGTCCCGTCACCCGGCGGGCCGCGGAAAGGAGCCGGGAGGCGTCCGCCAAGGAAGAACCGCCATATTTTTGCACGATCAGCATGTTTTTTCACCTCCGGTGGCAGTCTATGTCGGATCAGCCGGAACGGTGACAAAACCCCTCCCGGCGGAAGCCGGGAGGGGTGGGCTATTGAAGCGGGGGTCAGGCCGCCAGAATGTCGGCCCGCAGCACGCCGGGAAGCTGCTTCAGCTCGTCCAGGAGCTGGGCCACCTCCACAGTCAAGTCGATGGTCTCCGCCGTGATGGTGACGGGGGCGGCCTCGTTGGTGGGGATAATGGAATTGATGGTGAGAATATTGGCGTGCCGGGCGGTGAAGGTGCCCAAGGCCGAGGCCAGAACACCCTGCTGATCCCGCAGCAGCAACTGGAAGGTGACGATCCGGCCCGCCATCATGTTCTGGAAGGGGAGGATCGCGTCCCGATACTTATAAAACGCGCTGCGGCTGATACCCGTGCGGGCGGCAGCCTCGTTCACGGCCCGTGCCTCGCCGCAGGCCAGCATACGCTTCGCTTCCGCTACCTTGAGGAAAATTTCAGGCAGGGCGTCTGCCTGCACAATAAAGTAGTCTGAACTTTTCATGATTGATTATCCTCCTACCGTTTCTATTTTAGTCCCATGGATACTTGGGGAAAGCCTGCTTGGTCTCCGCACTCATTGTATCATAATATTTTTTAAATTACAACCCCCTTTTGTGCAAAAACCGTTGAAAAGGAGCGCATCATGAATCACACCGCTCTGCGAAAACCCCTGACTTTGGCCCTGACCATCCTGCTGGTCTATCTGCTGGCAAGGTTCCTGCTGCCTCTGCTGCTGCCCTTCCTGCTGGGGGCTGTTCTGGCTCTTGCCGCCGAGCCCCTGGTGGGGCTGGGCCAGAACCGGCTGCGGATGCCCCGGGCCGCCGCCTCCGGTATGGGGGTGACTGCCGTTTTGTTGCTGCTGGGGCTTCTCCTGTCCCTGGCCGGCCGGCTGCTGCTGCGGGAGCTGCTGGCCCTGAGCCGGGCCCTGCCGGATCTGGAGGCCGCCGCCAAGGCGGGGATGGCCAGCCTGTCCGACGGTCTGGTGGCCCTGGCGGACCGGGCCCCGGAGGGCCTGCGGCCCCTCTTGCTCCGGCTGGCGGTGGACGTCTCCGGGGTAGGCGCCGGGATCTTACAGGAGCTGGGACGGCAGATCCCCGGCGCTCTGTCCGCCCTGCTGGGCTTTTTGCCCGACGGGCTCCTGGCCGCCGGGACAGGGGTGCTCTCCGCCTTCTTTCTGTCCACTCGGCTCCCCGCCGCCAGAGCATGGCTGGACCGGGTCCTGCCGGAGGACTGGCGCAAGATTTTGCCCACCCTCCGACGGTGCCGGAAGGCTTTGGGCGGCTGGCTGCGGGCCCAGGCGGGGCTGTGTGCCGCCACCTTTCTTCTCACCGCCGGGGGCCTGGCCCTGCTGAAGATCCCTCACTGCCTGCTCTGGGCGCTGGGGGTGGCGCTGGTAGACGCCGCGCCCCTGCTGGGCACCGGGACGGTGCTGCTGCCCTGGAGCCTCATCTCCCTGTTCCAAGGCGATCCCCGGCAGGCTCTGGGACTGCTGGCGGTGTACCTGGTCTGCGCCCTGACCCGCTCCGTGCTGGAGCCCCGGCTGCTGGGCCGGCAGTTGGGACTGGATCCCCTGGCAGCGCTGGTTTCCTTGTATGTGGGCTACCGGCTCTGGGGGGTGGCGGGGGTGCTGCTGTGCCCCATGCTGGCGGTGGCGGCCTCGGAGCTGGCCAATCCCGCCCCCGAATAGAAAAATCCCA
>CANQFY010000096.1 GCA_947600025.1 uncultured Oscillospiraceae bacterium
ACCCGGGAGACCACGCCCTTGTTGCCGTGGCGGCCGGCCATCTTGTCGCCCACGGAGATCTTCCGCTTCTGGGCGATATAGACCCGGACGGACTTGGTGACGCCGGGAGCCAGCTCGTCGCTGTTCTCCTTGGTGAACACCTTCACATCCACCACAATGCCGCTTTCGCCGTGGGGGACCTTCAGAGAGGTATCCCGAACCTCCCGGGCCTTCTCGCCGAAGATGGCCCGCAGGAGCCGCTCCTCAGGGGTCAGCTCCGTCTCGCCCTTGGGGGTGACCTTGCCCACCAGGTAGTCGCCGGAGCGCACCTCCGCGCCGATGCGGATGATGCCGTCCTCGTCCAGGTCCTTCAGTACATCCTCGCCCACGTTGGGGATGTCCCGGGTGATCTCCTCGGGGCCCAGCTTGGTGTCCCGGGCCTCGGTCTCATGCTCTTCAATGTGGATGGAGGTAAACACATCCTCCTTCACCAGCCGCTCGTTGAGCAAAATGGCGTCCTCGTAGTTATAGCCCTCCCAGGTAACGAAGCCGATCAGCACGTTCTTGCCCAGGGCGATCTCGCCCTGAGAGCAGGCGGGACCATCGGCAATGATCTGGTCCTTTTCCACCCGCTCCCCAGCCTCCACGATGGGCCGCTGGTTGATGCAGGTGCCGGCGTTGCTCCGGGCGAATTTGGTCAGATGGTAGGTCTGTACGTCCCCGGAGTCATAGCGCACGGTGATGTCCGTGGCGCAGACGGCGGTGACCACGCCGCTGCCCTCGGCCTTGACGCAGACCTCGGAGTCCACAGCGGAGCGGTGCTCCACGCCGGTGGCCACCAGCGGGGCCTCCGTCACCAGCAGCGGCACGGCCTGCCGCTGCATGTTGGCGCCCATCAAGGCCCGGTTGGCGTCGTCGTTCTGCAGGAAGGGGATGAAGGCCGTGGCCACGGAGACCATCATCTTGGGGGACACGTCGATATAGTCGATCATGTTCCGGTCCACCTCGATGATCTCGTTGCGGTGGCGGCAGGAAATACGGCGGTTGGCGAGGCAGCCGTTTTCGTCCAGGGGCTCGTTGGCCTGGCCGATGTAGTAGTCGTCCTCTACGTCGGCGGTCATATACTCCACCTGGTCGGTGACAAAGCCGGTGGCCTTGTCCACCTTCCGGTAGGGGGCCTCCACGAAGCCGTACTCGTTGATCTTGGCGTAGGTGGCCAGGTAGTTGATCAGGCCGATGTTGGGACCTTCGGGGGTCTCGATGGGGCACATCCGGCCATAGTGGGTGTAGTGCACGTCCCGCACGTCGAAGGACGCCCGCTCCCGGCTCAGACCGCCGGGGCCCAGAGCGGAAAGACGCCGCTTGTGGGTCAGCTCGGCCAGGGGATTGTTCTGGTCCATGAACTGGGACAGCGGGGAGGAACCGAAGAACTCCTTGATCACCGCCGTCACGGGGCGAATGTTAATCAGGCTCTGGGGGGTGACGGCGTCCAGATCCTGGACGGTCATCCGTTCCCGAATCACCCGGTCCAGCCGGGAGAAGCCGATACGGAACTGGTTTTGCAGCAGCTCGCCCACGCAGCGCAGCCGCCGGTTGCCCAGGTGGTCGATGTCGTCGGGGACGCCCAGGCCCTCCGCCACGCAGTTGAGGTAGTTGATGGAGGCCATGATGTCGTCGGTGATGATGTGGTTGGGCACCAGCTCCGTCAGCCGGTCGGAAATGGCCTCCTCCCAGCCGTCGTCGGGCACAGACTCCAGCATCTCCTTGAGGACGCAGAAGCGCACCTTTTCCTTCACCCCGAAGTCTCTGGGGTTGAAGGGAACGAACTTAGACATGTCCACCATGCCGTTGGAGAACACCTTCACCCGGTGGTCCCCCACCTTGACAACGGCCTCGTTCACGCCCTTGTCCGACAGCTCGTGGGCCCGGGCCCGGGTGATGATCTCCCCGGGCATCACCAGAATCTCGCCGGTCATGGGATCGGCGATGGGCTCCGCCGCCTCCTGGCCCGCCAGCCGGGACCAGATATCCAGCTTCTTGTTGAATTTATACCGGCCCACCCGGCTGACGTCGTACCGGTGGGGGTCAAACAGCAGCCCCTCCAAATGGGCGATGGCCGTCTCCACGGTGGGCGGCTCGCCGGGCCGGAGCCGCCGGTAGATCTCCAGCAGGCTGTCCTCCCGGTTCTTGCAGGGGTCCTTCTCCATGGTGGCCTTGATGCGGACGTCCTCGCCGAACAGCTCCTTGATCTGCTGGTCGGTCTCCACCCCCAGGGCCCGGATCAGGCTGGTGATGGGCAGCTTCCGGTTCTTATCGATCCGCACCCAGAGGATATCGGCGTTGTCCGTCTCGTATTCCAGCCAGGCGCCCCGGTAGGGAATGACAGTGGCGGTGTAGGTGTGCTGGTCGGCCTTGTCCACCTCGTGGCCGTAGTACATGCCGGGAGAACGGACGATCTGGGAGATGATGGCCCGCTCCGCCCCGTTGATGACGAAGGTGCCGCCGTTTGTCATAATGGGGAAATCCCCCATGAAGATCTCCTGCTCCTTGATCTCGTCGGTCTCGGTGTTGCGCAGGCGCACCCGGACCTTGACGGGACG
>CANQFY010000097.1 GCA_947600025.1 uncultured Oscillospiraceae bacterium
AAGGCCATCGTCAATGGAACGCCGTGCCATGTGTACGCTTGTACCAGATGCCTTCGTTCCAACAAGGTCCAGCGTGCAATCTGACAAATGCAAACCGGTGCCTTTCCTGGCGCCGGTTTTTTCATTGATTTTGGGATTGCGCGGAGGGCCATTCCATGGTATAATAGCCGCACAGTGGCTGTTATACTTTGATTTTTAGTTCTTTTTCTCTCGCCCTGCGGGCGGGAGAAAAAAGAAGCCACAGAGGAATACAAATCGTTTTCCGCCCGAAGGGCGGAAAAAACTGTACACGGAGGGAGAAAGGGGGGCGCTTCCCATGCGAATATTGGTTCTGTCCGACTCCCATTCGGTGCTGCGCACCATGCGGGCCTATGTGACCAAGGTCCAGCCCGACGCCATCATCCACCTGGGAGACTATTACGCCGACGGGCAGGTCCTGGCGGAGGAGAATCCCCACCTGGTGGTCCATCAGGTGCCGGGAAACTGCGACCTGTACCGGGTGCCGGGGTCCGTAGCCATGACATTGTGCTATCCCGTGGGCGGCGTGAAGCTCTACATGACCCACGGGCATATGCAGCATGTAAAGCTGGGCCTGGGGCGGCTGCTCCAGGACGCCCAGGAGGCCCACGCTCAGGCAGTGCTGTTTGGGCACACCCATGAGCCCCTGTGCCGCCAGGAGCCCGACGGGCTTTGGGTGCTGAATCCGGGCAGCTGCGGCTTTGCCGGGACCGCCGGACTAATTGAAACAAAGGATGGCTCCATCATCCGCTGCGCCATCCTGACCCGGGAAGATTTGGAGGAAAAACCATGATCCTGACGGTGGATATCGGCAACTCCCATATTGTTTTGGGCGGCTTTGAAGGGGACGCCCTCCGGTTCCAGGCCCGCATAAGGACGGAGCCGGGGAAAACCGCGGATCAGTACAGCGTGGATCTGAAGATCCTGTTGGATGTGAACGGCCTTGCCCCCGGCCAAATCGAAGGCGCCATCATTGCCAGCGTGGTGCCCCAGGTGCTCAACGACTTCCGCGCCGCCATTGAGAAGCTCACCGGCAAGCACCCATTGGTGGTGGGCCCAGGGCTGAAAACCGGGTTAAACATTCTTCTGGAAAACCCCGCCCAGACCGGCGCAGACCTGGTGGCGGCGGATGTGGCGGCCCTCAGAAGCCACCAGCCGCCCCTGATCCTCATCGACATGGGCACCGCCACCACCTTCTCGGTGCTGGACAAAAACGGGGCCCACATCGGCGGCTGCATCTGCCCGGGGGTCCAGATCTCCCTGGACGCGCTCATGAACCGCACCGCCCTGCTGCCCGGCATCCAGCTGGACAGTCCCAAGCGGGTCATCGGCCGGAACACCATCGACGCCATGCGCAGCGGCGTCCTGCTGGGCGCCGCCTCTATGCTGGACGGCATGGTTGCCCGGATCGAGGCGGAGCTGGGCCAAAAGACCACGGTCATCGCCACCGGGGGCATCGCCCCCTTCCTGACGCCTCTGTGCGCCACCCCCATGATCTACGACCAGGATCTGGTGCTAAAGGGGTTGGCCATCCTCTACCGGGAGAACCGGCGGAGCTAGAGCACCAGCAGCATGGCGACGATCGCCGCCACGCTGCCGGCAATGGCCAGCATCAGCAGGGCGTCCAGGAGGCGGTGGCTCCACTTCACCTTAGGCGCGGCATTGGGAAAGGGAATGGGCTCCCGCATGGGCGGGGCAGGCATGGGCTCTAAACGAAGGGCTGCGGACTGTCTCATCGAAAAAACCTCCTTGTGAATTACTGACACAAGGATATCACAGATTCAGTCCAGAAAAATGGACTAATTCACCGTTTCTTCCAATTTGTCTCTCTTGCGTTCTGCCGGAAAATGTGCTATACTAGAAAAAACGCGGGAAGCCCGGTTTGGGCGCGGAGGTGGCCTATGCGCGACGGAAACACAATGACGGAAAAATATCTCTCCTTCCGGGAGCGGCTCCAGCCGGGTCTGGACGCCACGGGGTCGTTTTTGGGGGGCGTGGGCCACGCTTTCAAACTGGTGGTTACATACCTGGTGCGGATGCGCAAGGTCCTGCTGTCCATCCCAGTGCTGGTTTTGGCCGTTCAGCTGGCCCAGTACAACACGGAGCATCTGCCGGAGCAGGTGGGGATCGACTTGCAGACCACCGGGGAATTTGCCCTGGTGATCTCCCGGAACGCCGCGGTGATGGGTCCCCTGGTGCTGACGGTGCTGTGTCTGGTGCTGATGTTCTGCTCCCGCAGGACCATGTATCCATGGATCATCAGCGTATTCTCCCTGGTGCTGCCGCTGTTACTGCTGCTGACCAATATGTACCCGGCGTAAAATTTTTTCGCTCCCGCCCAAAAGGCGGGAGCGTTTACTTGAAGGGCGCACCCCTGACGGGGTGCGCCCTTCCCGGCGGAAGCAAAAACGAGGTATACGAACACCGGGTGTTCGTATACCTCGCAAGTGGTGGACCTGAAGAGACTCGAACTCTCGACCTCTCGGATGCGAACCGAACGCTCTCCCAGCTGAGCTACAGGCCCA